>CAZNWR010000135.1:0-8069 GCA_964576645.1 uncultured Enterobacteriaceae bacterium | reverse complement strand
GGAGTGCTGGATGAGGTCCGGCGCCTGCGTTACGAGGCGCAGCGCCGTTACGAGTTTCATACCAACACGATGGAATACCAGCAGGTGGAGCGGTTGTTCGTCTACCTGCAGATCCTGAGCGCCTGTTTCGTGGCCTTCGCCCACGGCGCCAACGACGTGGCCAATGCCATCGGTCCCATGTCGGCGGTGATCTCGGTCGCCCAGGCCGCGGGACAGAGCGTTGCCGCCAAGTCGCCGGTACCGCTGTGGGTGCTGGCCCTGGGCGGCGCCGGGATCGTAGTGGGGCTGGCTACCTGGGGCTGGCGCGTCATGGAAACCATCGGCCGCAATATCACGCAACTGACCCCCACCCGCGGATTCAGCGCCGAGTTCGGCGCGGCCACCACTATCGTGCTGGCGTCCAAGCTGGGCTTGCCTATTTCCACCACCCACACGCTGGTGGGCGCGGTGCTGGGGGTGGGATTGGCGCGGGGACTCGGCGCCATCAACCTCAATACCATGCGCGATATCGTCGTGTCCTGGCTGATTACCATTCCCGCCGGCGGCGCGCTGGCCATCGTGTTCTATATCCTGCTGCGCCACGCATTTTGAAGGTCTCCGCTTCGCCGGCCTGGCCCGTCATTCTGGCGAAAGCCAGAATCCAGTAAATAAAGTGTCCGCGAAGGACGCCTCTAATCGACTGGATCCTGGACGCTGCGCATCCAGGATGACGGCGGAGAAGCGCGTCCAGGACGACGGCGGAGAGGTGCGTCCAGGATGACGGCGGAGAGGCGCGTCCCGAACGACGAAGGAAAAAGGTGGAGCGCCGGTAATCAGCGTGAAACTTCGGAAGGATCACTGTGCGCTGCTGATTACCGGCGATTTGCTAACCTTTGAGATGGTCTATCTTCCCAACCAGATCGTAGTTCTGGCTGACGTGCTGCGCGGGCCTGATCTTGAAATTCCTGGCGGTATAGTCCGAGCAGGTGCCGGGGGTCAGGAGTGATTTCGAATTGCCGTGGGTTACCCACAGGTTCACGGCATCCTTGTCCCTGGTGTCGCAGAACTTCATGGTCTTGGCCGAGTGGAAGGCAAAGTCCTGGGAATTTTCCCGTCCAAAAAGATTGAATGTGTTCATGGGACTGAACATCCTGATCAGCAGGGCACTGTCGGACGTGCCGGTACCGGCAAGCGCCGGCAGGGAACAGAGAGCGAGGAACGCGGTGAGAAAAAATAGGCGGATGCGCATTTACTTTCTCCTTAAAGAGCTGAGTTGATCGTTCAACCTGCTCCCCACATACCTCCCCGTCATGCATGACAGGTCGAGCCTGTTTAAATATCTATTCCTGTTAGCTAAGACGAATTCCCGCCTTGCTAGTTCCCGGCATTCAACAGTAACCTCTTGGGTGAACCCCCTTCTTGCTTAGTTCAAAATCATGAAGACCGCGACGGTTGATCACGAACACAGCGTTCCCTGGTTCTGGCCGCTGGCCGCCGGCATCGAGCTGGGCGAGGAAGGCTTGCGGCTGTTCAATGACAATCTCAAGTTTGTGGCCGAGGCGGAGAAGCTTTCCGCCGGCCTTGAGCCGCGCTGGGCGACGAAGAATCGGATACGGCTGGATCTGGACACCATGCGGCTGCGCGATTTCTCCAGGTCGAAACCGGATACGAAACTTGCGCCGGTGCTGGTGGATGCACCCTATGCCGGGCACACTTCCACCATTGTCGACTATGCCAGGGGGCAGAGCCTGGTGGAAACGCTGCTCGCTTCCGGATTGGATCACGTTCTGGCCACCGACTGGAAGAGCGCGACGGAAGCCATGAAGAACTTCGATATCGACAAGTATCTCTCGGAGATCAATGTGGTGGTTGATGACCTGGGCGGCGCGGTCAACCTGGTGGGCATCTGCCAGGGCGGCTGGATGTGCGCCATGTACGCGGCGCGATTTCCAGGCAAGGTCAGAAGTCTGGTGCTGGCCGGCGCGCCCATGGATACCGATGCCGGTCATGGCCCCATAAAGGAAATGGCGCATCACCTGCCAACCAGCTTTTACGAAGAAATGGTCGCGGCGGGCGATGGACGCATGCTGGGCAAGTTCATGCTGGCGGGCTGGAAGAACATGCACCCGGACCAGCAGTACCTGGAGAAATATCTCGATCTGTACGCCCACATCGAAGATCGCAACTACCTTAAACGCACCGAGACCTTTGAGCGCTGGTACGAAAATCCCATCGACCTGCCGGGCGAGTTCTATCTCCAGGCCATTATCCAGTTGTTCAAGGAGAACCGGTTGGCCCGGGGCGAGTTCGTGGGGCTGGGGCGGAAACTGTCGCTTAAGGACATTACGGTTCCGGTCTATCTGCTGGCCGGCGCTGATGATGACATTACCCCCCGCGAGCAGGTATTCGAAGCCCGGCGTCTGCTGGGCACGACCCCGGATCGCATCACGCAAAAACTGGTTCCGGGCGGCCACATCGGCCTGTTCATGGGAGCCAACACCCTCGGCACGGCTTGGCCGGACATCGGCGCCTGGCTTTTGCGAAACGGCGGACGCGGTTGATCGGCTGACCCTGCGCGGCGCGGAATTCTCTCCCCTTCCCTGCCCCTTGGGGCTTCGAATCTCTTTGACATAAGTCAATTCCTGCCGCGGCGCGGCATGCAAGACTTCGCGGCGATTCTTGCCGACATCCATTTCACAGGGGAACAGAAATGACTACAGGAACATGCGTGAGAACGCTGGCGGTTGCCGTCATCTCGGCAGCGTTGCTTTGCACGACTCTGCCGGCTTTCGCCGCCAGTACCGCACAGATGGAAAAGCAGATCGAGTCTCTTCAGGCCCAGATCAACAGCCTGCGCGCCGAACTGCAGGCGGTCAAATCCACGGAGCCCGCCCAGACACGGCAAGTTCAACAGCTCGACACGCGCGTTACGCGGGTGGAGAGCGAGACCGCGCAACCGGTCAAGCAGCTCGACGAACGCGTTGCCAAGGTGGAGAACTGGGTGCATTCACAGCCGCCGAAAGTCTCCGGCAACATGGTGTTCTTCCGCGGCGGGTTCCTGGGACTGGCCGACAACCGCGGCAACAGTGCGTTCACGGATCTCTACAACGCGGGCGGCGTGCTGGGGGCCGGCACCACGCCCAACAGCCACGATAACGGCTGGTACGCCGGTGCCGGGTTCGATTTTCTGCTGTCCCGCGATACCTGGGGCATCCTTCCCGGAACCTGGGCGTTGGCGGAACTCAACGTGGAGTTCAGCTCGGTGGATTCCAAAAATGTGGTGCTGACCGTGCCGACGGCGGCCGCGACCCTTGTCAACGGCGGCACGCTAACGCCTGTGATCGGCGATCAACACATGATGCAATTGACCGTCAGCGCCTCGCCGAAGATCAAATTCATGGAAGGCAGCAGGCTGCGTCCCTGGATCATTCCCGTGGGTCTCGATTTCCGGGTCATCAGTCCGCCCTCGGAGTCGTCCAATTATCTGGACGTCGGCGCCCAGTTCGCCGCGGGCGCGGAGTACGAACTATTTCCCGGCATCAAGTTGGGCGCGGACTTTCGCTACCATGTGGCCGCCGGCCTGACCAATCCCGATTACAACGCCGCCACCCGGGCCGCGTTCACCAGCCTGGGGCTGCCGCAGCCCAACGAACCGAACAACAACTACTGGACCGCCGGCGGCTATCTCGGTATCGGGTTCTGATCCTTGCCTGCAGGGCCGGGTATTCGGCCCCCGGCCCTGCAGGCGTATTTGCGCGCCGGTGCTGTGCTGAGCAAGCAGTGAAGCTGCCCTTACGCGGGTTTGCGCCCGCGGTAATAGCCCTGACGCATTTCCCCCGACTGGCAGACTTCCACCATGGCGCGCCAGTCCTCCAGGAAATGATCCGCGTCTTCCTTGCCCATGAGTTCAACCATCTTCGGAAACAGCGGCCCCTTCATGCGTTCGTATTCGCGCGCCACTTCGGCGCCGTACCATTCGGAGGCGTCGCGAAGCTCTATATCCTCGAATCCGGCTTCGTGCAGCAATTTGCCGTGCTCTTCCAGGGTGGCCATGGCGTAGGTCAATCCTTCCACCTCGAACCAGTGCAGCATGGCTTCGCTGTATTCGGCGTCCGTGCGCATCCAGTCGTAACAGGTCAGCACGCCGCCGGGCTTGAGCACGCGCAGGCAGTCCCGGAACATGCCGAGCTTGTCTTCCATCTGGGTGAAGGCGCCGGAACTGAGTACGACGTCGAAGGTATCGTCAGGAAAAGGCAACGGACCGGCGGCGACGGTCTGGAATTTCACGGATTCGCTTAATCCCAGCTTCTGCGCCCGGCGCGTGGCGCGCTCCACCAGCGGCGCTTCCAGATCGATGCCGATCACCCGGGCCCCGTAGTCCCGCGCCAGCGCGCACGCCGGGCCGCCGATGCCGCAGCCGATATCCAGCACCAGCCGGTCCGGCAGGTCCAGGTGCTGGACCATATTGGCGACGTTGCCCTCGCCGCCCGGCGCCATGAAGCCGTCGCCCCAGATCAGCTCCAGCATGGTGATCATGGCGTCGTAATATTCGTTGGTATGTTCGCTGGTCATGTGATCCTTGATCTGCAAACAGGAGTCGAAGCGCCTGCTTCGGCCCCGATCCGGTCCAGGCTGAAAAGGGGTCGAAGCAGGCGCTTCGACCCCTGGCAATTCTTTATGTTTGATCTTCGGGCGGCGGCGCCTCTTCGGCCGCCGGCCAGGGACTGAACGGCCACGGACGTTCCTCCGACTGGAACGTCACGTAACGCAGGATCTGGTAGGCGTAGCGCGTCAGCCCGGAGCTGAAATCCATCACGTTCGCGTTCAGCCCGGCGGTGATCACTTTCATGATGAATTGAAATATGACCACCAGCCAGATGATCCAGAACAACACGTAGAAGATGATCCCGTAAATGATGATGAACAGCCCCCTGAGCCACGTGTCGACGTTTTTTACATTTTCCCCGACTTCAGTGTTCATTGCCTGTCTCCCCTGCTGTTGTACCCGGTCCCTGCGGCGATCATAGTGTATTTAAACGGTGATTTCCCGCAGCCGCGCCGGCGCCCGGGACATTCAATTATTTTTCAATCTTGTAGAGCAGGTCGACGCCGAATTCGTGGCTTCTTTCCGCTTCGATCGCCCAGTGCTTGCTCACGTCGTAGCGCAATTTGCCCGTGGCCAGAGTCTGGAACAGGCCCATGCCGTAACTCAGGTACAACCTCGGCGTGAGGTACTTGCCGATAAGCAGCGAGGCGGACTGGGTGGTGTCACCGGCCTGGACCTGCACCTTGTTCAATCCGAACATGGATGCGAGGCTGCCGGTAACCAGCCCGCTGTTCTGCAGACCCATTGAGGCGGCCGCCGCCATCAGGGAGGCGCCGTTACCGGAACTGAGGTTCTTCAGGGGGCGTCCGAACACGATGTAGGACAACGTTTCCTCCTGGTTCATGGACGGGGAGGAAAACAGGGAAACGTCCGGTTGCGTCAGATAGCCGGAAACGCTGACTCCCGCGCTGATATCCTGAACGGTGCGCACGGCGCGCACGCTGAGGTTCGGGTTGTCGACCTGCGTATGCCGGTATATCAGGCGGCCTTCCTGGATTTTCAGCGATTGCCCGTAGGCCGAATAGGTGCCGTCGTTGATCCTGATCTCCCCGTCCGCCAGCAGTTTGGATCCCGGCCGCGAACTGAGATGCAGTGTGCCGCTCAGCTTGCCGGTCACGCCGCGTCCCTGGACGCTGATGTCCTTGCCCAGTACCACTTCAACATCGCTGCCGAACATCTGTGGTTGGGGCTGCTTTACCTCGGCTTTGGGACCGACCAGCACCACATCGTCGGAGACCGGCGTTTTGACCGCCGCCTCGTCCAGGTTGATCTTGGCTTGCGGCACATTGACACGGCCGCTGATGTAGGGGCCCCCGGCCTTCCACGAAACATCCAGGTTCGGCGAGACCAGCGCCCACACTTCCGGCAGGTTCACGAGTTCAAACTGCTTGCCGCTGATCTTCAGGCGGTTGCCGGCACCCCCGTCCGGATTAATGTTCCCGGAAATTCTCAGCGCGCCCTTGCCCGAGTGAAGCGCACCGTTGACGCGGAAGCGGTCCGCGCCGATGCTTTCCCCCTTGAGGTTGAACTGCGAAATGTGGGTTCCCAGGTCGGGCGTATCAAAGCTGCAATCCCGCAACGAGAAATGTCCGCCCAGGCGCGGTGATTTCAGCGTGCCGGAAAGCTTCACCTCCGCCTGAAAGCCGCCATGCAAGTCCGTGGCATAGGCGAACGCCGTGGATAGAAAGGAGATGTCGTCGGCGCCGGCGGATACGGCCCCGCTTAGTCGCACGTTTGCCGGTACCAGGGGCCAGCCGCTGATGCCGCTCAGGGTGAGATCCGCGCGCAGCGGGTTCACGGCGGCTTTATCGAAATTCAACGCCAGGCTGGCATGCAGCTTGTCCCCCTTGAGCCGCATGCTGCCGGAGCCGGTGCTGAAGGATAACCGGTACGGCTTCGCGGCGCCGGTATCGAATTGCAGCGCGGCGCCGTGCAGGGCGATATCGCCGCGCGCGCTTTGCAACGACCTGCCGGCGCCGGTGGCGGCGGCGTCAAACGCCGCCGAGCCTTGCAGCGACATGGTCGGCGGCAGCGCCGCTGCAAACCATTGCAGCGGGATGGCGCTGGCCGAGGACTGCAAGGACCAGGCGCCGGTCCCGGGCGTCCAGGTTCCCTGCGCGCACCATTGCGATTCCGGGCCCTGCAGGCACGCCTTGTCGATACTGGCCCGGCCGCCGGCAAAATCCATCGCCGCCGGGCTGACCAGGTTCCAGGAATGCCCGTCGGGATTTGTGAAGGCGACGGTCTCCAGCTTTCCTTGCCAGTTGCCGCCCTGCAGTGAACCGGCGCCGGTGAGGGCCAGCCTGCTCTTGCCCCAGTTGCCATCCACTTGCAGTTGCTGGCTGGCCGCATCCCCGTGCAGCCGGATGTCCAGGTCCGCGGGTTTCGAGGCGCCGCGACGCAGGCCGGTCACTTTGACCGATGCCTGCAGCTTGCGGCCCGTGGCCAGGTCCAGATCCGCCCTTGCGCTTAATTTGTTGAGGTCGAGCCAGGGTGAACGAAGCCGCTCGGCATCGAGATGCCCCTGGATTTCGGGTTTCCCGAGTGTGCCCTGGATCTGCCCTGCCCCCGCCAGGCGCCCGGACACGCGCGGATGCACGGCATTGAGATCCGGTGCGTTCACCTCCCAGGACAGGTTTAACGTGGCGCCCACGGTGCCGCGCACAGCGGCGCTGGCGCTGCCGGAACTGAACTGTAATTGACGCACAGCCAGCAGATCGGGCGAAGCGCCCAGGTCCACGTCCAGTTTGACCGTGCGCTTGCGCAGCTGGCCCTGGACGCCCAACTGCAGATCCGTTTTCCCGCCCGGCACCGAGCGGGCCAGGCCCTTCACGTCCAGCTTGCCGCCCCAGCCCGGCCAGTTCGCTCCCGGATCGAGGCCCTGCCCCTGGAATTGCAGCGTGAAACTGCGACGGCCCGACAGGACAAGGCGCCCGCTTCCGTTGACCGCGCCGTTCAGCGTCCGCAACTGCCACTTGTCCAGGGTCAGGGTCGAGCCGTGCCCGGTCCCGTGGATCGCGAATTGACCGGGCGGCACATGCTTGCCACCCACGCCGCCGCTGGAAACCAGCGTCCAGGCGCCGGCGCTGCCGTGCAGCTCGCCGCTGCCCTGATCGGAGCGGATGTTCCCCAGCCAGGGGATCTGTCCCGAGACGTTTTGCCATTGCAGGTGCAGTGCCGCGGTGGGGCCTGCCGGCGCCAGCGTCACTTGGCCGCTTGCGGTGACGGCGGCTTTTCCCACGGTCAAGGCGCCTGTTCGAAGGTTCACTCCCCTGCGGTTGAGGACAGCGTCCAGCACCAGGGTCCCGGTGTTGCCGTTGATTTGGAAGTTGTTTTTGCCGGTGAGGACGGGCGCCGACAGGGGGCCGTTCAAATGCAGGGCACCGCCCGGGCTTGCCAGTGTGAATTGCTTGAACGGCCAGTTGAGGCGACTCCAGGCAAGCGTCGCCGCCACCCGTTGTGCCGGCGTCAGCGACGCGTCCAG
>CAZNWR010000134.1:0-8080 GCA_964576645.1 uncultured Enterobacteriaceae bacterium | reverse complement strand
TCTTCGTGCTCGCAAGCTGCGCGCGATAGACCATACCCCATGCCACCCGTCCGGACACTGATTCGCCTTCACGAATAATCCGGGCGCCCCCGCAGTGCGGTATAGACGGTTGGGGCCATTGCGGTATCCGGGTGGCGGACCGTGAGCCGCAGGGACGCGGCGATCGAGCGTACAGGGATGTATTTACAGCGTGTCCGGCACCCGGATACCGCAATGCCGTGCACTGGATTATTCGTACCCTTTGAGCCGGATAGCGGACGGGTCCTGTCAGGCCGCGGCGCGCCGGCGGCGCACGGCTTCTGCCAGCTCGCGCACCAGGGTTTCCGTTTCGCCCCAGCCGAGGCACGCGTCGGTGATGCTCTGGCCGTACACGAGGTCCGCGCCCGCGGTCACTTCCTGGCGTCCGGCCACCAGGTGGCTTTCGATCATGACGCCGAAGATGCGCTTTTCACCTGCGGCGATGGAGTCCGCTACCTCGCGGCCAACGACCAGTTGGCGCTCATGCTGCTTGCCGCTGTTGGCGTGGCTGAAATCCACCATGATGCGGATCGGGAGACCGGCGGTTTCAAGTTCCGTGGCCACCCGTTCGATGCTGGCGGCGTCGTAGTTGGGCTTGCGGCCTCCGCGCAGGATGATGTGGCAGTCCTCGTTTCCGCGTGTGCTGAAGATGGCTGAATTGCCTTCCTTGCGCAACGACAGGAAATGATGAGAAACGGACGCGGCGCGAATGGCGTCGACGGCGGTCTGGGTGGAGCCGTCGGTGCCATTCTTGAAACCGACCGGGCACGACAACCCGGAGGCAACCTCACGGTGCACCTGGCTCTCGGTGGTGCGCGCGCCGATGGCGCCCCAACTGACCAGGTCCGTTACGTACTGCGGGGTGATGATATCCAGGAACTCCGTTCCCGCGGGCACGCCCAGTTCGTTCAATTCCAGCAGTAATTGCCGGGCCAGGCGCAGGCCCTTGTTGATGCGGAAACTTTCGTCCAGATCCGGATCGTTTATGAACCCTTTCCAGCCCACCGTGGTGCGCGGCTTTTCAAAATACACGCGCATGACGATCAACAGGTCCTCGGCCAGCTCGCGCCGTAACTCGACCAGTCGTGATGCATATTCTTTCGCCGCCCGGATATCGTGGATGGAACACGGCCCGACCACGAGCATCAGGCGATCATCGCTGCCGGATAGAATGTCATGGATCGACCGGCGCGTATCGAACGTTATCCGCGCCGCCGGCTCGGAAATGGGGATCTCTTCGCAAATCTCCGCCGGCGGTGTCACTGCCTTGATAGAGGCGATGCGAAGATCATCTGTCAGATGTTTCACGGGCACGGCGGGACGATTGCGGGTAGTGGCCGGAGCGCGGAGATCAGCCTGGCGGCCAGGTAAACGCGCGTCCCGCAAGGAGATGCAAATGGAGATGGAATACGCTTTGGCCGGCGCCGGCGCCGTTGTTGATCACCAGCCGGAAGGCGTCATCCACGCCCTCCGCGCGGGCAACCTTGTTTGCCGCCAGCAGCAGGTGACCCAGCATCTCGCCGTCACTGTCTTTCGCCTCCGAGAGCGTGGCAACGGGAGTCCGCGGCACCAGCAGTATGTGCACGGGCGCCTGGGGATTTACGTCCCTGAAGGCGACGCACTGATCGTCTTCATAGACGATTTCCGCGGGTATCTCGCGATTGATGATCTTTTCGAAGATGGTTTCCGGCACGGCTATCTATGTCACGGGTCGAATGGCGGGCGAAGCGCCGTAGCGCCAGCACCGGGCAAGTATAGCGGTTTTTGCGATCAGACCGGGAGCGGGCGCCATGCATGGAATCGGTGCAATATAGTCGTCGCGGCCCCAAAATGGAGCGCAGATCGTATGGCAGACCGTTGTTAAGTATATGATTGTACAGGATATTAGGATTGGCACGGGGCTTGCTTTTGAAGACGGCAGAGGACGGGAGCCGATGCCGGCTGACGCTGCAAGCGAAAACTCATCTCCCCCTTAACCGGAGCTTGCTCGGCACTCGTCCTCACTAATTTCCTCCTGCCACGGCTACAGGGATGTGGTCGGGCCCCTCCTGACTCCGGTCGATGGCGCCGGACCCCGTTTCACGGTCTATACTCCGGAATCTTTCTTTTCAGGAACGCGCGCCGCGTCGTAAATTTCGCCGGGACGGTCCCGGCATTTCCCAAGCGGCCCGTCGTTCCACAAGCGAGGTGCAGGGCCATCGATGGAGAAACGGACGTTATGAATGCAGCCACAACCGAGACACCGGATGCGGGGCTGAAAGTGCGGCGGCTCGGGATCGATACCTACCTGGAGCCGGTGGTGTTCATGCGCAGCGATTGCCACATCTGCCGCTCGGAAGGCTTCGAGGCGCGTTCGCGTCTGAAGGTGCACGTGGGCGACAAGGCGATAATCGCCACCCTGAACGTGGTTCACAACCACCTGCTTGCGAACGACGAAATCGGCCTGTCCGAATCCGCCTGGGACATGCTCACACCCGCAGCAGGCTCGCTTGCGTATTTCTCCCACCCCAATCCGCTCGACTCCCTGCGGCACGTGCGCGCGAAGATCTACGGGCAGCGGCTGGATGAACTGGCATTGCGGGCGGTTGTCGAGGATATCGTCGGCGGCAGGTATTCCAATACCCATCTCGCCGCGTTCATCGCCGCCTGTGGCGGCGATCACCTGGACCGGGGAGAGATTGTCGGTCTGACGCGCGCCATGGTGGAAGCAGGCGACCGCCTGTCGTGGGGTGGCGCCATAGTCATGGACAAACACTGTATCGGCGGCATTCCCGGCAATCGCACAACGCTGATCGTGGTTCCCATCGCCGCGGCGTTCGGATTGACCATGCCCAAGACCTCCTCGCGCGCCATTACTTCGCCGGCAGGCACGGCCGATACCATGGAGACCCTGGCGCCGGTGGTACTGACGCCGGAGCAGATGCGCGGCGTTGTGGAACGGGAGGGGGCGTGCATCGTCTGGGGCGGCGCCGTGCGTCTCAGCCCGGCCGACGACATTCTCATCCGGGTGGAGCGCCAACTCGAACTGGACAGTGAGGGGCAAATGGTCGCCTCGGTACTGTCGAAGAAAGTCGCGGCGGGCTCCAATCACGTGCTCATCGATCTGCCCGTTGGGCCCACGGCCAAGGTGCGATCGCCGGAAGCCGCCTGGCACCTTGCCGCTGTTTTCGAGGGTGTTGGCCGCGAAATGGGGTTGAGCATACGCAGTATCATCACCGACGGCAGCCAGCCGGTGGGTCGCGGTATCGGACCCGCGCTGGAGGCCCGGGACGTTCTCGCGGTACTGCAAGGAGAACCGGACGCCCCCCGCGATTTGCGTGAACACGCCCTGTTGCTTGCGGGACAGCTTCTCGAGCAGTCCGGGCGGGAGACCCGCGGCGAAGGTCGGCGCACCGCGGAGAAGATCCTCGACACCGGCGCCGCCTGGGCGAAATTCCAGGCCCTGTGCGAGGCGCAGGGCGGTATGCGCGAACCGCCGGTTGCGCCTCATCGCCATGACATCACGGCCGAGAAGAACGGCATGGTCACGGAAATTCACAACCGCCGGGTGGCGCTTACCGCGAAACTGGCGGGTGCGCCGGATGCCCCGGCAGCCGGGGTGGAAATGCACGTGAAGGTGGGCGACCCGGTTAAACGCGGCCAGCCGCTGTTTACTTTGCATGCAGAGGCCAAAGGCGAGCTCAGCTATGCCCTGGATCATTTCCGGCGCCAGCCGGATCTGATCCAGATCGTTGAAGGTGATTGATCAGGGACTATCGCGCAGCGGAGGCGGCATGTCGAAAATTATCGTGAGTATGCCCGGCAACGAGGCGTTCGCACTGAAATTGGGCAGCGCGCTTGCCCTGCCCGTGAAGTCCGCTCACATTCACAGTTTCCCGGACGGCGAAACCGCGGCGCACTTTCAGCCGCAAGCCGGAGTCGACACGGCAGTGGTGGTCTGCACCCTGTTCAGACCGAATGAGGTAACACTGCCGCTGCTGTTGCTTCGGGAAACGCTCAGGGACCAGGGCGTTGGGCGCGTTATCCTGGCTTCACCCTACCTTGCCTACATGCGCCAGGACACGCGATTCCATCCCGATGAGGGGATCAGTGCACGCTATTTCGCGGCCTTGCTGTCCCGTTACTGCGACGGTCTGGTGACGGTGGATCCCCATCTGCACCGCATGAAATCGCTGGATGAAGCTTACTCCGTCCCCACGCGCGTGGTTCACGCCGCGCCGTTTATCGCAGACTGGATCCAATCAAATATCCAGCGGCCGGTGGTTATGGGACCGGACAGCGAGAGCGCGCAGTGGGTAAGCGAGGTGGCGCGGCGGGCGAACGCGCCGTACCAGGTGCTGCAGAAGAGCCGTGCGGGCGATTACGATGTGGAGGTATCCGCGCCTGAAGCGGACAAGTTGCGCGATCATACCCCGGTGCTGGTGGACGATATCATTTCCAGTGGCGCAACCATGGTCGCGGCGATTGAGCGAATCAAGGCACGTGGCCTTGCCGCTCCTGTGTGCGTCGGCGTTCACGGGATCTTCGCCGGAGACGGTTATGACCGGTTGGTTGCGGCAGGTGCACAACGTCTCGTTACGACCAATGCCATCCCGCACGAAAGCAATGGCATAGACGTCAGCCCGGGCGTGGCCGCGGCCATCGCCGAAATACTGTAGGGTGCTGTCCTCGGCCTCGCGCGGGATGGGGTTATGGTTCCATGCCGCACTCTCTTAACGTCCAAACGACAATCCCAGGTGTGGTGGAATTAGGAGTCCTGATCCAGCCGGATGAGCGGATAACCCTCGACGTTTTCCAATAGCCGGGCGCGGATTTCAGTGCGCAGCGCGGGTACCGGAATTCCCATGCACCGGTCCGCATCTGGCGGCAGCTTGTCCAGGGCGTCAGCGGCCAGCAGCCGCATACCCTGTGCCTGCCCCAGGAACTTCTTCAGACAGGCGGCCGATGTCTGGATCAATGCCTGCAGGAAACGTCCCGTGAAAGTGTCCCTGCCGGCGGCTCTCCAGCACCCTTCCCAGGCCTCGTGCGCTTCCCACCAGTAACCATGGTTGAACAGATCGACGCCATGTAGATAGTGGTCGGAATCACACCAGGCGTCTTCCGAGAAGTCGGTCGGCCCGGTGGGGGGCCGGCCGTAGGAGTGACCATCCGTGTCCCGGGTGGGATGCGGTGAACGGCCGGGGACATAGCGGTAAGCCGGGAAAGGCTTCTCGCAGTAACGCGGCACCGGCGGCGCCCGGCGCGGTTGTCCCGCGGGCCACGGGGCGTCGCCGGAATCAGCCGTCATCGCGCCGCGGGGCGTAGTGCGGGGAACAGGACCTGGTGCCCGCCGCGCGATGCCCCGTCATCTCCGGTCCCGGCCGGTTTACAATGATCCGTGCATTGATTAATCTTTTCACTGCCACGCTTCTCCATCATAAAGGGGAGTCCAATGCGAATTCCGCTCGTGCTGTGCAGCGTCCTGCTCGTGCTTGCGCCCGTGATGTCGCGGGCGGACTTGGTTCGGACCGAACCCCACGTGATGTTCTATTACGATATTCCCTTTGGGGCCGGAAGCCATGATTCCGACCCGGGCTTTGGATTGCGGCTGGACCGCATAAATGTAGATCGCCGCAGCGCCATTCACATCACCGCCCCGCGCATGACCTCGGTCCCCGCGCTGTTTGATTTCCGGGCCGGAACACGGGGCATTGAAAAGTTTACGGTCGGCGGTATGGATTACCTGCATGTCCTATACGTCAATCAGGCGGACAATAACGGTAAAGACGACTCGAACGGGAAGCCCGAGAAGGAAAAGCTGACCATCAAAAAGCTTTTGCATGAAGCCCCCGTGGGTTGGCTGATCGGCGGCGCTATCGGCATTGTGCTTTTGTCCGGCGTATCCAAGTAAATCCGGGCAATTGCGACCGGGCCGTTATTCCCGGATACGCCACCGCTCAAATCCCGATATTGCTGAGCGTTACCATGATGTCGTTGAGGATCGCGGTGGCGCGGGGATGCTCCGTTTCGAAATTTTCTATCGCCTCGCGGATATTTGAAACAAGATCACTGTGCAGATCCTGATTGTCCGGTTCCTCAAGGTGCCGTTCCAGGTCCTTGACTATGCCCGACAGCTTTGTCTTCGCCTCGGTGCCTTCGTCCGCCGCCTGGTCTACTTCCCGGCGCAGACGTTGAATGTCTTCCTGTAATTTCTTGTCGCTCATTTCGGTGTGTGCGTCCGACGGTTGACTGTTGCGAAGATCATAGCAGCGTTACCGGCATCCGTGCATGGGCTACAGCGGGTTGGTTCGGATTATTGCTCAGATTGGAAACAGGTGGCGGGCGGGTTCTGTCGTGGCGCACGGCGTTGCGGTATCCGGGCTTGTGACAGTTGGCGGCCCGGTGCGGCGCTAGGTAAGATGGGCCTGGATCGGCCCATCGGGGGTCGAAGTTCGTTCACTTGATACAGAAGGCGTACTCATGGATCTCTCAAATCTCCGGCGCGAGTACCAGCACCAGGTCGAACTATTGGAGTCGGATGTGGATTCCAATCCCATGGTTCAGTTCGAACGCTGGTTCCAGGATGCCGTTGCGGCTGACATTGACCTCCCCAATGCCATGGTGCTGGCCACCGCGGGTGCGGATGCCCGGCCCACGGCGCGCTATGTCCTGATGAAGGCCTTTGACGATGACGGATTTGTTTTCTACACGCATGCGGGTAGCCTCAAGGGGAGACAGATGTCGGAAAACCCAAAGGTGGCGCTGCTGTTTTACTGGTCAAGTCTGCACCGCCAGGTCCGCATTGAAGGCTCGGTCGAACGCAGTGCGGTTGACGAGGCGGATGAATACTTCAGGAGTCGCCCTTACCGGAGCCGTATCAGTGCGCTGGTGGCCCTGCAGAGCAGCGAAATAGATAGCCGCTCGGCTCTGGATGAACGCTGGAGCGCGCTTACGGTGCAGTTTCCCGATGAGGTGCCGCGGCCCGAGGACTGGCTGGGCTACCGGGTGCGGCCCGAAGTCATGGAATTCTGGCAGGGGCGCGAAGACCGGCTTCACGATCGCATCTATTATTCGTGGGAGCCGCCGGGCGCCTGGTCGCTGCGCAGGCTCGCCCCTTGATCCGCGGCGGGCGAGGAGACTTCAATGTTGACGGGACCAAGTCCTGAAACCTTCCCGTCGGCGAAGCCGCGATTCAGTTGGGAGCAGGCCCGCGAACCCGAGAAGGACCCCGAAAACGGCTGCAGGGTTGCCCTGCAAAGGTAATCAGTCGGATTCTTCACCGGCCCGCGGCGGGCGCGTTGCGTTCAGCAGTTCGGCGAGCATCAACTGGTAGATGTCAACTACCTCTTTGGGGTGCAGCTCCTCACCGGTGTTCCGGGCCACCAGACCGGCGGCCAGAATGGCTGCGACGACATGCTGCTCGTTCATATTCGTCCTCCCGATCAATCTGGAGTAGCGTGTTTTCCAGGCGTCTCCCCGCGGTTGCCCGGTTGGGCCCCATGCGTCGGAACGTGAGCCTCAATCATCCGCCGCGCGTTGCTGAAATTCAATGCGTTCGACGGCGAATTTTCTGGCTTCATCCGGGCTGATGGCTTCAAAATCCAGGTCGCCATCGTCGATGACGATAAACGGTTCCATATATATGGAGTTCGCAAGGTGTACCACCGCATCCGAATAGTTGTCGAACGCCGCCTCGACGACCACCCTGTCGCAGTTCTGATGCAGGACTTTATAGGACCTTATGGATGCTCCGATCATCAAAACACGCCCCGATTTTTACGTAATAATACCATGATCGTGACCGAGGTCCGCTTCCGCTCCTGCCTCGTCTGCCGGCGCCGGTTTCGGCGGCCTCAAACTGCAGCGCGCATGTGAGAATCCGTTGGCGCTGCCGGGTCGCCGAGGTTGCCGGGCATTGGTGCGCGATATATATTCGGCACAATCCACTGGAGGAATGGAATATGAACAGATCGCTGCAATGTAACCGCTTTGTCGTGACATTGTTGGTGCTGGCGCTTGCGCTTATCTCTGCTGCCCCGGCGCAGGCGGAGTCCAAAACCGAAATCGACATCAAGGTCCAGGG
>CAZNWR010000133.1:0-8105 GCA_964576645.1 uncultured Enterobacteriaceae bacterium | reverse complement strand
AGGGATCCCGCTGCTCCACCGTTGCAGCCAATGCCTCGATCGTGGCGATCAAGGTGTCGTGCAGGTGTTCCGCGACCTGTTCCCGTTCGCGCACGCTTTCGCCGAATTCGCGCTGAACCCGGCGGGTGGAGACGCCGAACCCCACGTCCGAGGCAAGCTCCTCGAACAGGTTAACGTCAGACTCATGGAACGCACCTGCCTCGTGGCTGTATACGGTCAGGGCGCCAATTACCTTGCCGCCGTCACGAAACGGCAGTGAGATCGAACTGGCCAGGTTGTACTTCTTTGCAATATCGCGCCAGGGATCCAGTTCCTGGTGCTTGGCCATATCGTCGATTACCTGCGTTGTGCCCGTGCGTATGGCGGTTCCCGCGGGTCCCTGTCCAAGCGCCGTGTCGGCCCAGGAAATCTTCAATCCGTCGAGACCGGCGCTTGCGGCGCCGGCGACGCTCGCGACTTCTACCGATTTTTCCGAGTCCTGGCGCGCCAGGCCGATCCACGCCAGCGGGTAGCGGTGGGCACCGGTGATTGCGCGGCAACAGGTACTAAACAGTTCCTCTTCGCTGCTGGCGTGTATCAGGGCCGAGTTGCTCCGGCTCAGCGCGCGCAGAGTCCAGTTGAGCTGCTTTAATTCCTCCTCGGCCTGTTTCCTTTGGGTGATGTCCTCGTAAACCCCCAGTACACCCATTACATTCCCGTCGGCATTGTGCAACGGCACCTTGGAAGTATGCAGCCAGACTTTGTGCCCGTCGATTGACGTTCCGGGTACCTCGATGCCCAGCTTGGGAGTGTTGGAATCCATGACCTCCTTATCGGCCACACGATAGTTCTCGGACTGTTCGCGCCAGGCCATCTGAAAATCATCCTTGCCGATCAAGTCGTCCGGCCGGGACATGCCGGCATCGCGCGCAAACAGGCTGTTGCAGCCCAGGTAGCGTAGTTCCCTGTCTTTCCAGAACACGCGTATGGGTACGTGTTCCAAAATTGAACTCAGCAGATCCCTGGATGCGCGCAGATCCTGTTCCGCCCGCTTGCGCTCACTGATATCAAGGGCAACCGTGACGGCGTAGGGTCGGTCGAGGTGCACCAGTTGTACCATGACATCGACGGGAAAAATGGAGCCGTCCTTGCGCCGGTGCAGGCTTTCAAAAGTGACCCGGCCGGTTTGCTCCAATGCGCTGGCGATGCTTTCCCGGGCTGCCGGACTGCTCGCATCGATATCCGGGATGCTCATGGTTGTGAGCTGTTCCCGCGCGTAGCCCAGGTTCTTGCATGCCGCCTCGTTGACATCGAGGATCCGGAGCGTATGTGGATCGACGATCTGCAGAACGGCGGGTGCGCTGTCTACCAGGGAACGGAACAGCTTGAGCTGCACCTCATTGCGTCTGCGTTCAGTGACATCCTCAAAGACGTGCATGGAATTGACGTAGTGACCGTCAATATCGCGGACTGGAAATATACGTGAAATGAAGATTTCACCGGTTTCCAGTGTAACTTCTTCATCCTGGAATTCGGCGCCGTGAAATTCAGCGGATACGGCCGCCGCGCACGTTGGCAGCGGTCCGGTGCGGAGTGGAAAGACTTCCCAGTAAAGCCGGCCGATCAGTTCGCTGTATTCCATGCCGGCGCGCGTGGCGTAGGCCTTGTTCACGCGCACGATGCGAAAATCGGAATCGTGCACCATGATTGGATCCCGGAACGCATCGACCGTTTCCAGCCATTGCTGCTTCGCCCGGCTGACGGCTTCCTTTTCCTGTTTCAGATCCTCTAGCGAGGGCGGCGGCGCTCCTCGTGGCTTACTCTCCTTTTTTCGGGACATCTTGGTCCCTTTTACGCGCGGCGAGACTGCCTTGCGCGCATCGTCTTTTCCTTCCGTTAATTTGAAGTGGTTCAGCGTATTTGATCCCGGTTTTGAAATCTCAAAAGCCGGTCGTGAATGAAAGCTCCCCGCTATACCTGCATTCCCTGCCTGGTGGATTCCACCAAGCCCAGCGTATAACTATAGGGAATGGGACTTGGTCTCGTCCACCACAAACTACCTGATATGCGGAATATTTTTATATATCAAATATGCGTCTATTCTGAGGCTGGAACTGCGGTGGCGGGACTGTGTCCACGAGCGGTGGGGCAATCGGGTGGCGCGGCTACAACAGGATGTGGGCGGAGTTGGGCCCGTCCTTGTGGTTTTGGAATGCCGTCAGCAATGTACTGTTGGGGAAACGCCGGAGATCGTAAAGACAAAGAACCGTCGCCTGGTTTTGCGCAAGCAGCTTCCGTAAGCGCTTCTCGTAGTCTGTTACCTGTTTGGCGGTCCAGCCCCGATCCAGCGCGGCAGCGGCATCCCCGGCGAATCTCACCGGTCTTCCGTCTGCTGCCGCCGATTTCAGGGCTCCCCTGATATCCGCTATCTGGGCGGCAGGGGTGTCAAGGTAATCCGTTGCCACCAGCGCGTCCTGCAACTGGGGATCCGTGGAACGTCGCTGGCGGCGGCCCAGTGCGGAGATGATTGCGTCGCGATTGCCGGGACCCGCGTATATTCGGCAGCTCTCGCCCTGCTGAAGGCCCTGGGCCAGGAATGGGACAACGATCCTGAGAAACTCCGGCTCGCGGTCGTAAACAGCGCAGGAGTGATTTTGCGAGATTGCCAGGGTGGGCGCCTTGCCCTCCGCGCCTGCGGCAACTTCGGCGAGGAGAACTTCGTACTTGGCAAAGGCGCTTACGTATGGGGGACTCAGGGTCAACTCCACGGCGCGACGGTCCGCCGGGGAGCGGCGGTGCTGAACAACACCCAGTGTTTTCAGCCGGCGCAGGCGCCTCTGGACGGTTGCGATAGAGCCGACATCAAGGAGCAGCAACTGTTTAATGGTAGGAGGTGCGCCGAGCGCCTGACGATGTCCGATCTCGCGGATGAGGTCATAGTCCTCCACCGTTTTCAGGACGCGGAAATTTTCCTTTTCAAATTCCCGTAACGCTCGTAGCTGATTGAAAACATTCATGTTTAGGTCCGTAGTGCACCGCTGGATATTGATCTGCTCTTTACGCCCCGGCAAGGTCAACTACCAGGCATTCTTATGCGCAAAAAAGGAAATATAAGTGCCAGTATAAACACGCGCCGGACTTTCGCAGCAAACGCACTCGCTCCTTACCCTCCACATGTCGCACCTTCGGTCGCAGCGATTAATTCCCAAAATAATGCATAATTTGATATCGATGTTGATATTGATCAAACGTGCCCGGATTTATTAATTTGGGATCTGCGGGCGATCATCAGCCACGCCGCCGGTTTGGGCGGGTCGCCGACCACAAGCGAATCCCGCAGTCCGATGGAGAATCCCCGAACCAACAAGCGTTCTTCTATTTCGTCGAACTGTGACGATGTCAGGGCGGCGTTACTCATTGAGGTCATGCGTCCCGCGTAACTGTCCAGCTCTCCCGCCATCAGGTCGATCCAATTAAAGACTTCTTTCGGGTCGTACGCGCTGAGTCTCTGGTACATGTAACCGACGTCCGTGTACAGCCTGAACAGCAGGCCACTCGCGATACCCTTTCCCATGCGCCCGAACATTTTCTCGGTCGCGGCTACTGCATCACCGAAATGTGCGTCGGCATCGCGGAACAGTTGCTGGCCTTCCGTATTGCGCGGTACCGAAGCGACTACCTGGAATACGCGCTTCAGCCGGCCCAGCAGATCGTTTTCGCGAACAACCCCAACGGCGTCGAGGTTGGCCGCGCATTCCCGGTAGATGGCGCCGTCGCGCATGTGCATTACCAGTGCAAGTACACCACCTCCGCGCAGCAACCGCGCCGCCTCTTCCACCGCGTCGATGTTTGCATACTCGATGCCGAACTGGCTGGTCAACAGGTCGAATACACCATCCCGGAATGGGCTGCGCCCGGCATCGGCGACGACGGAAGATATTTCGCCGCTGCGTTTGCGCAGTGTATCCAGGGCGGCAGGGGATCTGTCGAGTGCAACCACTCGCAGCTTTGTGGGTGGAATCCGGTTTTGCGCGGCAGCAAGCGCAAAGCGGATAACCAGGCCGTTGCCGGTACCCACGTCCAGCATTGCCGGATTTTCTCCCAGGCCGGGTAGCACGTCGTTGAACGTCCGTAGCCAGAATCGTTCAAGCGCCTCGTCCTGGATGCCGCTGGGCGTTTTCCTGGCGTTTCGCCAGTAGGCGTCCCAGTCGTCCGCAAATCCCTTGATGGAATTTCTGCCGTTCATGGCCAAAACCTGTTCAACGCGTTCCCCACGTCTGCTTAGTGTACAGCGTGTTTTCGGCAATATCTGCGCAAGCCCTGGTAAAGTCGTTTGTGCCGCTTCATGAGCTGGACATACCCGCGTTCCGTCTGCGCGCCCTTCGCCCGGATCAATTGCACCAGAAGATGTTTGTCCGTGGCCGGCCAGTCACCCAGATCGTCTATCAGGCCCGCCACGGGAGCCAGGTGGCGCAAGGCGTCCCGCTCGGATCGTTGCCACGAGCTGAAATTACGTATTGCCAGATCCCGGCGCAGGTCATTGACGATGAGCTGCACGGCACGGCCGTGCCGGTGCTGGTTACGTTGCGCAATGAGCCGGGTCGCGCCGGCGGCCACTACACCGAGCCATTGTTCCGGAAAATAAGGATCCCGGCTTCCGCCCGGCAACAGCAGGTGGAGATCGCAGGTGGCCAGCTTCTTCAGTGTATCTCCAGGCGTACGGTAGCCTTTGCGCCGCCGGATCTTTTCAAGCTCCTTGTGCGCGATTTTGCGTGCGGTTTGATCAATCGGACGAAAGCCCAGACGATAATAAAACCAGAATGCGCCGGTCCGCAGCGCCTCCCTGTTGTCATCGCCGAATTGATACGGGTTGACGATGAAACGGGTACATCCGAACAGGGTATGCGCCATGCGCAGCACCTGGGTATAGATATACGCTGATTCACTCCTGCGATAGTCATCCAGGACGTTAAGCCCAGTATTGGCCTGAAAGAAGAGCGGCGAGACGCCGCCGTACGCCATGGGGACGCCGTTGGCAAAAACCATGTAGCCGTTGCTGACGTCGAGACTGAAACGTCTTTCCGGAACAGCGCCGATGAACGCGATTTGTATTCCTTCCCCGCAGCCGGCGAGATAGATCGCATCCGCACTGGCGTACTGCATGTGATAAACCTCCCTGCTCCTCACCAGCAGCGCGGCGCGCGCGGCGTCGAGCACGCGCCGGGCCGGATACCCCTTCAAATGAATAATACCGGGTAAGGGTTTGATTATCTCGGCAGCCGCGTTGCCCTTGGGCGTGCGCATGCCGGAGGCGCGACAGCTTATGCTTTTTATGGGAAGTGTATTGTGCGTGATTGAACCGGACGAATCGTCCAGGGACCAGATGACGGGTACGTTCGCCTGGTTGTACATATGCTCAACGAACTTGCCGGCCGTACCCTTGGTGCTGCATTGACGGAACAACCATACCAGTTCTGACGCATGCACTTCCCCATGCGCGATCTTCATCCATTCCCTGGTATGCAGGGTCTGCTCTTCAAAAACCTGTTGCTCGGCGAGACTCGTGAGAAATTGCAGCAGCACCGCCAGGTCTCCGTGGGTCTGGTAAGACTTCCAGTCGACCTTCACCTGCTCCGGAAAACGGTTGACGAGCCAGGCCATGCTGGCGAAATCAAACGGATAGTGTACTTCGGTGCCGGCGATGCCCGAGTCTTCCAGGGCGCTTCTCCCCGCCCGCTTGAGCTTCTGTATCCGCGTGTTGAAGGCCTTGAGCTGTTGAATGACAACAGAATAGAGCCGGTGATTGTCTGGAAACGCACGCAGGTAACACAGGGCGCCGTGCAGCCGTCTGAGCAGGTAGGGAGCCCGAACCGTGCGGCTGGATACGAAGGTAAGCAACTCGAGTTTTTCCCGAGAGGCGTCCTCATCATAGCGCGGACAGATCTCAACGAGCCGCAATATTGATTGCCTGGTGGACGATGGCACGACGAGCGCCCCCTGTTATTTCTTCTCACGGCGAGACATTGCTTCCCGAATCCTTCTCGTCTTCAGCGATTATAGATTGTAATCCAAGGCGTTTGGAGCAACCCGGATAATAATTCGACTGACGCAACGATGAATACATATACTGGATAAACTGATTCGCCATTATTACCTGGAGCAGGAAGCAATGAGAGAAGTAGTCCTCGTATCCACCGCCCGTACACCCATAGGAAGAGCCTACCGCGGCGCTTTCAACAACACCGAGGCGCCGCTGCTTGCCGGTCATGCCATCAGGCATGCGGTACAACGGGCCGGCCTTGAGCCCGGCGAAGTGGATGACGTGATCATCGGTTGCGCCATGCCGGAAGGTACCCAGGGCCGCAACATCGGCCGCATCAGCGCGATAGCCGCGGGTCTGCCGGCAACGGTGCCGGCCATGAGCGTTGATCGCCAGTGCTCGTCGGGCCTGATGGCCATCGGCTTTGCGGCACGGGCTATCCTGTCAGGAGACGTGGATATCGTCGTGGCGGGCGGCGTCGAGTCCATTTCCCTGGTGCAGAATGACAAGCACAATAATTTTCGAGCGGATTCCCAGGCGGTCATGGACATATCGCCGCACATTTATATGTCCATGCTCGAAACCGCGGAAGTGGTGAGCGAACGGTATGGGATCAGCCGCGAAGCCCAGGATGAATTCGCCCTGCAAAGTCAGATGCGGACCGCCGCCGGGCAGGAGCAGGGGCGCTTCGATGCTGAAATTGTCCCGCTGCCCACCAGCAAGGGGATTCTGGACAAGGAATCGGGGCAGGTCCGTTACCAACAAGTCACGCTGGACAGAGACGAGGGGAACCGCCCGGATACAACCCTTGCGGGTCTGGCCGGACTGAAGCCGGTGTGGCGGGACGGCTCGGTGATCAAGGCGGGCAAATACGTTACCGCGGGCAATGCTTCCCAACTTTCCGATGGTGCGTCGGCCTGTGTATTGATGGACAGAAAGTTGGCCGAATCCCGCGGTCTTGAACCTCTGGGCGCTTATCGCGGCATGGCGGTTGCCGGTTGCGAGCCGGACGAGATGGGTATCGGACCGGTTTTCGCGGTGCCCAGGCTGCTGGAGCGCATGGGGCTCAAAATGGATGACATCGGCATCTGGGAGTTGAACGAAGCATTTGCCTGCCAAGTGCTTTACTGCCGGGACAAGCTCGGCATTCCCAATGAACTGTTGAACGTGGACGGCGGCGCCATCGCCATCGGCCATCCCTACGGCATGAGCGGCACCCGCATGACGGCCCACGCCCTTCTGGAAGGCAAGCGCCGCGGCGCGAAATACGCGGTGATCACCATGTGCGTGGGCGGGGGCATGGGCGCTGCCGGATTATTCGAGACGGCCTGACGCCTCGAACTGTGGGATAATGCGATAACGCGCCCGTAGCTCAATTGGATAGAGTATCGGGCTTCGAACCCGAGGGTTGCAGGTTCGAGTCCTGCCGGGCGCGCCATTAATACCGTTATCTTCCCGGCGGCAGAGGTACAATATTGCCCGCCAGGTCGTAACTGTAGCCACCGCTTATTTGCGCCGAAGGTCTGCAACTCATGAACTATCCAGTTCGCTTTCATCAAAGTTTGAGCGTTCCAGTTTCCCTTTTCCTCTCTACAGTAGGTTTTGGCGCGTTCGCGTGGTTCCTCATTATTTCCCAACTTGTGCGCGAGCATCCGGATGTTGGCGCATTGTGCTATGGCATAGCGTGGTTGGTGCCGTTTCTGATCTTCCTTGGCGACCTTCTCTTTCGTTGTTGGACGTCTATAGGAATCACACGGTCGTGCCTCACGATTAATTACATCTTCGGGAAAACCGTTATTCAGAAATCCGAGGTAAAGAATCTGGGGCCGGAGAACTTGGAAGGTTATGACAAAGGAGAAGGCGAGAGGGAACTGAGGATATACCTGCACAGCGGCAAGAAGCTCCGTTTTGCAAAGATCCGCGAAGGATCGCAGCAGTTTCACGGCGTACTGCAACAGTGGCTTTCTTCCCCCTGAGGTCGCTTGAATTTGAAGCAATTATTGCAGTCATTGAGCATGGCCAGTGAGCCCTGCCGGGCACGCCATTTATGACCGTCACCCGTACGACCCGCACATTCCACATCGCA
>CAZNWR010000132.1:0-8167 GCA_964576645.1 uncultured Enterobacteriaceae bacterium | reverse complement strand
CGTTTTGCATGGTTTGCAACGTCTCATTAATTTCACCGATCAGTGCGTCCGGTACGGTATCGGCGAACGCCATGGCCAGCGGCAGGGTATAAAACGGCTGTTTCGGTAATCTGAAGCGGTTGGGAAAATCACGCTCGGCGATGTAGCGCCCCACATGAACATTCAGCGCCGCGGCGTCCACGGCCCCGGAAAGTACGGCTTCAAGGGCGTCGCGATAATTTTCAGCTTCGACCACTTCGATGTCCGGATATCTTTGATTAACGATGGACACAAGGGGCCCCGTGCCGGGTGAGCTGACGCGCTTTGGCGCTTCGTTGGATCCGGAAGATGCGGCGGCAAAGAACCAGGCGCCCCCTGTTTGTATTATCGGTTGGGAAAACCGGATTTGTTGGCGGCGCTGTTCGTTGATCGCCACCCCCGCAACGATGTCGAGATCGCCGTGCGCCAGTTGTTCCCGGATATGGCCTGTTTTCAGCGGCACCCACTGAGTTTCAAAACCGAGATCAGCAGATATGGCGTTTACGATTTCTATGACGATTCCGGTGCAATGCTGGCCGGTGCCATGGGAAAATGGATAAAAGTCTTCGTTAAAGCCAATGCGGAGTGATTGACCCAAACCCGGTGCCTCTTTCGTCATGAGATTGTTGCCCGGGTTTGTCATTGGCTCTTGGCGCGCCCCGGGCTCTTTGGGGAACTTACGCCAGGCCGGCTTTCAAGGCAAACAAGCCGGGCCGGGCACATTGATTGATGTATATCAAGGACCTTCTGCCGGACTGTGGCATCTAATTAAGGTGTATAGAACGTTCGGGAGACCCCGGCGGGAGTTGGATTATGACAGTGCTTACGACCTTGATTGTGATTGGATTGCTGGCGACCGTGACATCACTGGTGATCGGCGTCGGCGCCATGGGTCATGGCGGCGAGTTCGACCAGCGGCACGCGACACAACTCATGTTTGCGCGTGTGGGGAGCCAGGCCATCACGCTCCTCGTTCTGCTGATCGCCCTGGCAGTGGCGCACCTGTAACAAGGTACCACCGCGCGAGTGGAGTGACATTGGACTGCGTGGCGGTCCGATGCTAGGCGGGAATGTGACTGGTGGTAACGTCGACGAGTGTGCGGTCTCCGTCACCGGTCACAATGGTCCGCACGACTTGCAATCGCCGGCCGCGTTTCACGAACTCCGACCTGGCTTTGAGCACGCCATCTTTCTGGTTGCCGACGACGCTGGCGCTCATTTGTACCAGTAGCGGGAAGCCGGCGGCGCCGGGGATGATCTCGGTGCTGCCATGGGCGAGCACCGTGGCGCACACGTCGGCCAGCCAGAGCATGGCGGCCGCGTGCGTGTGCCCGAACGGGTTCAGGATCCCGGGTTGCACGGGCATCTCGCCGAGAACGTAGTCATCGGTTCGTTCGGTGACGGTGAATTCGATGTTGCCTTCGATTTTCATGGGCCTCTCCAATTCCAGGCTGGATGCGCTGGCACGCGTAATAATCCGTGCGGGATCAGTCCTGTGCCTGAAATAATTGAAAGCTGATTATCCCAGAAAATCATTCACCTACGGTTACTGATTCCGGGCTGCTGTTGCCGGTGATGGCTGGCGGCGTAACATAGATTCTGCTTCTCTGACTCCTTACCGAATACGCAAATGAACCTGTGCAAGCTGCTGGGTATCGAACTTCCCATCATCCAGGCGCCGATGGCGGGCGTGCAGGGCAGCGCGCTTGCCATCGCCGTTTCCAATGCGGGCGGGCTCGGTTCACTGCCCTGCGCCATGCTCGGCGTGGATGCCCTGCGCGAGGAGCTCTCGGCACTCAAGACCGGGACGGCGAAGCCGTTCAACGTGAATTTCTTCTGCCATGCCCAGCCCGAACCCGACACCGCGCGTGACGCGGCGTGGCGGGCGGCGCTGGCGCCCTATTACGAGGAATTCGGGATCGACATGGACGCAATCGCCGCCGGGCCGGGGCGTCTGCCGTTCAGCATTGATGCCGCCGATGTGCTGGCGGAATTCAAGCCTGCCGTGGTGAGTTTTCATTTCGGCCTGCCGGCGGCCGATCTGTTGGCGCGGGTGCGCGGCTGGGGCGCTACCATCCTGTCGACGGCGACCACCGTCGATGAGGCGCGTTGGCTGGAAGCGCACGGTGCCGATGCCATCATCGCCCAGGGAGCGGAGGCCGGCGGTCACCGGGGCAACTTCCTGTCGGAGGATCTCAACACCCAGGTGGGCACCCTGGCGCTGGTGCCGCAGATAGTGAAGGCGGTGAAATTGCCGGTCATCGCCGCGGGCGGCATCGCCGATGCAAACGGCGTCGCCGCCGCCATGGCGCTCGGTGCGGCAGGCGTGCAGGTGGGCACGGCATACCTGTTATGTGACGAGGCCACCACGCGCGCCGTGCACCGCGCTGCTTTGAAGAGTGAGAATGCTGGCGTCACCGCCATCACCAACCTGTTTTCGGGCCGGCCGGCCCGCGGCATCGTCAACCGCTTCATGCGCGAACTCGGACCGGTCAACCCGGTGGTTCCCGCTTTCCCCCTGGCGGCGGCAGCGGTCGCGCCGTTGCGGGCGCGCGCGGAAAGCCGGGGCAGCGGCGACTTCTCACCGTTGTGGGCGGGACAGAATGTCAGTGGATGCAGGGAAGTCCCGGCGGCCGTTGTGACACGGGAACTGGCAGGCTTGCCGGCACACGCTGACCGGTAGCGCCGGAGGGCGGGAGCGCTACCCAGCTTGGCTATCCGGGGGACGGTCGAGAAGAACGTCGATGAACTGACGGAGTCATTCTCCACTCAGCTATTCCGCGGCGCGTTCAATCACCTCATGGGTGCCGAGGACGAGAAAGTGATGAGCGCCGAAGCGGGCGGCGCGGAAGGCCGGTTCACCGACTATATGTCATTAAAAGTGATCGGATTCTTCGATTATTCGCGGCGCGGTGTGATTTGATCATCGCTCCAATCCTGGGCTCGGCGTTCACGAAGCATGGGCAGAAAGTCGTCTACCGGTACCGGGCGCGAGAACAGGTAACCCTGGCCCTCCTCGCAGCCGTATCTGCGCAGAAATGCCAGCTGTTCGGGGGTTTCTATGCCTTCGGCGATAACGGTCAGGCCCAGGGAATGGGCGAGCGAGATGATGCCCTGGATGATTTCCATATTGCTGGGATCGAAGAACATCCGCTGCACGAATGATTGATCCACCTTCAGCCTGTCTATGGGCAGCCTTGACAGGTAACTGAGGCTGGAATAGCCGGTGCCGAAATCGTCCAGCGAAATGGTGATGCCGAGGTCCTTGAGGTGGCCCAGCGTTTTCATGCAGCGGTCCTTGTCATCGATCAGGTAGCCTTCCGTCAGTTCCAGTTCCAAAGTCGACGGGTCAATTCCTGCTTCGCGCACGGTACGCGCCACCATCTCGGCGAAGCCCTTGCTGCGAAACTGCCGGCCTGACACGTTTATCGCCGCGCGAAACGGCCGTTGGTCGATACCGCTCCACTCTTTCAGCTGCCGGCATGCTGTCTGCAGAGTGAATTCGTCGAGCGCGAATATGAGGTCGGAATCCTCCGCCACTGGGATAAAGTGGCCGGGCGGAACCCAACCGTGCCCGTCCCGGTGCCAGCGCAGGAGCGCCTCGGCGCCGATGATTTCCTCCGTTTCCAGTGTCAACTGGGGCTGGTAATGCAGTTTCAGCTCTTCCGCGCCCAGTGCCCGGCGCAAGGCGGTTTCCAGGTCCATGCGCTGTACGGCCTCATGGGTCATTTCCGCCGTGTAATATTCGAACCCGTCGCCACCGGTGGCCTTGGCCCGGTTCATGGCCGCTTCGGCGTTGCGGAGCAAGTGTTCGAAGCTGTTGCCGTCACGCCCGTACAGGCTGGCGCCGGTACTCAAGGTAATGTGCGTTTCGTCACCGTCGACGCTGAATGGCGCCTTGATACCGGACCACACCTTATTCATGACATGCCAGATATCTCCGACGTTTTTCATATCCGCCGCCAGGATCGCGAAGGTATCCGCGCCCAGGCGCGCCACGGTGTCGCTTTCACGCACGATCTCACACAGGCGTTCGCCGACCTGTTTCAGCAGGCTGTCACCAGCGGCATGGCCGCGGCCGGCATTGATCACCTTGAATCGATCGATATTCACGACCAGCAGCGCCACCGTGCCACCGCGCCTGCGCGTCAGCGCCATCGCCTGGTCCAGGCGATCGCTTAGCAGGTTGCGGTTGGGCAGGCCGGTGAGACTATCGTAATTGGCCAGGTAACTGATCCGGGCTTCAAAGGCCTTGCGTTCCCGGATGTCCCGTCCGATGGTGGACACGTACTCAATCTGTCCGTCAGGGTTCTTGTGGGCGATCGTCACCTTGGAGAGGGGGATCTCCTCGCCCTGTTTGTTGAGGACCGCACCTTCTCCTCCCCAGACCCCGTCGCTTTGCAGCGCCGCCCGGATCTCCCCTCGCAGAAGTTTCTGAGCCCATTCGGGATGAAATTCAAAAACATCCATGTCCTCTATCGGCTCCTTGTCCGCCAGCCCCAGCAGCCGCCGCCCCGCGGCATTGAGATACCTGAGCCGCAGATCGTCCGTGTATATGGCGACGAAATCGGTGGTTATCTCCAGGGTCCTCGCCAGCCGCGAATTGTTTGCCTGGGCTGCCTCGAACCGCTTTCGATGTCTGGCTTCTTTTAAGGCACGGTCCACCGCGGTACCCAGCCGGCGCAGGTTATCCTTCAGTACATAGTCGGTTGCGCCCTCGCGGACGGATTCGATGGCACGCTCTTCGCCGATGGTGCCGGAAACAAAAATAAATGGAATTTCCGCGTCCATCTCCCTGACCAGATGGAGCGCATCGAGACCGTTAAATCCCGGCATGGTGTAATCGGACAGGATGAAATCCGGTTGTTCGGATTCCAGGCACTCCTTCAGTTCAGTCTCGGACTGAGCGTAGAACCACTGGATGTCGAAACCTTCGCGCTGCAACTGCAGCGCGACAAGCTCCATGTCGACTTCCGAGTCTTCGATGAAGAGCGCTTTGATTATTTCAGCGGTACCGCGCAATAACGGTCTCCAATCGTGGTTCCGGTTCCCTGGCGATGATGATGCAGTTTAGACGCCTCTCACCGGCAAACATACAGATATTGGTGCCGTTTGTATTTGCCCGAGACCCTGGTTTAAATGGTCGCATCCCTGCGATTGTTGGTATACCTCAATTGGTGTATTGCCAAATTGCAAATCATTAACTCATTGAGACCTTAATATAAGTAATTGATTAATAAAAATCTCGCATGCTAAAGTCTTACGCACAAAGTATCAGTGTTCAGCCATAAATATAGTAAGGCTGATACGGGGTGATGCACTGACCGTTGAGCGCTGGCGGGTGCGATGTGGCGCTTGTCGGACAGGGGTGGTGATTCGGCCAGGAAGATGTGCTCGGTGTCCGGTATTAAAAGCAAAGCGAATGAGACGTCACGGGCCGAGCTGGCAACCAGGCCCCAACTTGCCGGCATTCTGAGCCTGGCCGGGCTGGCTATACTTTGTCTCGTTATCTGGATGCTGATCGAAGGCCAGGTTCTTTCAGCAGCCGGACCTCCCGGTTTTTGGCTTGCATCAGCGCTTCTGGTTGCGGGCGCCGGCTGCGGTGTACTGGCGTGCGCAGCCGGTGGCTGGCTGGGCGCGCGTCTGCGCGGCGGGAAGAACCGCGCCGACCTGGTCGCGGAGCTGCGAGGGAGAGAGCAATTCCTCGACACGGTGCTCGACACGACACCCGAATGCATCAAGCTGCTCCGGCCCGATGGAACGCTGTTGCGCATGAACAGAAAGGGACTGGAGATGGTCGGCCTTGATTCGGTCGACCAGGTTCAGGGGCGTTCGATGGCCGATCTCGTTGTGCCCGAGGACCGGCAGGCGTTCCTGGCGTTGCACGCCGACGTCATGTCCGGCAGCCCCGGCTTCCTTGAGTTTGAAATTGTGGCAATGGATGGCGCGCGGCGCAGGGTGGAGACTTCGGCCGTGCCTTTGTGTGATGCGTCCGGCTCTGTCATCGCGCACCTGGGCGTTACGCGCGACCTCACTGACCGTGTCGCCAGGGAAGATGCCGAGCGGCGCATAAAATTTCAGGCGCGGTTGCTGGACGTGGTCGGTGAAGCGGTTATCGCAATGAACGCCGACGATGTGATTACCTACTGGAATGCGAGTGCCGAAGCCTTGTATGGCTGGCGCTCCGAAGAGGTCGTCGGGCGAGATGTGCTGGAAGTCATTTCTTCATTGGGGACGCCTGACGCGGGATCCCGAATTCTCCGGGAAGTTCGCGAAACCGGCCACTGGAACGGAGAGTTCTCCAGCCGGCGCCAGGACGGGAGCGAGTTTGTTTCCGCAGTGACCTTGAGTGTGCTGCGCGGCGGCGACGGGGCCGTTGAGGGGATCGTCGGAGTCTCCAGCGATATCACTGCGCGCAAGTGCGCGGAACAGGCCCTGGCGGAAAGCGAAACCAGGTTGCGGCGGATCATCGAAACCGTCGACGAGCCTATCCTCGTTGTGGATGCCGGAGGGAATGTCGCCTATACGAATCCCGCCGCGGAGCGGCTGCTGGGACGAAGTTCAGAGCAGTTGCTCGGCGAGTCCCTGGGATTGCCCCTGGTCTCGCCCGGCGCCATCGAAAACGTTGAACTGACCCAGCCGGATGGAACCGTGCGCTATACGGAGATGCGCGTAGTTGAAAGCGGGGCGGGCGCCGATTCCCGCTTCGTCGTGTCACTCCACGACCTTACCGAGCGACACGCCTATGAGTCGCGGATCGAACACCTTGCGAATCACGATGCCCTGACCGGGTTGCCCAATCGCAACCTGCTCAATGACCGCGCAAACCAGGCCATTGCGCACGCCAGGCGGGTGGGCAAGACTCTAGCGCTGGTATATCTCGACCTGGACGGTTTCAAGTTCGTCAACGACAGCTTCGGACACCCCCTGGGCGACAAGTTGCTGGAGGAGGCGAGTAGCAGAGTCCTGGCCGTCGTGCGCCCGGACGACACGGTAGCGCGGCTTGGCGGCGATGAGTTTGTCGTATTGCTTCCGTACCTGGAGCGCGGCGAGGACGTGGTTACCGTGGTGGATAGGATATTCACGGCGCTCAGCGCTCCTTTTCAAATAGGGGACCGGGAGTTGTACGTTTCCGCCAGCGCCGGCGTAAGTGTTTATCCCGACGATGGCCTGGAGCTGGAAACACTGCTGAAAAACGCGGACGCCGCCATGTACCGGGCCAAGGAAGCGGGCCGCAACAGCTACCATTTCTACAGTGCTGAGATCGGTGCGCAGACCCGCGAACGGGTGGATATTGAAACCGCATTACATCATGCCCTCGCAAGAAATGAGCTGTGGCTGGCCTACCAGCCGCAGCTGGATTTGGGAGCGCAGGCACCGCGCTGTTTTGAAGCCCTGCTGCGCTGGAAACGCGACGGCGAGGTGGTATTCGCACCGGATCGGTTCATCCCTGTTGCGGAAGAGACCGGCCTCATCGCACCGATTGGAGAATGGGTGCTGCGAACCGCCTGCCGCCAAGTGGCGGCCTGGCGGCGGCAAGGCTGCCCCGACCTCCAGGTGGCCGTGAATGTTTCGGCCCGACAGTTCTGGCAGGGAAACGTTGCGGGGCTGATCGCGGACGTGCTCGCCGAATCGGCCTTGCCCGGCCAGGCGCTGGAGATCGAGATCACGGAGCGTGTGGTACTGCGTGATACGGCTGAGACAGCCAGGGTACTCAACGAGCTTCGCGCCCTGGGCGTCAGCATCGCCATTGATGATTTCGGCACCGGGTATTCTTCCCTGGGTTATTTGCGCGAGTTGCCCATCGACAAGCTGAAGATCGACAAATCGTTTATAGCCGGCATGGTGAGTGATGCGCAGGCGGCGGCGCTGGTGCGGCACATCATCCAGCTTGCCCAGGTATTGGGGCTGCGCGTGTGCGCGGAAGGCGTCGAAGCGGTCGATGAAGAGGAGCTGCTGCGCCAGGCCGGCTGTGACGCTATTCAGGGTTATCTGTATGCAAAACCGATGCCGGCGGACGAGTGCAAGCGGCTACTGGTCGCCGACACAATCAATACCGCGGCAGGTGACGGCAGAAATGGCTGAAAGACGCAGGACGCATGTCAGGCTGATATGCGCATGAAGTCTGCCGTGTCGGACGTCGCCAACC
>CAZNWR010000131.1:0-8229 GCA_964576645.1 uncultured Enterobacteriaceae bacterium | reverse complement strand
ACCATGATGCGCGCACCGCGCATGGCCGCCTTGCGCAGGCGATGGTTCAGCAACGGCTGCTCCTTGCGCGGATATCCTCCAATAACAAGTACGGCATCCAGTTGTTCCAGATCCCGGATAGATTGTCCGAGCCAGGGGAAAACCGGAGCTGCGTCCTGATCTGAAAAATCGGCCTGGCGAATACGATGGTCGATATTATGAGAGCCCAATCCGCGCAACAGCTTCTGGAACATGAACAGTTCTTCCGCGGTCGCCGCCGGCGACGCAAGCCCGCCCAGCCCGGCACCGCCGTGGCTGCCAAGAACGTGTTTGAGCTTCCGGCTGATCAGATCAAACGCCGATTCCCATTCAATTTCCCGCCACTCGCCGTCTTCCCTGACCATGGGAGTGGTCAGGCGATCTTCGCTGTACAGGCCTTCATAACTAAAGCGGTCCCGATCCGACAGCCATACCTCGTTGACCGATTCATTCTCCGCGGGCACCACCCGTTTGACCCGGTCAGCCCTTATATGAAAGTGAACGTTGGACCCTACAGCATCGTGCGGCGCGATCCCGGGCTGCTGGCTCATCTCCCAGGCCCGGGCGGAGTAGCGGAACGGCTTTGAAGTCAGGGCACCGACCGGGCAAAGGTCGATTACGTTGCCCGACAGTTCCGAGACCATGCTCTTTTCCACGTAGGTGCCGATTTCCATGAATTCACCGCGTCCGGTGGCGCCAAGCTCGGGCAGGCCGGCGATTTCCGCGCCGAAGCGTACACAACGGGTGCACTGTATGCAGCGGGTCATGTCGGTCTGTACAAGGGGGCCGATATTCTTGTCGCGCACCACCCGCTTACCTTCCTGGTAGCGGGAAATATCCCGGCCATAGCCCATGGCCAGGTCCTGCAGCTCGCACTCGCCGCCCTGGTCGCAGATAGGACAGTCCAGCGGATGATTGATGAGAAGAAATTCCATCACCGACTTCTGTGCTTCCAGCGCAAGCTTCGACCTGGTGTGCACCTTCATTCCGTCCATGATCGGCGTCGCGCACGCGGGCAAAGGCTTGGGCGCCTTTTCCACTTCCACCAGGCACATGCGGCAGTTGGCGGCCACCGACAGCTTGTCGTGATAGCAAAAGCGCGGCACATAGATGTCGTTGCGATCCGTCACGCGGATCAGCATCTCGCCCTTCTGCGCCTCAAAGGGCTTGCCGTCAATTTCGATTGTTACGGTGTCAGTCATGAGGACCAGGTTAAAAGTGCAAAGTTAAAAGGTAAAAAGTAGAAGAAAGCACCACCTCTGCCGCGCTCATATGCCTACTATCTTCCATCTTTGGTTTTTTACCTTTTACCTTTTAACTTGTGACTTGCGACCTGTAACTTTCCTAGGCTGCCTTATTCTCGGCGCCGTCCACAATGGAACGGCCGCCATGCTCGATCATGTATTCGAACTCGTGCCGGTAATGTTTAAGAAAACTCTGCACCGGCCACGCCGCCGCGTCTCCCAGGGCGCAGATGGTTCTTCCCTCGATCTTATTGGCCACATCCACCAGCTTGTCGAGATCCGTCAGGGAACCGTGGCCCTCAATGAAGCGATCGAGCATGCGGTACATCCAACCGGTACCTTCGCGGCACGGCGTGCATTGCCCGCAGGATTCCGAGAAATAGAACCGTGCAATTCGCCGCAGCATACGCACCATGCAGGTGGTTTCATCCATCACAACCACCGCCCCGGAGCCAAGTGCGGAGCCGGCTTTTTTTAAGGAATCGTAGTCCATGTTCGCCTCCAGCATGACCTCTCCCGGCACCACGGGCACCGATGACCCTCCGGGGATTACCGCCTTCAGCTGGTGGCCGTCGCGTACGCCTCCGGCAAGTTCAAGCAGCTCGCGGAACGGCATGCCCATGGGCACTTCGAAATTGCCCGGCCTATTCACATGACCACTGACTGAGAAACACTTGGTGCCGCCGCTGTTTTCCACGCCAATGGACGCGAACCATTTGGCCCCGTTGCGCAAGATTGAAGGCACCGAGGCATAGCTTTCGGTATTGTTGACGGTCGTGGGCATACCGAACACGCCGACCTGCGCCGGGAAAGGCGGCTTGAACCGCGGCATGCCCTTCTTTCCTTCGAGTGACTCGAGCAGCGCGGTTTCCTCGCCGCAGATGTAGGCGCCCGCACCCAGCACGGCGTGAATGTCCACGTTCTTCCCGGTCCCTTTAACATTCTTCCCCAGATAGCCTGCCTGGTAGGCCTCCTGCAGCGCCGCCTCGAACCGCTTGTAAGGCTCATCCATGAATTCGCCGCGGATATAGTTGTAACCAACACCCGCGCCCATCGCGTAGCACGCAATAGCCATACCCTCCACCAGAGCGTGCGGATTGAATCGCAGAATATCCCTGTCCTTGCAGGTGCCCGGCTCGGACTCGTCGGAGTTACACACTACGTATTTCGGCCGATCCGATGGACCCGCCATAAAACTCCATTTAAGGCCGGTGGGGAAACCGGCGCCGCCGCGCCCGCGCAATCCGGACGCCTTCACTTCATCCACAATGGATGCAGGAGGCGTACCTTCTTGCAGAATTTTGTCCCAGGCCTGGTATCCGCCAACGCGCTGGTAGTTCTCCATTGTCCACGGCTGTTCGAACTTCAGCGTGGCATAACAGACATTGTTGATTTCGCGCTCCGCCATCAGTCCAGTCCATCCAGGATCCCGTCCACCTTTTCCGGCGTCAGGTTCTCATAGTAAACATGGTCCACCATCATCATCGGGCCGCCGCAGCAGGCGGCCAGGCACTCCTCTTCCCGCTTCAAATGAATGCGGCCGTCGGGGGTGCTCTCTCCGGTCCGGATGCCGAGTTTGTTTTCCACGTACTCGACGATTTCATCGGCGCCGCACAACATGCAGGAAATATTGGTGCAGATGGAGACACTGTGACGGCCGACCGGCGATGTTTCCAGCATGGAATAGAAACTGGCCACTTCATATACGTGGATCGGCGGCAGGTCCAGGTAATCCGCCACCGCGTCCATAAGGGGCGTGGTAAGAAATCCGCCGTTTTCGTGCTGAACTTCGCGCAACGCGGCCAGGACCGCCGAACGCTTGTGCTCCGGCGGGAACTTGGCCACCCAGGCGTCGATTTCACGCTTGGCGTGCTCCGAAAGTTGTGTCGCTGTCGAAGAATCAGTCATATGTATCTCGTGACTGGTGGCTGGTGGCACTCACGGACCTTTCTCAGCCACCAGTCACCACCCGCCGGTCGCTTGATTGGTCTCATCGGTCAATCTCCCCGAACACAATGTCCTGGGTCCCGATTACCGCCACGACGTCAGCCAGCATGTGCCCCTGAACCATTTCATTCATGGCGGACAAATGCGCGAAGCCCGCCGCGCGGATTTTTACCCGGTATGGTTTATTTGCGCCATCGGAGATCATGTATATGCCGAATTCGCCCTTTGGATGCTCCACCGCCGCGTAGACTTCACCCTCGGGCACACAATAGCCCTCGGTAAACAGCTTGAAGTGGTGGATCAGGGCCTCCATGTCCCCCTTCATGGTTTCCCGTTTGGGCGGGGTGACCTTGTGGTCATCGATTATCACGGGCCCCGGGTTTGCGCGCAGCCAGTCAACGCATTGCTTGATGATGCGGTTTGACTGCCGCATTTCCTCCATGCGGACAAGGTAGCGATCGTAGCAGTCGCCGTTTACGCCGACGGGAATATCGAAGTCCATGCGGTCGTATACTTCGTACGGCTGTTTCTTGCGAAGATCCCATTCCACGCCTGATCCGCGGAGCATCGGCCCGGTGAACCCCAGTTGCAATGCGCGTTCGGGTGATACCACGCCAATTCCAACAGTCCTCTGCTTCCAGATCCTGTTGTCCGTGAGGAGCGTCTCATAATCATCCACACAGCCGGGGAAACGTTCGGTAAACGACTCGATAAAATCGAGCAAACTTCCGCTGCGTTCACGATTCAATTCCTCCACCACTTTTTCATCGTGCCAGCGCGACGGCGTGTAGCGCGGCATGGTGGTCGGCAAATCACGGTACACGCCGCCGGGGCGGTAATAGGTGGCATGCATGCGGGTACCGGACACGGCCTCATAACAGTCCATCAGGTCCTCCCGCTCGCGGAAGCAGTACAGAAAGACTGTCATGGCGCCGATATCAAGCCCATGCGAACCGAGCCATAGCAGGTGGTTCAATATCCGGGTGATCTCGTCGAACATCACGCGAATATATCGCGCGCGAAGCGGCGGCTGGATCCCTAGCAGCTTTTCAATGGCCATGACATAGGCGTGCTCGTTGCACATCATGGAGACGTAGTCGAGACGGTCCATATAGCCGATACTCTGGTTATATGGCTTGCTTTCCGCCAGCTTCTCGGTGGCCCGGTGCAGCAGTCCTATATGCGGATCCGCACGCTCAATGACTTCACCGTCCATCTCCAGCACCAAACGCAACACACCGTGCGCAGCGGGATGCTGCGGACCGAAGTTGAGGGTCATGTTGCGGATTTCGGGCATTGATTACGCGCTTTCGATTTCTGAATTCAACGTACCTGCTTAAAGGTTCTTAATACTCTGTGGCTGGTGGGTGGTGGCTGGTAAATACCCGTGATTCCCGCCAGCCACTAGCCACCAGCCACGTCATTCTCTGACCCCTTATCGTACCTGTTATCGTGCCGAATCACCTTCGGCACCAGAACACGGTTCTTTATCGTTACCGGCTGGTATATGACGCGCCTGCGGTTGGGGTCATAGCGGACCTCGACGTTGCCCTCAAGGGGAAAATCCTTGCGGAAGGGATGCCCGATGAAGCCGTAGTCGGTCAACAGGCGGCGCAGGTCCGGGTGGCCGTCGAACATGATTCCGTACAGATCGAAAGCCTCGCGCTCGAACCAGTTGGCACTGGCCCAGATGCCGACGACCGACGGGACACGCGGCGGCTCCTGTTCGCAGAAACAGCGCACCCGTATGCGGCGGTTGTGTACCACCGAAAGCAGGTGGTAGACGGCCGCGAAACGGGCGGGCATGCGTCGCGCATCGCGATAACCGCCGCGGCTCACGCCCCGGCTGAAGCCCGTGCTGGTGGTGTCCTTTGTTTCCCAGTCGGCCTGCCCGTAAGTGGCGTAATCAACGCCACAGACATCGGACAACTGCTCAAAACGCAGGCCGTCCTCATCGCGCAAGGTATGGCAGACGTCCAGAAGATTATCTGCGTGAACTTCAATAACCACCTGGCCGGCGTAACTGGCCACGGACTGTACTTGATCGCCGAAGCGCTCGCGCAGGCGTCCTTGGAATTGTTCCAGTGATTCCATATCCGGATCGATCGGGCCGCCTCAGCGGAAGATCGTGTTCTTGTTGGTGCGTCTGATTTTGTTCTGGAGTTGCATGACACCATACAACAGTGCCTCGGCCGTGGGAGGACAGCCCGGTACATAGATGTCCACCGGTACTATCCGGTCACAACCACGCACGACCGAATAGGAATAATGGTAATAACCTCCGCCGTTGGCACACGACCCCATTGATATGACCCACTTGGGATCGGGCATCTGGTCATAGACGCGGCGCAGCGCCGGCGCCATCTTGTTGACCAGGGTTCCAGCCACAATCATGACATCTGACTGGCGCGGACTGGGCCGGAATATAATACCGAAGCGGTCAAGGTCATAGCGTGACGCTCCCGCATGCATCATTTCCACCGCGCAACAGGCCAGACCGAACGTCATGGGCCACATGGAGCCCGTACGCGCCCAGTTCACCACGCGGTCAACCGTGGTTGTGATTATTCCAGGTTCGTGGATCTGTTCCTCTACTCCCATTCCAGGGCTCCTCGCCGCCATTCATAAATAAATCCCACCGTCAGCACCGCCAGGAACAGCATCATGGCCCAGAATCCGACCAGGCCGAGCTTGCGCAGCGATACAGCCCAAGGAAAAAAGAAGGCGATCTCCAGATCAAAAATGATAAACAGGATGGCTACCAGGTAATAGCGCACATCGAACTTCATACGCGCGTCTTCAAAAGCCTCGAAGCCGCATTCGTAGGGGGACTGCTTATCGGCGTCGGCGCTGCGCGGGCCCAACATGTAGCCCATGACGAACATCGCCGTCCCCATGACCAGTCCGATGGCGAGAAAGATGAGAATTGGCAGATAGTGTTCCAGCATTGCAGTTTTCGCGGGGGGTTATCAGGCTCGAACCCCGTTGTTACCAGTTTTGACGGCGCTCACCGCGTCACGTTCCTGAGTCGGGCGCATCCAATGTCCCGCTTCCCGATCAGCTTGGTGATTATACCGCGTGCGGCGTGATTTTGGTGCGAATGATTGGGGTCGACAGTGCAGCCGGAACCGGATTTGGTCGCGCGCAGCGCGCCCGCAGGGCGAAAAACAGGGATGTTTTTCGACAGCCGACACGCTAGAGCGTCCAAAATTGGTGCGGATGGTCGGAGTCGAACCGACACGGGTTGCCCCACCACCCCCTCAAGATGGCGTGTCTACCAGTTCCACCACATCCGCATATAGCGCGGATCCCGGCCCCAGGCCGAACCCGCCCTGACTGAGGTACCCGCTGCGCGCTATTGTTTCGGCGCTTCCGGCGTTCCCGACTTCGTCGGCGTCGCCGGCGCACCCGTTGCCGGCGTTGCCGGCTTCTGCTGCTTCGACTGATCCAACACCGACTTCTGACCGCCGGTTATCAGGTCCTGCGAACTATTTAGCCGTTGGGTGGCGATATAGGCCAGCACCAGGCTGTTCACCAGAAATACCAGCGCCAGCACTGAAGTGGTGCGCGACAGGAAATTGCCTGAGCCGCGGGCGCCGAAAACCGTGGAGGATGCGCCGCTGCCAAAGGCAGCGCCTGCATCCGCGCCCTTCCCGTGTTGCACGAGAATAAACAGGATAAGTGCTACAGATACCAATACCTGTATCACCAGAAGGAGCGTTTGCAACGTCTCCATTAAAACTCACCTCACAGATTTGCAAATTGACAAAAAATCGCCGGCGTTCAGGGATGCACCCCCGATCAGGCCGCCATCCACATCCGCCATGGCAAACAGGTCAGCGGCGTTGCCGACATTGACGCTGCCGCCGTAAATGATCCGTATATTATCCGCCACACCTTCGTCGTGCCGGGCCAGGCGCAGGCGGATGAATGCATGCACTTCCTGCGCCTGCTCAGGTGTCGCGGTGCGCCCGGTGCCAATGGCCCACACCGGCTCATAGGCTATCACCGCCTCAGCAAACGCCTGAATGCCGCTGCCCTCGATTACCGCGTCAAGCTGACTGGATATGACTTCCTCGGTATCCCCGGCTTCACGCTCCTGCAGCAGTTCGCCGACGCACAAGATAGGCGTCAAACCGGCGCCACGGGCACGTGCGAATTTCTTCATCACGGCCGCATTACGTTCACCGAACAGGTTGCGCCTTTCGGAATGCCCGACGATAACGAACCGACAATTATAGTCGGCAACCATGGCTGCGGATACCTCTCCGGTAAACGCACCCGCCTCATGCTCCGAGAGATTCTGGGCTCCCAGCGCAATGGGGCTGCCCCGCAGGCTGCTTTCCAGTTCCTGCAGATAGGGGAACGGCGCGCAAATGGCGACCTGGGGGCGGAAATCCGCCCTGATCCCCGCGCGAACATCCCGGATCAGCGGCCGGATGGTGGTCAGGGTGCCGTTCATTTTCCAGTTGGCGGCCACCAGTGGCTGTCTTGTCGTCATCGCAATGGGGAGCAGGTCATATCAGTGAATGGGGGGCAGGCGCTTCGACTCTGTACTCCCATGGGGGCACAAGCTACTTCTGAACGGCGGGAGGATCAACTTATACCCGGCGCTGAACGCGAGCGGCGGCCCGCTGGAGCAGGGTTATCTCTCCCGGCGGTAGTTCTCTGACCCGCCCTGAGCGCATTGAGCGCGGGAGAGCAACGGGACCGTAGCGAGTCCGGATCAGCCGGCTTACCGTCAGGCCCTGGCTTGCCCACAATCGCCTGACCTCCCGCTTGCGCCCTTCCTTGATTACGCAGTGGTACCAGTGATTGGAGCCCTCGCCGCCGCCGTCACTGATGTTTTGAAACCGCGCGGGGCCGTCTTCCAGGTCAACGCCCGCGAGCAACCGGGATATCTGCGCCTTGGTCACCTGCCCCCGCACCCGCACTGCGTATTCCCTTTCGATCCCGGCCGACGGATGCATCAGGGCGTTGGCTAGCTCCCCGTCATTGGTGAACAACAGCAGGCCGGAGG
>CAZNWR010000130.1:3489-8252 GCA_964576645.1 uncultured Enterobacteriaceae bacterium | reverse complement strand
GCGCACTACTGGAAGATCCGGGCAAATCGGAAACGCCGGTGGTGCAGATCGGATTTGACGTGGGGTTCAATTCGGCCTCCGTGTTCTACGCAGCGTTTCGGAAGTTCACCGGTACCACGCCCTTCAACTACCGCAAAAAGGGCCTGGGAGCCGTTTCTGAATCATAATTCCGGAAGGCCCATTGCATGGGTGCAGGTATAATGCTTTCAAACTGGAGCAGGCATTCATGAGCACCGCATCAATCTCGTCACTGGTATTGTCGCAGCCGCCGGCGCGTTCGCTGCAGCAGGCGTTCTACACCGATCCTGACATCTACGAGCGCGAACTGGAGCGTATTTTTTTCAAGTCCTGGCTGTACGTTGGCCACGTGAGCGAGATCCCCACTCGCGGCGATTATTTCCTGTTCCGCATCGACGGCGAGTCGGTGATCCTGGTCAACAAGGGGGAGGGCGAGGTCGCCGGGCTCATCAACGTGTGCCGGCACCGTGGTTCCCGCATCTGCACCGATCCCTGCGGCACCCGCAATTCCTTCGTGTGCCGCTACCACGGCTGGACCTATGGGCTGGATGGCGGCCTGCGCGGCGCGGGGCACACGGGCGAGGGCTTTGACAAGTCCCGCTACGGTCTGAAGCAGGTTCACGTGAAGGTTTTCCACGGCATGATCTTCATCAACTTTGCCGCGGATCCCATTTCCTTTGATCCCATAGAACAGGACATGGATGAACCGCTCAAGCCCTATGACCTGGCGAATGCCAAGGTTGCGTACAAGCAGAATTATCCCATCAATGCCAACTGGAAGCTGGCGGTGGAGAACTATTGCGAGTGTTACCACTGCGCGCCGTCCCACCCCGAGTACAGCATCGCGCACGGGCGCGCGATCCCCTACGACCAGATGCAGCCGATGGTGCAGGAACTGCTGGACAAGGCGCCCGCCTGCGGTCTCAGCCAGGTCTCCGTATACAAGGACTGGAAGGCATCCGGGGGCATGGGCATTGACCGGAGCTATGATCGTTACCCGCTGATGCACGGTTACCGGACCGGCAGCCAGGACGGCAGCCCGGTCGCGCCGTTGATGGGTACAATCCGGGATTACGACGGTGGCACGGTGGACATGCACATGGGACCGGTGACCTTCTACCTGGCCTACTGCGACCACGTGGTGGTGTACCGCTTTACGCCCACCGGGGTGGATTCCTGCGACTGCGAAATTTCCTGGCTGGTGCGCGGCGACGCCGAGGAAGGAAAGGACTACGACCTGGACAAGTTAAAGTGGTTGTGGGACGTCACCACCATCGCCGACAAGCGCATCATCGAGGACAATGCCGCCGGTATGAAGTCGCACTTCTACGAGCCGGGACCGTATCTGAAGATGGAAGACTTCACCAACCGTTTCATCGAGTGGTACCTTGACGCCATGAAGTAACGGCGCGGCGCCTGCCGCGTCAGTCTCCCGGCCGCTCCAGTCCCAGCCGCTGATGCCATTCGGCGATGGATTCCTCCGGGTATTGGTCGAACTGCTTGTCCTTGGGGCCGGCCTCCACCGGCACCCAGCCGGCCTTGGATCCCAGCATCAGGTGCGTACGTTCCGGCGCCACCGGCAGCTCGGTGTCGATGGCGGACGCAAATGGATGCACCAGTTCCGGCCAGCGTGGATCCCAGGCCCACAGGGCGCTGCCGCAGTGCTTGCAGAAGTGCCGCCGGCCCGGACTCTCGGTGACTTCACCGGTTTCGGGATCGGGAATGCGGGCCTGGTAGACGGTCACGTGCTCGTCGCCGGAGACTTTCAGGGTCGCGTGATCTCCGCCCAGGTTGATGGCGTAGCCGCCGCCCCCCGCGGTTTTGCGACAGATTGAGCAATAGCACAGGTTGAACGGGTAGGGGTGGGCGGATTCCAGCGAGAATTGCACCGCGCCGCAATGGCAGGAACCTTCCAGATGCATGATTCACCTCCTATTCTCAGATTATCGGCAATTTGGCACCGTGACCGCCAGGGTCTGCTACTGTATCTCTTCCCTGGACGGACTGGGCAGTCCAGTGCCGGGATCTTCGTTTCGGGCGGTAGCGTACCGTCGGACTGGCGTGCAGGCGCATGCGGGTGTATAGGTTAGCAGTTGTCCTGGTTCCCAAATTCAAACGCCTAATGCTTGTAAGGAGGGCCTATGGAGAGCCCCGGTTCCATGTTGAAGAATGTTAATCTGGCCAAGACCTTTCTGACCGGCCTGGTCACCATTTTGCCCATCGTGGTGACCATTTACCTGTTGATCTGGTTGGGGGAACTGGCTGAATCCTTCCTCGGGCGCACCATACGCGTGGTGCTGCCGGGATCGCTGTACGTGCCCGGCATGGGGCTGGTAGCGGGCGTCGTCCTGACCTTCCTGGTGGGCTTGTTGATGCATGCGTGGATCGTCCGCCGTTTGTTCGAGGGCAGCGAACGGGTGCTGTACCGCATCCCCGTGATCCGATCGGTGTACGGGGCGACGCGGGACTTCCTGCAGTTCCTGGTGCATACACGTGATCCGGGTTTCCACGAAGTGGTCATGGTGGATGTGGGCGATACCGGGATGCAATTGATCGGGTTTATTACCCGGCCAGATACTCGCGGGCTGCCCGCGGGAGCCGCACGCGATGAGGACGCGGTGCTGGTTTACCTGCCCCTGAGTTACCAGATCGGGGGCTATACAGTATTGTTGCCACGCTCAGTTTTGCGTCCCATCGACATGTCCATGCGCGAGGCCATGACCTTTGTCTTGACCGGCGGCGTGGCCGGACCCCACCATGCCCCGCCTCCCGGACGCCCTCCGCCGGGCGGCGATTGAGTTTGGCGCGCAAATCCCGCTTGCCAGAATCAATTTATATATCAGTCACTTAAATATGATCCGCCATGCCTGCTGCCGGCGTCGGTATGACCTGGATCAACGCGGCAGGCAGAGTTTATTAATAACATTTAATTAAACCGTAGATAGAAACAACGCAGCAACGTGAAAGGACCACGGACATGAAAAACATCAACATCGACTACCTCAGTGAATCGGTAACGCTGCCGGATATTCCCGCGCTCAAGGAACGTCTTGCCGGTAAGCTGGAGGAGTATAAAAAGCGCATCGAGCGGTACAAGCGCGAATACGCCGTAAACTCGGTGGGGGTCGTGCTGGATCGCAATGGCAACCTGCTGGATGCCATCTACAAGAGCTCAATCGTCGAAGCGCTGCTCAAGCATGGCAAAGTCAATATCGGCGAGCTTCGCGAGAAACTGAAACGCGACTTCAACGGTTACATACTCGATGACCAGTTCACCAATGCGGTCAGCGTTATCGACGATTACCTGCGCACTGGCGGACTGCATACCAAGGGAACCTCTAAATTCTTCAATGCGGACATGTTCGAATCCATGCTTGGAAAAGCCGGCAAGATTGAACTCCCGGCGGATCCGACAATCGTGTCGCGCCTGCGCAAGAAATATCACGAATACCTGGGCCGTATTGTCGATCACCAGCGTTCAGTGGACAGAACCGTTGACCTCGGCGCCATGAAGCGTGATCGCTACAAGACGAGAATCATCGATGAGCTGCAGGAACACAAGCGGGTCGATTTGCATGACCTGATTGAAAAGCTTGTGAAGGAAGAGGGCGGTACCTTTGACAGGCTGGAGTTCTACATGGCCAGCGCCCGGATCCATCAGCTTCTCGATCCGAACTACCTGGAAGGGTCGGAGGACACAACGGTCCATTGAATGGTTCCGGTCAGAGGCCGACCTTATAAAAGGAAACGTTGTATTTCCACGGCCAATGCCTTGCCCAGCGCGGTATGCTGATCTTCGTCGAGATGTACGCCGTCCACCCGGCTGGTTTCAGTCACCGAGCCCGCATCGAAAAAGAGGCAGCCATTGTCTTTCGCGACAGCCCTAATGGCCGCGGCAAGACCAACCGCCTTTTCCTCGGCCCCTTGGAATTTCGGAGCAATGTTTCCTTTTGCTTTTTTTATTTCAGGCGGCGCAACGACCAGGATTTTCGGGATCAGCATGCCGGGCTCAATGGGTGCACGTCGGATTGAAGCGATAATGGCAGCAACGCCCTGGGCCGATTGCCAGGCGTTGTGATTGTGCATGGACTGGAAATCATTAGTGCCTAGAAAGACAATGACCAGAGACAGCGGGGAATTGATCTCAACCCGTTGTTCCAGGCCGTCAAGGCCGTTACGACCCGGTTTGTAAGGATCATCCCAGACGGTGCGCCGCCCGTTGAGACAGTCCTCCATGACGCGAACGTCGATACCGGCGCCTTGCAGCTCCCGCTCAACGATCCCCGGCCATCTCTTTTCAAAGGGAAAGCGGGAGCGCGTGTCGGGGACTATGCCCCAGCTCAGCGAATCTCCGTAAACCAGAATTTGATGCAAAGTCATCCAAGCCCGCGTTAACCGTGCGGAGTTCTGAAGAATCCCAAATAGAATGCCACGAACACCAAGACGATTCCAACGTTCGCTACCAGCCGCTCCCAAAATAGATTCCGGAAGAAAAGTAAATCCACGCCAACGACAACTGCCACCATTACCAGGACGTAGACGACAGACATACTTTGGGTCATTTCAAACCTCAATGACCCGGGAGTCCGCCGAGTCTTCCTGTGGGCCCTTCCAGCGCTACGACCATTACATGACGGGCTGTGACGCTTAACGGAGTGGTTAACAGGCGTGCCGCTTTACGGCGCGCCCTGGTTGAACCGTAATGTTAGGGTTTAGCATGTTCGGAGGCTATCTTATCAGCCAAG
>CAZNWR010000130.1:2122-3479 GCA_964576645.1 uncultured Enterobacteriaceae bacterium | reverse complement strand
CAAGTCGGAGAGACTGTTTACGGTGATTGTCGGCTCTATTCCCCAAGGATCGAATAAGTCTTCAGGCGAACGTTGAACCCATGCAGCACGCATGCCCGACGAAATGGCCCCTATAACATCGAAGGGATTGCTGGATATAAGCCAGGCATCGGCGCCCACAGCGCCCGACCTTCTTAAAAGGTGACTATAAACTGCCGGATTCGGTTTAAAGGATTTGATCTCGTCAACACTTACAACGCCAAGGAAGAAATCTCTGATACCCGCGTTCGTCAACAGCATTTCCACAGCATCGGCATTCCCATTGGAGAACGCAAACGTTCGAAAGCCGGATTCTTGTACTCGAATCAGCCCTTCCTTCGCATCACTGAATGCCGGCAGGGTTTTATATGCGTTCAGAAGTCCCTGTTTTGCTTGTCGGCTAAGAGGGAGTTTAAGGAACGAACACGTGTAATCAAGAGCATCACTGATGCAAACCCCAAAGTTTTCATAGTTCTGCATCAGGCCGCGGCGAAATGAATATTCGAGCTGCTTTTGTCGCCAAATTCGAGAGAACCCGGAAGCTTTATCACCTATATGCTTCTCTAGTTCGGTCACTACGCCTTGGGTATCTATTAGTGTTCCATACACATCAAAGGCAACGGTGAGCTGCATAATTTCTCCTGTATTTTTTCTGACGGCACAACAGACAGAAGTATGGACTAATGGAGCAGGCAGTGTCCTTAGCAATCATTGTCCGAAGCATGACCTGGATATCGTGTCCCTTCGCCGATTGAACCGGCCGGGGATCGCGTAACCTGTGCGGCTATTGCGCCGGCAACAGTTCCTCGCGCAGATATTCCCGCGGCCATATGTTCAGATACACGATATCTTCGTCGGTGCCGGGCATGGGGTCGTAGTCACGAAATTGTTCCTTGCCCACCCACGCATAGTTCGTGTGCTCGTGGTTGAGCGTGATGCGGCCGTCCCGCCAGCGGTAGTGATATAAGTAGATCTCGTACTTGCCGCCGTACTGGGTGTCACGCACCGGGCCGACTGTTCGTAATGGCTCGACCTTGAAGTTGCTGCCGATTTCTTCGGTGAGTTCGCGCACCGCGCAGTCCTCGGGTGATTCGCCTTGTTCGATGTGGCCGGCGGGGAAGCCCCAGCGGTTGGGGGCGAGTTTTGCGCCCGGGCTACGCTTGAGCATGAGGAGTTCGCCGGCGTCGTTTTCCACGACATTGATGGAGAAACGGGCTTCGGGTTTCTTGTTAGGGGGCGGGGGCATGAAGACGGATCCTATAACAAGGAGTTCGCTTCGCGAACGGTAAATTGACTGGATTCCGGCCTGTGGCCGGAATGACGGAGGGTGTGTTCGCTG
>CAZNWR010000130.1:0-2022 GCA_964576645.1 uncultured Enterobacteriaceae bacterium | reverse complement strand
TGGACTGGATTCCGGCCTGTGGCCGGAATGACGGAGGGTGTGTTCGCTGCGCGAACGGTAAATGGACTGGATTCCGGCCTGTGGCCGGAATGACGGAGGGTGTGTTCGCTGCGCGAATGGTAAATGGACTGGATTCCGGCCTGTGGCCGGAATGACGGAGGGTGTGTTCGCTTCGCGAACGGTAAATTGACTGGGTTCCGGCCGGTGGCCGGAATGACGGAGGGGACGTCAGCCGGGATGAAACTACAGCAGGATGTGGCGGATGTCGGACAGCACCATGCTCAGGTAGCGGGAGAACTTGGCACCGGCGACGCCGTCGATGACCCGGTGGTCGTAGGAAAGGGAGTAGGGCAGCATCAGGCGCGGTTCGAATTTGCCGTCCATGTACACCGGTTTCATGTACGAGCGCGATACGCCGAGGATCCCCACTTCCGGCGCATTGATAATGGGTGTGAAACCGGTGCCGCCGATGTGGCCCAGGCTGGAAATGGTGAAACAGCCGCCCTGCATTTCGCCGGGTTGGATCTTGCGGTTGCGCGCTTTGTCCGCCAGTTCCGCCAGTTCCTTTGCTATCTCGAACAATCCCTTCTGATCGGCATCCCTTATCACCGGCACCATCAGCCCCTGCGCCGTGTTGACCGCGAAGCCGACGTGGTAATACTGCTTTACTACCAGCGATTCGCCGTCCGGCGTGAGCGATGAATTGAAGTCGGGGAATTTCTTGAGGGCGGCCACGGCCGCTTTCACCAGGAAGGTCAGCAAGGTCAGCTTCAATCCTTTCTTCTTCGCCTCGTCCAGTTCCGAGCGCCGGAATTCCTCCAGGTCCGAAATATCCGTCTCGTCGAATTGCGTCACGTGCGGAATAGTGATCCAGCTTCGCTGCACGTTCTGCGCGGACAGCCTGCGAATGCGCGCCAGCGCTACAGTCTCCACCGGGCCGAACTTGGAAAAATCCACTGTCGGACTTTGTGGCAATGACAGGCCGCCCTGGTCGAACACGCGGTTGCCGGACATCACCGCCTTGGTGAAGGATTTGACATCTTCCTTGAGAATGCGGCCCTTGGGTCCACTGCCGCGCACCAGCCCCAGGTCGACGCCCAGTTCCCGGGCGAACCGGCGCACGCCCGGGCTGGCATGAGCTTTCGCTGACTGGTTCGCGGCAACCGTTTCCGAGCTGGTGGGCGCCGCCGGGGGCGGCGGTGGGGTGGGCTGCTCGGCTTCTTGCGCTGGCGCGGGTTCCGGCGCGCGCTTTTCCTTCGCGGGCGGTTCGGGCTTCTTTTCGTCCGACTTGTCCTTGTCCTTCGCCGGCGCCGCAGATTCCTCCAGCATCAGGATGGGCTTGCCCATCGAGACCTTGTCACCGGCCTTCACCAGCAGTTTCTGCACGGTGCCGGCGGCGGGCGAGGGAATGTCCATGGTGGCCTTGTCGCTTTCCAGGGTGATCAGCGGCGTTTCCTGTTCCACCGTATCGCCGGCCTGCACAAGCACGTCGATCACTTCCACTTCCTTGAAGTCACCGATATCCGGTACCTGGATTTCGCGCGCGGCGGCCACGACGCTCGTCCTCGTCAGACCGTCACCGGGTTCGGCTTGTCCGGATCGATGTCGTATTTCCGGATTGCCTCAATCACCTTGGATGCGGGCAGCTCGCCGTCATCCGCCAGTGCCTTGAGAGCGGCGACGGCCACATAGTGCCGGTCCACTTCGAAGAAGCCGCGCAGCTTGGCACGGGTATCGCTGCGGCCGAAGCCGTCAGTCCCCAGAGTCACGTAACGGCGCGGTACGAATTCCCGGATCTGGTCGGATACGGCGCGGATGTAGTCGGTGGAGGCGATCACCGGGCCCTTCTGCCCCGCCAGGCATTGCGTCACGTAACTTGCGCGCGGCTTTTTCTCCGGGTGCAGCAGGTTCCAGCGCGCCACGTCCAGCCCCTCCCGGCGCAACTCGTTGAAACTGGTCACGCTCCAGATGTCCGCGTCCACGCCGAAGTCCTTGCTCAGCAGATCAGCGGCGGCGATCACC
>CAZNWR010000129.1:0-8256 GCA_964576645.1 uncultured Enterobacteriaceae bacterium | reverse complement strand
CGCTACGGCAATGTCGTCGGTTCGCGCGGCTCGGTCGTGCCACATTTCCAATCACTCATAGAACGCGGCACCGATCACCTGCCGGTGACCCACGAACGCATGACGCGATTCTGGATCTCTCTGCAACAGGGCGTCGACATGGTAATCCGGTGTTTCCATCGCATGTACGGCGGCGAGATTTTTGTGCCCAAAATCCCGTCGATTCGCATTGTCGATCTGGCCAGCGCCATGGCCCCCGATCTGCCCGTGCGCTTCACCGGCATTCGGCCCGGCGAGAAATTGCACGAAGTAATGTGCCCGCAGGAGGATTCCCACCTTACCCTGAAATTTGAAGACCATTTCGTTATCCGGCCGGCCATCCGCTTTACAAGTTCACCCAACGGAAACTGTTTCGAATGCAATGCAATGGGCGAACGGGGCCGGCCCGTTCCCGACGAGTTCGAGTACCGTTCCGGCTCGAACCCGTGGTTCCTCGACCGCGACCAAATCATCGAATTCAACCGCCGGGCGCTGCAGTGATCCGTTACGGTTGCCAGTCGATCTCCGAGGAAGACATTGCCGCGGTCGATGCGGTACTGCATTCCAATTTTCTCACGCAGGGTCCGGCGGTGCCGGCCTTCGAGGCGGCGATTGCGCAATTCTGCGGCGCCGAACACGCGGTCGCGGTCAGCAGCGCGAGTTCCGGCCTGAATCTGGCATGCATGGCGCTGGAACTCGGACTTGGCGATCGACTGTGGACGTCTCCCGTCAGTTTCGTGGCATCCGCAAACTGCGCCCGCCACTGCGGCGCGCAGGTGGATTTCGTGGACATCGACCCCGCCACGCTTAACCTGTGCCCACGGCAGCTGGCGGAGAAGCTGGAGCGGGCGGAACGGGATGGCACGCTTCCCAAGATTGTCCTGCCCGTCCACTTCGCCGGCGCCCCCTGCGACATGGAAGCCATATCCGCGTTATCGGAACGCTACGGGTTCTCGGTGATCGAAGACGCCGCTCACGCTCTCGGCGCCGAACACCAGGGCATACGCGTGGGGAGCTGTGCCAAATCAAGGATGACGGTGTTCAGTTTCCACCCGGTCAAGCTGATTACCACCGGCGAGGGCGGCATGATCACCACCTCCGACGCGGAGCTGGGGCGCCGGTTGCAAATGCTGCGCTCGCATGGGATTACCCGGGAACCCTCGCAACTGGAACAGCAAGACGAAGGCGGCTGGTACTACGAACAACAGATGCTCGGGTACAACTGCCGCATGACCGACATCCAGGCGGCGCTGGGTTGCAGCCAGCTATCCCGTATCGGAGAGTTTTTGCAGCGGCGCCGCGAACTGGCCGAACGTTATGAGCGGCTCCTCGAGGACATGCCCCTGCGACGGCCGAGGTTTTCCGCGGCGGACGGCTGCGCCTGGCACCTGTACGTCGTGCAACTGCCGCCGCAACGCCGCCGGGCGGTGTACGACGCGCTGCGGGGGGCCGACATCGGCGTGAACGTGCATTACATTCCCGTTCACCTGCAGCCTTATTACCGGCGCCTGGGCTTTCGGCGCGGTGACTTTCCCGCGTCCGAGGCCTATTACGACGGCGCGCTGACCCTGCCGCTGCATCCCCGCCTGACCGACGAACAGCAGGACCGGGTAGTCGCAATCCTGCGGCGAGCACTGGAGATCCCGTGAATCTCGGCCTGGGTACGGCCCAGTTGGGCATGCCTTACGGCATCGTCAACCGCGGCGGCACCGTACCCGCGGACGAGGCCCGCAAAATACTCAAGGTCGCCTGCGCCGCCGGCGTGCGGGTATTCGACACGGCAGCGCAATACGGTGATGCGGAAATCGTTCTCGGCCAATGCCTTGTTGATCCCCCTTCGCATCGGGTCGTCACCAAGCTGCCGCCCCTGCCGGAGGACGTGGCGGACGCGGACGTGGATGCCTGGGTGCGGCGGGAATTTGCCGCATCGCTGCGGCGGCTGCGTCGCCATCGCCTTGAGGGCCTGCTGGTGCACCGGGTTGAGGACCTGCTGGGCAAACGCGGCAACGCACTTTTTGACAGCCTTAACGGCCTGAAACGGGGAGGCGGCGTCAGGCTGATCGGCGCGTCCCTGTATGAGGGGGACCAGATGGAGGCATTGCTGGATCGTTTCACTCCGGATCTGCTCCAAGTGCCGCTCAATCTGCTCGACCAGCGCCTCGTTCAGGGCGGGCACCTGCGGCGTGCCAGGCAACGCGGCATCGAGATTCACGGACGCTCGCTGCTGCTTCAGGGATTGCTCGCCGTACACGTCGGCGGAGCGCCATCCGCGTATTTCGAACCGTGGCAATCCCTGCTGCAGGAGTTCCAGGCTGCCGCCCGGCGCGAGGGACTCTCGCCCCTGCAGGCGGCGGTCGGATTCGCGGACACCGTACCCGAAATCGACTGTGCCATCATCGGCGTTACCAGCGCCGCTGAGTTGAAGGAGGTGCTGGCGGCCGCCTCCACGCGCCTGCCGCCGGACTGGTATGGGCGTTTCGCGATCAACGACGCGCGCCTGGTCAATCCGAGGAGGTGGCGTACATGAGTACCGGCATACTGTGCATGGTGCAGGCGCGCATGTCCTCATCCCGCCTTCCCGGCAAGGTGCTGGCGCCGCTGCTGGGGCGGCCGCTGCTGACGCGGCAGGTCGAACGGCTGGGAATGTCGCGCCGGATAGACGACCTGTGCGTGGCCACCAGCACGGATCCCTCCGACCAGGCCATCGCCGATTGTTGCAGGGGCATGGGTGTTCCCTGTTATCGCGGCGACCTGGACGACGTACTCGACCGGTTCTACCAGGCCGCGTTGACGTTTGGACCGGCACAGGTAGTGAGGATCACCGGCGACTGTCCGTTGCTGGATCCGGACCTGGTCGACGCCATCATCGAGCAGCACCTGCGTGAACAAAATGACTACACGTCAAATGTCAGCATACGCAGTTTCCCGGACGGCCTGGATGTGGAGGTATTCAGTTTCACGGCGCTGGCACGTGCATGGAAAGAGGCCGGCTCGCACTACGAACGCGAACACGTCACCCCGTTCTTCTATCGCGACGCAAGCGGCTTTCGCTGCGGTGTCTACCGTGACGAGGTGGATCGCTCCAGCGAGCGCTGGGTGGTTGACTACCCCGAAGACCTGGAATTCGTGCGCCGGATCTACGCCGCGCTCTATCCACGGAAACCGGATTTTCGCCGGGCCGACGTACATCAACTGCTGGAGGCGCGGCCGGACCTTGTGAATGCCGGCGCGCGGCGGATCTGAACCTTGGCCGGCCGCCGATCCGTTCCCTCCCCCTCCCGGCCGCGTGGCGAAGTCGCACAAGGCGCCGGCCCGGCGCCGCCGATTGAGCGCTATCGGCGTTCCCTGGAATGGCTGGCACGCGCCGAAAAAGTGATCCCGCTCGGGTCACAGACTTTTTCCAAGTCCCCCGCAACACTGCCGCGCGGCGCGTCCCCCTGCTTCCTGGAACGCGGCCTTGGCAGCCGCGTATGGGACGTCGACGGCAACGAATATATCGATTTCATCAGCGGGCTGATGGCGGTGTCCCTCGGATACTGCGATCCGGACATAGACGCGGCGGTGCGGCATCAGCTCGATCGCGGCGTCACTTTCTCCCTGCCGCACCCGCTGGAATCGGAACTGGCCGAGTCCATAGTTGAACTGGTGCCGTGCGCGGAAATGGTACGCTTTGCCAAGAACGGCTCCGATGCCACGGCCGGCGCCGTGCGCCTGGCGCGGGCCTGCACCGGCCGCGACCGCGTTGCCGCGTGCGGTTATCACGGCTGGCAGGACTGGTATATCGGCGCGACAACGCGCAACCTGGGCGTTCCGCAATCCACGCGCGCACTGACCCACGTTTTCCACTACAACGACGCCGCTTCCCTGGAACGCCTGTTGGTCGATCATCCAGGCGAATTCGCGGCCGTGATCATGGAACCCATGAATACGGAATGGCCCCGGGCCGGCTTCCTTGAGGCGGTGGCGGAACTTACGCGCCGGCACGGCGCCCTGCTGGTATTCGACGAGATCATTACCGGATTCCGGTTCGCGACCGGCGGCGCACAGCAGTTGTTCGGCGTCACGCCGGATCTCGCCACGTTCGGGAAAGGCCTGGGAAACGGCTACCCCATTTCCGTCGTCACCGGCCGGCGCGATCTCATGCGCCGCATGGAAGAAATTTTTTTCTCGTTCACTTTCGGCGGCGAAACACTGGCGCTGGCCGCCGCAAAGGCGTTCCTGGCCAAACTGCGCAGCGAACCGGTGCTGGAAAGCATCCACGCCCGCGGCGAACAACTGATGGAAGGGCTGCGGGCGCTCGTCGAGCGGCACGACGTGGGCCGCTTTGCCGCCGTGTCCGGACATCCCGCGTGGCCGTTCTTCGTCCTGAAGGATGCCGGACCCTACACCGCCATGGAGCTGCGTACGCTCTACCTGCAGGAAATGTTCGCGCGCGGGATCCTGGTCAACGGCGGACACAGCATCAGCTACGCCCACGACGAAGCGGACATACAGTCGCTGCTGTCGGCCTACAACGAGGTCCTGCCCCTGATCGGATCCGCGCTGGACGCACGGGATCTGCCGGCGCGCCTGCATTGCGAGCCGCTCGTTCCCCTGTTCCGCGTGCGCTGACCCATGCCGCTTCGCAGCCTGGTCCGCGTTGACGCGTCACTGCAGATCGGCAGCGGCCACGTCATGCGCTGCCTGTGCCTGGCGCAGGCCCTGGCGGACAGGGGCGTGGAGGTGCACTTTGCCTGCCGCGAACTGGCCGGCAACCTCAATGACGCGGTCACGGCCCACGGCTTTCCACTGCACGCCCTGCCCCCTCCTGGCGGCGCGTACACGCCGGCAGCCGAGCCGCCACACGCGCACTGGCTGGAGGTGGACCCTGGGCAGGACATGGAGGAGTGCCGCGCACTGCTGGAGACGCTGGGGGGCGTCGATATCCTGATCGTGGACCATTTCGCGCTGGAGGCGGCCTGGGAACGGGCACTGCGCCCGCAGGCCGGACGCCTCCTTGTCCTCGATGACCTGGCGGATCGGCGCCATGATGCCGACATCGTTCTCAACGCCGGCCGCGCCGTTGATGCGCACGACCCGTACCGCGGGCTGCTGCCACCCGGGTGTGCACGCCTGCTGGGTCCCCGTTATGCCTTGCTGCGGCCCGAGTTCGCCGCCGCACGGACGGAACTCAGGCAACGCGACGGGCGTCTGCGGCGGCTTTTCGTCTTCATGGGCGGTGTCGACGCGGGCGGTTATACCCTGCGGGTCCTCGACGCACTGGACCTGCTGCGGGAACGCGCGCCCACGACCGACGTGCTGGCGGGCGCCGGCAATCCCGCGGGGGATGTCATCGCCATGCGCTGCGACGAACGCAAGTACCTGAATTTCCACAGGAACGTCACCAACCTGGCGCCGCTGATGGCGGAAGCCGACCTGGCCATCGGCGCGGCCGGCGCCACCTCCTGGGAACGCGCGTGCATGGGGCTGCCAGGCGTGGTTCTGACGGTGGCGGATAACCAGCGTCCGCTCGGCGCCGTATTGGCGGCGGCCGGCGCGGCCATCGTGCTGGATGGCGAGGCGGCAACACCGGAACGGATCGCCGCCGGGATCGAATCGTTGACGCCCGCGCAGTTGCGCGACATGGGCGCGCATTGCCTGGAACTGGTCGATGGCCGCGGCGTGGAACGCCTGCTACGCATCCTGCTGCCGCCGCCCGTGGCGCTGCGCCCGGCGGGCCCGGCGGACCGCGACCCGATGCTGGCATGGCGCAACGAAGCTTCCGTGCGCAAACATTCCCATTGCCGGGCGGCAATATCGGCCGAACAGCACGCACGCTGGTTCGAAGACGTGCTGACCGACCCGGCGCGGGCGTTGCTGATCGCCGAACACGACGGACGGGCGGTGGGCGTGCTGCGCTACGATTGCGACGGTGCCGAGGCGCGTGCCTCCATCTACCTGGCGCCCGGCGGCCGCGGCTGCGGCTACGGACCCGCCATGCTACGCGCGGGAACCGAGTGGCTGCGCCGCCACCGCCCGGAAACCGCACGCATCAGCGCCGAGATCCGCCCGGGCAACCCCGCCTCGCGGCAGGCCTTCGCGGAAGCCGGCTATGTGCCCGGTGGCGAAGCGGAACCACTGGAGCTGCGCCTGTGAGCGTGCGCATCGGACCTTATGAATGTGCGCCGGATCACCCGCCCCTGGTGATCGCCGAGATGTCCGGCAACCACAACGGCTCTCTGGACCGGGCGCTGGCGATTGTGGAGGCGGCGGCGGCGGCCGGGGCCCACGCCGTCAAGCTGCAGACCTACACCGCGGACACCATGACGCTGGATCTTGACCGCGACGAGTTCGTGATCACGGATCCGGGCAGTCCCTGGGCCGGCCGCTCCCTGTACCAACTGTACCGGGAAGCGCACACACCCTGGGAATGGCACGCGCCGCTGTTCCAGCGCGCCAGGGATCTCGGGCTCGTGGCGTTCAGCACCCCGTTCGACGCCAGTGCGGTGGAATTTCTGGAGACGCTGGCCGTTCCCTGCTACAAGATCGCGTCGTTTGAAAATACCGATCTGCCGTTGATCCGGCGGGTCGCCGCCACCGGCAAACCGCTGATCCTATCCACCGGCATGGCGACGCAATCCGAGATCACGGACGCGGTGGACGCCGCGCGCGCGGCGGGCTGCCGCGACCTGGTGCTGCTGAAATGCACTTCCAGTTACCCGGCGCCGCCGGAGGATTCCAACCTTGCCTCCCTTCCGGAACTGCGCGCCCGCTTCAAGTGCCAGATCGGCCTGTCCGACCATACCCCGGGGATCGGCGCGGCGGTGGCGGCCGTGGCACTGGGCGCCGTCATGATCGAAAAGCACTTCACCCTGGCGCGCGCGGATGGGGGCGTCGACGCCGGATTTTCACTGGAACCGGAAGAGCTGGCCCGCCTGGTGGAGGAAACCGCAAGGGCCCATGCCGCGCTTGGCCGGGTGCAGTTCGGCGCGACCGGGTCCGAGCAGCGCTCGCGCGTGTTCCGCCGCTCCTTATATGTAACGCGCGACCTGCCGGCGGGCGCCGTCCTGACCGCCGAGACAGTGCGCGCCATCCGGCCCGGCCTGGGATTGCCCCCGGCCTGTATCGATGATCTGATCGGCCGCCGGCTCAAGCGCGCGGTCAGGCGCGGCACGCCGGCGTCCTGGGACCTGGTGGAATAAGCGCCTCCTCCCCATGCAAACGGTCCTGTTCCTGTCGTCGGCGCCGCAACACAGCCTCTGGTACCTGGGCCTGGCGACGGGACCGTTCCGCGGCGCGCGCTGCGCCCTGGTGCAGACGCACTGGCGGAAGGATCGGCATGATTACCTGATCGAGGCCATATCATCCGGGCCCCGGAACCTGTTTGTGGAGATCAAATCGTTCCCCAAGCTGGTAACGCGCCTGAGCGACCGGCTTGCCCACGGACGCCGGGTACTGGAATCGATCACCCGCTACGCGCGGCGGCTGCAACCCGACTACATCATCGTGGGCAACGACAAGCATCCCGAATTTTATGCCGCCCTGCGCGGCGCCCCGGGCGCCGTTGGCGCCTACGTGGATGACGGCTGGGGCACTTACCGCAGCCTGGACAATCCCCACGGACGCGTATCCGCAGCCGCCCGCGGACTGAACTCGATGCTTTCGGTGTGGGCCCGGTATCTCACTTTCGGCGTGATGACGGAACGGCCCGCCCTGGTGGGTGGATCGCGCGTGGTACGGGAAGCGTGGGTGATGATTCCGGAATACGTGAACTCGGCCTTGTCGGAAAAAATCCTGCGGCCCATGGAAACGGCATGGTTTCACGACCGGCGCGTCATCGACGCGTGCGCGGACGCCGTCAGACTTTCAGGGCTCGACCCGGACCTGCTGGCGAAGGTCAGGCTGCTGCTGGTGCTGCCCCATGACGCGTTCATGCGCAGGCATCCGCAACTGCGCCCGGCGCTGGAAAGACTGGCGCGGGATTGCGCGGACAGCGGCGCGACCGTGGCATACAAACACCACCCCCGATCCCGCGTCGAGGGCCTGCGCCTGCCCCGCAAACGCTGCCTGGAAATACCCCACCGGCTGCCTGCGGAGATCCTGGCGCCGCTTCTTGGTGATACGCGGGTCGTGGGCATCATGACCAGCGCGCTCATTTTCCTGCCGCGCCTGCAGCCGGCTGTTCGCGTTCAGGCCCTTGTTCCGCGCGATTCCATCGGCAACCCCATCACCCGAATCTACCGAAAAATGGGCATCGAA
>CAZNWR010000128.1:0-8308 GCA_964576645.1 uncultured Enterobacteriaceae bacterium | reverse complement strand
GCCAATGTATCCACGTAAAGTTCATGCTCCAGAGGCAACATCCTGTCCGCCAGCAACCGGGCGCTGTCGCCCGGCAGGACCGGCACCCTGCGCTGGGCCAGAATCTTGCCGCCATCGTAATTCCCATCAACCTGGTGGATGGTGATACCGGTTTCAGGGTCTCCCGAGGCGATCACCGCCTCGTGCACGTTGGTCCCGTACATCCCCTTGCCGCCATATTTGGGCAGCAGCGCGGGATGGATATTGATCACGTGCCCTGAAAACGCCGCCAGCGTGCGCGGACCCACCTGCTTCATGTAGCCCGCCAGCAATACCAGATCCACATGATGTTTCCGCAGTGTTTCCATGATCGCCTGATCCAGAGCGTCCGGGTCCGGAAAGTTCCTGGAGCTGATGTGATAACCGGGAATGCCGGCCGCCATGGCTCGATCCAGCGCCTGCGAGTCACCATTATTGCTGATAACCACCGCCGGCTCCGCGTTGAGCCGGCCATCCCGGCATGCGTCGATGATGGTCTGCATGTTGGTGCCGCGGTGCGAAGCCAGGAATCCAAGGGTCCAGGTTTTCATGGAGCCATTATCCTATGCCGGCCACCTGGAATCCCACCGTGCTCAACTTCCGCTGTAGAGACGGGCTTCCCTCCCCGGCAGCGACACGGTACGACGGAAATTCACGCCTGAATGCGTAGTTTCTGCGCAGATCCATAAAATATCCCCGGCGTTCGGGCAAATTCATTTCAACCAGCGCGCGCAGCTGCGCGTCATCCGTACGCACGTCATAGCTTGCAAGTATGGCTGACTGCACCACGTCCAGATCCGCGTCTCCCGCGGCCACGGGGATATCCGGCGTGGCCGGCGGCGGAAGACGGGGTACCAGCGCCGGCCCGGCTTCCAGGCCGAAGTAACGGCAAACGGCGTCCCGGATCATCGTGGTCGCGCGCAGCTTGGCGTCCAGACTGTAGCCCGCGATATGTGCCGTACCCAGGTCAGTACGTCGCAGCAATTCGATATTCAGAGCCGGCTCGCCAGGCCAGACATCAAGTACCGCGATCGCTCGTGGATTAACGTCAATAAATTTCATCAGCGCCGCTTCGTCGAGAATTTCTCCGCGAGACGTATTGATCAGGCATACGTCGGGGCGCAGGCGCGCCAGAAACGCGTCGTTGAGCATAGCACGTGTGGGGTGGGCTCCATTTTCGGTCAGCGCCACATGGAAAGTCAGCACGTCGGAATCCAGCAATTCCCCCAAAGGCCGGTAAATTGATTCACCGGTCGTCTCCTCCAGCGGCGGATCATTCAGCAGGCAGGGAATATCCAGCGCCGCTAACATCCGTCCGAGAAGGCTTCCAACATGCCCGGCGCCGATGATCCCGACCCGGACACTTGCCAGATCCAGCTTGCGCATCCGGCTCAATGAGGCCAGGCTGCTGAGCACGTATTCGCAAACCGCCCGCGCATTACAGCCGCCGGCGTCCGCAAATCCGATGTCGTTGGATGCCAGCCATTCCCGGTCCACATGATCTGTTCCGCTGGATGCCGTGGCCACGAACCGCACACGGGTGCCCTTTAGCAGATCCCGGTCCACGCGGGTCACGGTACGCACCAACAGCACATCGGCGCCCGCGATCGCGTCGCGACACAGGCCTCCGGCGTCCACCAGATCCAAAGACCCCAATCCACTGAACATGGGTTGCACGAATGGAATTGCGCTGTCCGCTACGATGTGCACCGGTTCAATACCCGGGGAGGAATTACGGTACCGGCGGCGGCCGGTGAAAATTGAATGAATATCAAACCGTCAGGGGTGATTTGCGGACTTGGCCCCTTCCTTTTCCACCGGCATGAGATCCTTCTTGGTAACGCCCAGCGCAATGGCGATAGGACTGGCAACGTAAATGGATGAGTAGGTGCCCACGACAATACCCACGATCAGCGCTGCGGCAAAGCCATGAATGGTCTTGCCTCCCCAGAAAAACAGGGCGATAACCACAAGCAGCGTGGCAAAGGACGTCATGATGGTCCGGCTCAGGGTTTCGTTGATTGCCTTGTTGAAGACTTCCACCGGCGTCGCCACGCGCATTTTCCGGAAATCTTCACGGACCCGGTCAAACACCACGATCGTGTCATTCAGGGAATAACCGATGACGGCCAACACCGCCGCCAGCACCGTCAGGTCGAAAGTCATTCCAGTCAGGGAAAAGAAACCCACGGTAATGATCGGGTCGTGGATTACCGCGACGATGGCGCCCACCGAGAACTGGATCTTGAACCGCAGCGCCACGTAGACAAGCACGCCCAGCAAGGCGTATATCATGGCCAGGCCGCCATCCTCCGCCAGTTCGCTGCCCACCTGGGCGCCGATATACTCGACCCGCTTGACCGTGAGCTTATTGCCGCTCTTGCCCAGCAGGTTGATGATGTGGTTGCTGATGGCGGCACTGTCCAGCTTCTTCTGCGGCGCCAGGCGCACCATTACGTCCTCCGCCGTACCGAAATACTGAACTATGGCTCCCGCAAATTCCGATTTGTTGAGGGTTGCCCGGATCTGGTCCAGGTTTGCGGGCTGCGCGTATTGCAGCTCCACCAGCGTGCCGCCGGTGAAATCGATGCCCAAATTCAGTCCCTTAACCGTCAGCAGAACAAGGGAGCCAAGCACCAGCACGCTCGATATGACCATGGCGATGCGCCTGGAGCCCAGGAAATCGATATTTGTATTCGCTTTGAAAAATTCCATGCTGCGATCTGCCTAAATGGACAGGGATTTCACGCGCCTGCCGCCGTATATCAGGTTAATGATGGCGCGGGTCACGGTAATCGCCGTAAACATGGAGCAAATCAAACCCAGCGTCAAAGTGACCGCGAAGCCCTTAATGGGCCCCGTGCCGAGCCCGAACAGGACGAGGGCGGCGATAAGCGTTGTAATGTTGGCGTCCGCAATGGTCGAAAACGCCTTCTCGTAACCGGCGTGAATGCTGGCCTGCGGGGAATTGCCGTTGCGCAGCTCCTCGCGTATGCGCTCGTTGATGAGCACATTGGCGTCCACCGCCATGCCTACCGTAAGCAGGATACCGGCAATGCCGGGCATGGTCAGTGTCGCCTGCAGCAGCGACAACAACGCGACGATCATGACCACATTGAGCGCCAGGGCGATATTGGCCACCATCCCGAACAACTTGTAATAGACGAACATGAATACCAGAACCAGCATGAACCCGATGACCACCGACTCAAAACCCCGCCTGATGTTTTCCTGCCCCATGCTGGGCCCTATGGTCCGCTCCTCGATTATCTCAATCGGTGCCGCCAGCGCGCCGGCGCGCAGCAACAGGGCGAGATTGCGCGCTTCCTGCGTAGAACCCAGGCCGGTGATCTGGAAACGCTTTCCGAGCTGTTCGCGTATTGTGGCGACGTTGATGACTTCCTGTATGGTTTGTCTCTTTTTGACCGTCTTCCCGTTAACCTGGCTCGTCAGTACCTTGTTTTCCTGGTATACGACCGCCAACTCCTTGCCCACCTCATCACGGGTCTCCCGGCTGAATATGCGCGCACCCTTGCCATCCAGGGTAATGGATACGTTCGGTCCACCGCTCACCTGGTCGAAGCCGGACGCCGCATCGATGATGTAATCACCGGTAAGCAACACCTGTTTCTTGAGCAATACCGGGTGGCCGTCGCGGTCATGATAGATTCGGGACCCGGGAGGCACGTGACCGCTGAGGGCGTCCTGTAAACTGTGATCTTCGTCGACCATGTGGAATTCCAGCGTGGCCGTGGCGCCGAGTATCTCCTTGGCGCGCGCCGTGTCCTGGACGCCGGGGAGCTGTACCACGATGCGGTCGGTCCCCTGCTGTTCTATCACCGGTTCCGCAACACCCAGTTCGTTGACCCGCTTGCGCAGGGTGGTGATGTTCTGTTCCAGGGCGAATTTCCGGGTGTCCGCCTTGGCCTTTTCCGTTAGCGTGGCCACCACCTCGAAATCCTTGGGTGGATTCTCCACCTTCGTAACCTGGAGATCGCGGTAATCCTCCTTGATCTGGTTTATGCCCTTCTCCAGTTGCTGTGCATTGCGAAACCTCACAACGACCCCGCCCTTGGAGTCCCGGTCTACGGACGTGTAGCGGATCCTTTTCTCACGCAGCGAGGCGCGAATGTCGGACACATAGCGCTCTTCCGACTTTTTTATCGCGGCCGCCATGTCCACCTGCATGAGAAAGTGCACGCCGCCGCGCAGGTCCAGCCCCAGAAACATGGGTTCCGCGCCCAAATCGCGCAGCCAGGCAGGTGTCCGGGAGGCGAGGTTGAGTGCGACGATGTAGTTCTTACCCAGCGCCTTCTTGACCACGTCCCTCGCCTTGAGCTGCACGTCCTCGTTGCTCAACCGTACCACCAGGGAATTGGGCTCAAGCCGGATTCCCAGGGGCTTGATGCCGGCCTTGTCCAGGGCGCTTTCGGTCTGCAGCTTGGTCAGCTCCCCGGTTTCCGTGCTGCGCGCGCCGGTGATCTGCAGCGCCGGATCCTTGCCGTACAGATTGGGGAGGGCATACAGGGCGGATAACCCGATGACCACGATAACGAGCAGGTACTTCCAGATTGGATACCGATTCATGTGCGCCGGAAAACTGTTGGCAATTATGGATAGTCTACAGCGACTTCATCGTTCCCTTGGGCATCACCGAGGTGACCGACTGCTTCCGTATTTTCACCTGCAGATCCTTGGCGATTTCCAGGACAATGAAGTTTTCTCCCACCTCGCTGATGCGACCCAGCAGGCCGCCGCTGGTAACGATTTCGTCCCCCTTGGACAGCTCCGCCACCAGCTTCTTGTGCTCCTTATCCTGTTTCATCTGCGGCCGGATCAGGAAAAAATAAAAAACCAAAAACAGGATTGCAAACATGAACAGGCCTGACGCACTGCCACCCGGAGTGGAAGATCCGTCCAGCGCCCAGGCATTATTGATAAAGAATTCAAGCATCGGGGGAACCGTGTGCAGCGATTAAACTTACATATTATGACATACTCGCCGGGGCTTGCGCGCGGCCGGCGTAAAATCCTTTACGAAAATCCTCCAGGGCACCCGCCTCGATGGCATCGCGCAGTGCGGCCATAAGCTGCTGGTAGTAGTACAGGTTGTGCAGGGTGTTGAGCCGGGATCCCAGGATCTCGTTGGTCCGGTCCAGATGGTGCAGATAGGCGCGGCTGTAGTGCCGGCAGGTGTAGCATCCGCACTGCTCGTCCAGTGATTTCTCGCTGCTCCTGTGTTCCGCGTTGCGGATCTTCAGAACCCCGGCGGAAGTGAAAAGCTGACCGTTGCGGGCGTTGCGCGTAGGCAGCACGCAATCGAACATGTCCACCCCGCGGCTCACGGCTTCCACGATGTCCCCGGGCGTACCCACGCCCATCAGGTAACGCGGCCGGTCGGCCGGCATCTCCCTGGAGGTACTTTCCAGAATTTGCAGCATCTCCGCCCTGGGCTCGCCCACCGATAACCCGCCCACGGCATAGCCGTCGAAGCCGATTTCCCGCAGGCCCGCCAGTGATCGCTTTCTCAACGCCGGATACATCCCTCCCTGCACGATACCGAACAATGCGGAGCCGTGACCCTGGTGGGCATCGCGGCAACGCTGTGCCCAACGCAGGGACAATTCCATGGAACGTCGGCACTCTTCCTCGGTGCACGGGTAGGGCGTGCACTCGTCAAACACCATGATGATATCCGCATCCAGCGCATGCTGTACTTCGATGGACAATTCCGGCCCCAGGAACACCTCGTCGCCGTTCACCGGCGACTGAAAGTGCACCCCGTCTTCGCTGATGCGGCGGGATCGCGCCAGGCTGAACACCTGAAACCCCCCGGAATCGGTCAGGATCGGCCCGTCCCAATGCATGAAGCGGTGCAGCCCTCCCAATCGCGATATGACGTCCGTGCCGGGTCGCAGCATGAGATGAAACGTGTTGGCGAGCACCATCTGGCTGCCGAGTTCGATCAATTCCTCCGGAGTCATGGCTTTTACAGTGCCGTAGGTCCCCACCGGCATGAATGCCGGCGTGTCCACGCTGCCGCGGCCGAACGTCATGCGGCCGCGCCGTGCGGCACCGTCGGTGGCCAGCAGTTCAAATTTCATGTTTATCACTCATTTCCCAACGCCTGAGGCACATCCCGTCATCCTGGAGAGCCGGCTTCAGCCGTACCCTCGTCATTCCGGCGAAAGCCGGAATCCAGTGGATTGACCGTGCGCTTCGCGGACACATAACGTCATCCCGGACGCAAAGCGGTCCGGGATCCAGTCGATCTGATAAGTCCGCTTCGCGGACACATTATTCCCGCTCGACAAACATCGCATCACCGTAGCTGAAAAAGCGGTAACGCTTCAGCACCGCGTGCTGGTAGGCGCGCATGACCAGTTTGGTACCCGCAAATGCACACACCAGCATCAACAGGGTCGACTCCGGCAGGTGAAAATTGGTGATCAGTGCATCCACCACCTGAAACCGGAAACCTGGATAGATAAAGAGGGTGGTCTCACCGTCCAGCGGCTTCAACTCCCCGTCACGGACCGCCGCTTCCAGGCTGCGCACCACGGTGGTGCCCACGGCGATCACCCGCCCATTCCGATCCCGGCAGGCCCGTACCTGTTCGCACAGTTGGCGCGATACCTCCACGTGCTCACTGTGCATATGGTGATCTTCCAGCAGCGCCGTTCGCACCGGCTGGAACGTTCCGGCGCCCACATGCAGGGTAACGAAACCCGTTTCCACGCCAGCGGCTTGGATCCTGTCCAGCAGAACCGCGGTGAAATGCAGTCCCGCGGTCGGTGCCGCCACGGCGCCGGGTACCCGGGCGAAAACCGTCTGGTAACGTTCCCTGTCCTGTTCGGTAGCTTCATGCTTTATATAAGGAGGCAGCGGCACATGACCGACCCGGGACAACAGGCCGGAGAATGGCTCATCGTGATCGGCTGCGATGCGGAAGAATTCGTCCCGGCGCCCCAGCACCCGCAATGTTCCTCCGCCATCGAGGGAAATACAGGACCCGGCGCGCAGGCCCTTGCCGCCGCGTACTTGTGCCAGGGCGGTCCGGTCATCCAATAGCCGCTCCAGCAGCACCTCGATCCTGCCGCCACTCGGTTTTGTGCCGTAAAGGCGTGCCGGAATGACACGCGTGTCGTTGAGCACCAGCAAGTCCCCGGCGCGCAGCAGGCCCGGCAGGTCCTCGAATGGAAGATCCCGGAACTCGCGCCCGGACAGGGCGCCGGCACGGGCGTCCACTGCCAACAGGCGGCTGTCACCACGCCGCGCGGGCGGATACTGGGCGATCAGCTCGGCAGGCAGATCGTAGCTAAATTCGTCGGGCCGCATGGCGCGCGATGTTAGCAGATCGGCCCGGGCCGGTTTCCCCCAACGGCGCGATTTCTTATACTTCCCGCGCTTTGCTCCCTGCCGGGATGGCGGAACTGGTAGACGCGCCAGACTCAAAATCTGGTTCAGGCAACTGAGTGAGGGTTCGACTCCCTCTCCCGGCACCATCTTCATGCTGCACGTGCTCCATAACTCCGCCTGCGCTGAAGCATACGGCCCCGGCCCCATCGGGGAACCGGAATTTCCCGGGTGTGTTACCGTTGCCGGGGTCCTTCGACGATGTCCGACTGTATGAGACTTCTCACATACACGCACCGGTGCACAAGGAAAATCCTGCTCGCGGCCTGCTGTGTGATTCCAATAGCCGTACAGGCCAATCCCCCATTCCAGACTGACGATCCCGGGGTGTTCCCGGTGAAGACCGGCGAGGCCTATCTCTTTTCCAGCGGCGGCCGGACCTCAGGCGGGACCGCGCTGGATGCGGCGCCCGGGATGGAGGTGAACTACAGCTTTCTGCGCAACACGTTCGCCCACCTGGTAGTGCCGCTTGCCTACAACGACCCGCGCGGCGGCGGCTCGGCCTATGGTCCCGGGGACGTCGAACTGGGCTTCAAGTGGCGATTCCTGAGCCAGCAAAACAGCGGCGTCGATGCAGCCACCTTTCCGCTCGTCGAGCTGCCCACCGGCAGCGCGCGCCGGGGGCTGGGCAGCCGCCGTCCCAGCTACTTCCTGCCGCTATGGCTGGAAAAGGATTGGGGACCGTGGACCGTCTACGGCGGCGGCGGACGCTGGTTCATGCAAGACCCGGGGCAGCGCGACTGGTGGTACGCCGGCGTGCTGGTGCAGCGCCAGTTGGGACCGGACCTGTACCTGGGCGCCGAGGTGTTCCACAAGACTGCCCAGACCGTGGGCGGGCGCGCGGGCACGGGATTCAATGTCGGCGGAGGCTATA
>CAZNWR010000127.1:0-8377 GCA_964576645.1 uncultured Enterobacteriaceae bacterium | reverse complement strand
CCTCTCCCGGGCCCCCTCCCTCATGGGGTTGTGGGGTGTTTAATTTCACTTCCCCTCTCCCCCAGACCGGGGGTAGTGGCCCCGGGTTTGGGGGTGAATCTCATTACTCGCCCTTTGCCTTCACGTCGGTAATTTTGGCCCCGGCGCTCCCCCTGGCGAAGCGGGCGCGGATGGCCTGACCCGGATTGAGCTGTCCGGCATCCATCACCAGCCGGCCCTGATCGTCGGTGACGATGGAATAGCCGCGATCCAGCGTCGCCTGCGGACTCACCGTATTGAGCGCATGGGTGGCGGCCCCCAACCGTTCCCGGCACAGGCGCAGCCCGTGCCGCACGCCCTGTTGCAGGCGGGCGGAAAGCTGACGGTTCCTGTCCCGCTGCTGGCGCACCCTCTGGATGGGATTATTTCCGGTCAGCCGCGCTTCCAGAGTGCGCACATCCGCGCGCCGAGCGCGCACCACGCGGCGCACCCCCTGGACCAGCCTGAGGGACAGTTCGTCCACCCGCTGGATCTGTGTCTCCAGATAGCGTCCCGGGCCCGCGAGGCGCCGCATCAACTGCCCCAGCAGGCGCGAATAATTCCGCAGGCGCTCCAGCATCCGGCGCCGCAGCTTGCTCTCGCGGTTGGCAAGCCGCTCCCGGAGCTCGTATTGGTCCGGGCTTACCAGTTCCGCGGCCGCGGACGGGGTAGGCGCACGCCGGTCCGCGGCGAAATCGGAGATGGTGAAATCGATCTCGTGGCCCACCCCCACCACCACCGGAATGGGCGAGGCGCGCACGGCGCGCGCTACCACCTCCTCGTTGAATGACCACAGATCCTCCAGTGAGCCACCGCCGCGCGCCAGGATCAGCACGTCGCATTCGGCGCGCCGCCCGGCGGTCTCCATCGCCTCCACAATTTTCTCCGCCGATCCCGCGCCTTGCACCGGAGTGGGGTAGACCAGCACCGCGGCACCCGGCCAGCGCCGGCCGAGGACGTTGAGAATGTCGCGCACGGCCGCGCCCGTAGGCGAGGTCACCACGCCTATAACTCGGGGAAACGCCGGCAGCGGGCGTTTGACCGCCTCGTCGAACAGGCCTTCCGCGGCAAGCTTTCGTTTGAGCGCCTCGAAAGCCCGTTGCAGGGCGCCTTCCCCCACGGGCTCCAGCTGTTCCACGATGAGCTGAAATTCGCCGCGGCCCTCGTACAAACTGACGGACGCCCGCGCCAGCACCTCCATGCCGTTGTCCAGGTCCACCTTCAAAAACCGGTTGCGGCCCCGGAACATGGCGCAGCGCACCTGGGAGTGGGCATCTTTCAGGGAGAAATACAGGTGTCCGGAGGCGGGCCGGGCCAGGTTGGATATCTCGCCGCGCACCCACAGGGGCGGGAAGCTGCCCTCCAGCACCGCCTTGGCCTCGCGATTCAGGCGGGTCACGGTGTAGATGTCGCGGTCCGGGGCGGCCACAGGCGCCGGGAATGGGGATTCGCCGTTCACAATCGGGGTTTTTGTCGATTTACCGCAATGGAGTCAGTCACTATAATAGCCGCAGCCGGGCACCTCGAGTAATCGTGGTGCCCGTGTATTATTCGGCGCCGGCGCCCGTTGGCCGCCAATCGGCCGGCGCCATTTCTTTATAGTTGACTGCTGACATGCCTGCCTCATTCTGACATGCGTATTGTGGAGGAAGCCCTCACCTTCGATGACGTACTGCTGCTGCCGGCGTACTCCAAGGTGCTGCCGCGCGAAGTGCGGCTGGAAACGCGGCTGACCCGCTCCCTGAGTCTCAACATTCCCATCATGTCGGCCGCCATGGACACGGTCACCGAGGCGCGGCTGGCCATCGCCATGGCCCAGGAAGGCGGCATCGGCATCATCCACAAGAACATGAGCCCGGAGGACCAGGCGCGCCAGGTGCGCCAGGTGAAAAAATACGAGGCGGGCGTTATCCGCGATCCGTTCACCGTCGGTCCCAAGACCACCATCCGCGAGGTCATCGAGTTGACCCGCGCCAACGATATTTCCGGCGTGCCGGTGGTGGACGGGGACAAGCTGGTGGGCATCGTCACCAGTCGCGACCTGCGTTTCGAGACCCGATATGACGACCCGGTGGAAAGGATCATGACCCCCCGGGACAAGCTGGTGGTGGTGCAGGAGGAGGCGGGCACCGATGAAGTGACCGATCTCCTGCACAAGCACCGCATCGAAAAAGTGCTGGTGGTGAACGAAGCTTTCCAGTTGCGCGGACTCATCACCGTCAAGGACATCCACAAGGCCCTGGAATTTCCCAATTCCTGCAAGGACGAGGACGAACGGCTGCGCGTGGGCGCAGCGGTGGGGGTTGGCCCCGGCACCGAGGCGCGGGTCGACGCTTTGGTGGACGCGGGCGTGGACGTGGTCGTGGTGGACACCGCCCACGGTCATTCCGATGGCGTGCTGAACATGGTGCGCTGGATCAAGAAGAAATACCCGGATACCCAGGTCATCGGCGGCAATGTCGGCACCGGCGATGGTGCGCTGGCGCTGGTGGACGCGGGCGCCGACGGCGTCAAGGTCGGTATCGGTCCCGGTTCCATTTGCACCACGCGCGTGGTGACCGGCGTGGGCGTGCCGCAGATCACCGCTGTCCACAATGTGTGCGAGGCGCTGAAAGATACCGGCGTGCCGCTCATTTCCGACGGCGGTATCCGCTATTCCGGCGACATCGCCAAGGCCATCGTGGCCGGCGCCCACGTGGTCATGATCGGCGGCCTGTTCGCGGGTACCGAGGAGTCGCCCGGAGAAGTGGAACTGTTCCAGGGGCGTTCCTACAAGTCCTATCGCGGCATGGGCTCGCTCGGCGCCATGGCCCAGCAGCACGGTTCCTCGGATCGCTACTTCCAGGAAAACGACGAGATCGAGAAGCTGGTGCCGGAAGGCATCGAGGGACGCGTGCCGTACAAGGGCATGCTCAACGCCGTGGTGCACCAGCTTATCGGCGGCCTGCGCGCCGCCATGGGCTACACCGGGTCCGGCAATATCGATGACATGCGCACGAAACCGAATTTCGTGCGCCTCACCAGCGCGGGCGTGCGCGAGAGCCACGTGCACGACGTGACCATCACCAAGGAGCCGCCCAACTATCGATCCTGATGCGGCGCCCATGACCGATATCCACGCCGACCGTGTCCTGATCCTGGATTTCGGCTCCCAGTACACCCAGTTGATCGCACGGCGCGTGCGCGAGGCGCAGGTCTACAGCGAGATCCACCCCTTCGACTTGGACGAAGCCGCGATCCGGAATTTCCGGCCCGCGGCCATCATTCTGTCCGGCGGTCCCGAATCGGTTACCCAGGTCGCGACCATGCGCGCGCCCGGCGTGGTGTTCGAACTGGGCGTGCCGGTGCTGGGGATCTGCTACGGCATGCAGACCATGGCGCTGCAACTGGGCGGCCAGGTGGTGCCGGCCAGCCTGCGCGAGTTCGGATTCGCCCAGGTGCGCGCCCGCGGGCATTCGAAACTACTCAAGGACATCCAGGACCAGACCAACGCCGAAGGGCACGGCCTACTGGACGTCTGGATGAGTCACGGCGACCAGGTGGTCGGATTGCCGCCCGGATTCAAGGCCATCGCCTCCACCCACAATGCGCCCATCGCCGGCATGGCGGATGAAAGCCGCCGGCTCTACGCCCTCCAGTTTCATCCCGAAGTCACCCACACCCGCCAGGGCGCGGCCATCCTGTCGCGCTTTCTGCACGACATCGCCGGCTGCAAGGGGCTGTGGACCACCGCCAATATCATCGAGCAATCCATCCAGCAGGTGCGCGCAACCGTGGGCAAGGAGCCGGTGCTGCTGGCCCTGTCCGGCGGCGTGGACTCGTCGGTGGTGGCGGCGCTGCTGCACCGGGCCATCGGCGATCAGCTTACCTGCGTGTTCGTGGACAACGGCCTGCTGCGCCTGCACGAAGGTGACCAGGTCATGGACACTTTTGCCGCGCACATGGGGATCCGCGTGATCCGGGTAGATGCGGAAGACCGGTTCCTCAGCGCGCTGGCGGGGGTGGAGGACCCGGAGCAGAAACGGCGCATCATCGGCGCGCAATTCATCAAGGTTTTTGAAGAAGAGGCCGGCAAACTCAAGGGTGTGAAGTGGCTGGCCCAGGGCACCATCTATCCCGACGTCATCGAATCCGCCGGCGCCCGGACCGGCAAGGCCCACGTGATCAAGTCCCATCACAACGTGGCGGGCCTGCCGGAGAAGATGAAGCTCAAGCTCATCGAGCCCCTGCGCGAGCTGTTCAAGGACGAGGTGCGCAAACTGGGCATGGAACTGGGCCTGCCGGAGGCCATGGTGCACCGGCACCCGTTCCCCGGTCCCGGCCTGGGTGTACGCATTCTTGCCGAAGTAAAAAAGGAATATGCCGACCACCTGCGCCTGGCGGACGCCATCTTTATAGAAGAACTGCGGCGCGCGGACCTCTACGACAAGGTGAGCCAGGCGTTCGCCGTATTCCTGCCGGTCAGGTCCGTGGGCGTCAAAGGCGATGCGCGCGCCTACGAGTACGTCATCGCCCTGCGCGCGGTGGAAACCGTCGACTTCATGACCGCGCGCTGGTCGCACCTGCCCTACGAATTTCTGGAGCGCTGCTCCAACCGCATCCTCAACGAGGTCGGCGGCATCTCACGGGTTACCTACGACATCTCCAGCAAGCCGCCGGCGACGATTGAGTGGGAGTAGACCCATATCCGGCATGTGCCGGTACCTCCGAGCGGGAGATCTTCTACGCCTTGCGCAAAACCGATTCCCGAGGGGTGCCTGTCAGTAACCGCCGCGCTGCATTCTACGTGCCGGGGACTACGCTGATGGTTTATTCCCTTCCCACTTAACATCGCAACCTTGCTCGGCCGCGGTGGACAGCAACTGGATCAGCGGCCAGGCTCTCAGCCGCAATCCCACAGGGGGCGGTGTGTCCGGATCGTCCGCGCCTTTCCCAGGGTCATGCCCGTCTGCTTCTTCACTGCCAGCGGCGGTAATCTCCTGTTTGAGACGCGCAAGGGCCGAAGGAATATCGCCCGCGAGGATGGCGCCCGGGACAGTGCCGCTGTGTCCCGCCAGCTTCAACAGCGTTACTGCGACATCACCAAACATGGTCACATCGCCCGATGCCTTGCTGTGGAATGTCACCAGCATCGTGTGGCTAGGGCCGGAATGGTGCGTAAGAATTCAAGATCGCGATACCTTGGCGGTTGGTCAGAAGTGAGAACCGCCAATGCCAAAAAGACCAATCAAGCCGATCACGATCAAATAGGCCGCGACAATGTAATTCAGTAGTCGGGGAACGATCAGTATAAGTACCCCGGCTGCCAGCGATACCAGTGGAGCAAGATCCAATGTAATGTTCATTGACGAATCGACCTCCGGGTCAATGGCCGATATTAGCAGGTTGTTAAAAAATGGTGCCGCGGTAGCGACAGGATGAGATGTTTCAATGGTGTAACAGGGTCGATACCTGTTCCTCCGTGTGTTCAGTTGCGACTCGCCAAAGCTATGCGACTACGCACGCTTTTTCCGTGCGCTATCGTACACAGGGAAGAGTCTGTTCTTATGAAACTGCGGCTGGAGTCCGTTGTGCTGCCAGTTGGGGCTGCAGTTGCGCGCGCGGTGCCCGCGGCGGCGCCTCATCGTGACGCAGATTTCCGCCCCGGTCTCACTTTTGTACGATACCGCACAGAACGTCCACCGCGGCAGGTTGACAATCATGAAGCTCATCACATGGCGCGATAAGTCCGCCGTGTACACAAATCGACTGACTGAACCGAGGAACACGAGCATGCTGGAAACCCTTGCTGTCGTCCTGCTGGTTCTTTGGGCACTGGGACTGGTTTCGTCCTATTCAATGGGTGGCTTTATTCATGTGCTCCTGGTTCTGGCCATCATAGTGATACTGGTCCGGGTCATCCAGGGCCGAAGGATCTAACGTGCCGAGCTTGGCTCGCCAGACCCGCTGAATTGCAGACCAGATCCTGGAGCTGCTTGCGGGGAAGAAAATACTTGGTTGAAAGCAGCCAATTGGCGTCTGGCGCATGTAATAAGCGGCGCTAAGCGCGCGGGCGTACCGACGGCAAGCTGGTCTGCGAGCAAACTGTCCCCGGGATTGGGTACATTCCCAAAATTATCCCGGAGGTAGTCCAATGAACACAATGCAAAGAAACGCCATCAGCGTAATCTCCGTGACACTGCTTCTCAGCCTGAGTGGTTGCGCCGGCATGTCGGAGCGGAATCAGGATACCGCGTACGGTGCCGCCGCGGGTGGTGTCGCAGGCGCCGTCCTGACCGGCGGCAGTCCAATCGGGACAGTCGGCGGCGCGGCCGTGGGTGGTCTCATCGGCAATGTGATCGGCGATGAGCAACAGAACAAAAAGAAGCACAGGTAAGTAGGCATAGTCGGCACATAAAACGGAGCCGCTTCGGGTATCGCGACGCGAAGCCCGAAGCGACCGAGTTGACGCCGGCGGGGTAACGTAAATTCCGACCTTCGCAATCGGAGCATCCAGGCGGCTCCCCCCGTTCACCTTTTATCCAGCCCGTCATTACCGGAATCAAGGCAGTCATAAGGGTCATGCCTGTTCTGGTTCGTATGTGTGTTACCGCACAGAGTTTCCACGAAGTGCGGGAGACAATTCCCAAGGCATACAGGCATAAGAACATAGTTTCGAGAAGCCTCTTCAGCGACGGGAATACAACCTGGGCATACGCAGGCGCGTGGAGTTTCGATCATTACGCCTGCATACAGCTTAATTTGGTTTTCCAGTCAACGGGTCAATCTCGGCCATGGAATAAAGGAGAACGGAAACCATGAATCGGAAGACGGTCAGCATCATCTTTATATTGGTTCTACTGGCGGCAACGTCCGGATGCGCTACGCAGTCCGGACGGACCGGCGGGAGCGTCAATCCCCTTTGCACCCTGGCTGGTGCGGCCGTAGGTGGTGGTGGCGCTGCCGCTATTACCCTTGCTGCAGGTCCAATAGGCGCTGGAGCATTCGTTGGTGCGATGCTCGGAACCCTGGCATGCACCGAAGGCCCGCCACCGGCCAAGGCGCCGGTGGCCGCAGCGGCTCCGCCACCGCCGCAGCAAGTGCGCGACTTGGATAGCGATAACGATGGCGTTATTGACAGGCTGGATCGTTGTCCGGATACCCCGGCTGGGCAGAGGGTTGACAGCAATGGTTGCCCGGAAGTCCTGCTGGTGCTGACCGGCGTGAACTTCAAGTTCGACAGTTCACAGATTACTCCGGATTCTGCACAAATACTGAACAAAGCCGTTGAAGCGCTGAACAAGGCGAATACGGTGGATGTCCTCATTGTTGGTTATACCGACAGCGTCGGCTCCGATGCGTATAACCTGAAGTTGTCGCAGAGACGTGCCAACGCGGTGCGGGACTATCTTGTCGGGCACGGCATCAGTGCTGACCGCCTGAGCACCGACGGTATGGGTGAGAGTCAGCCGGTCGCGTCCAATGACACTGCTGAAGGCCGTTACCAAAATCGGCGAGTGGAGTTTCGCGTAAAAGGCTACGAGCCCATGTCGTCATCATCCGGCGAAGAAGGAACGACGGCCGGCGAGAATTCTTCGATAGAAACGTGGAGACAACTCAAACAGACGGTCGTGTATCCTCCCCAGTAGAAAACAACGTCAGCAGGCAAAACAGGTGCGCCGGCCTCGTGGCCGGCGCGCTTATTTGTGGACAACAGTCAGCAGTCTCCTGCAGGCGCATGTTACGGCGATATTCGTCGATAAACCTGCAAGCGGATCTCGATGCAAATTTCAAGCGTACAAGTATCTGATTCAATATTTTCCGGGCTGAGACCATGCCTGCTTGGAATTATCCGGTCCGGACGGCTTCTGTGTGGGATGCCGTACATACTACCGCTGGGAGAAGGTAGAACCTTTCCTGTGCGGGTAGTTGTTCTGCACTCATAGCGCAATGGTCTCAATTTTAGGAGGAAACAACCATGTACTGGGATCGCGTTGAAGGTAACTGGAGGCAATTCAAGGGTAATATCAGGGAGCGGTGGGGCCATATCACGAACGATCCATTTGCTGTTATTGAAGGCAAGCGAGAGAATCTCGCCGGCATGATCCAGAAATCATATGGTATGACCAGGGAGCGGGCAGGAAGGCAGGTCGGCGATGGAAAATAACGAATGACGGCGTGGTTTGCCTCAAATAAGACCGGCCTGAAAAGGCAGGTCTGGTTCAATTCATCATCGACTGCTCTCCCCGGTCGTTACCAAGAGTCGCCAGTGTTATCGATTTCAGTCGTGACGGCTGTTACCTCTGGAGTTCCTTCTATCGTCGCCTCGATGTCCATACTTCTTCGCCAGGCCGGGTGGAAGTTTGTCCGCGCTGTAATT
>CAZNWR010000126.1:0-8389 GCA_964576645.1 uncultured Enterobacteriaceae bacterium | reverse complement strand
TCCTCAACCTTCTGGACCTAGAGCTCGTGGTCATCGGCGGCGGTTTCGGCGAACGCATGGGTAAGAAACTCGCCGAGCGCATCGGCAAGGTGGCGCAGGCGCGAGTCATGGCGCCCAACCCCAAGCTGAAATACGTGGCCAGCGCACTGGGCGATGACTCCGGCATTGTCGGCGCCGCCGCCATTGGCCGCGCCGCCGTCGTCAAACCGTGAGTTGTTTCCAAGACGAAATTGTTGAACTTTGGGTTTCGGTAAATTGCACCTGAAATCCCACCTTCATTAAGGTAATCGGAGAAATAATCAATGAGTGATTCGATGACCTCGGATCGTTACGCTTCCCTGTCCATCTTCATGCACTGGCTGATGCTGTTGCTGCTGGCGGCGGTATATACCTGCATTGAACTCAGCGGTGCTTTCCCCAAGCACAGTCACGGGCGCGAACTCCTGCAACACTGGCACTTCATGCTGGGTCTGACCGTATTCGTGCTGGTATGGCTGCGCCTCGCCTCGCGCTGGTTCAACGGAATTCCTGCTATCTCCCCTGCGCCCCGGCACTGGGAGAAGCTGGCTGCGGATGTCATGCACGTAGCCCTTTACGTGTTCATGATCATCATGCCGTTGCTGGGCTGGTCGACGCTCAGCGCGGCGGGCAAGACCATTCCGTTTTACGGATTGCACCTGCCGCCATTGCTGCACCCGAACCGACAGCTTGCCCATACGATCGGGGAGATCCACGGGACCATTGGCAATATCGGTTATTTTCTCATCGGCCTGCACGCGGCGGCGGCGCTGTTTCACCACTACTGGCGCCGCGACAATACGCTGCTGCGCATGCTGCCCCTTCCGAAGCGTGCCGGCTGACTGATGCTAATGCCGTCATTCCGGAGCCGCCGCCGGCTCCGTTGCCCGGAATGATGCGATCCTCGATATTCGGGAGAAAGCCGGAATTACGTCGAATGACACGTGTTCCGTGAACTTTCGCGCGCCCGCAAATCAATCTTTAATAGTGGCTTAAATTAAGGAGTCGAATAATGCAAAGGCGCAAACTCGGCACCGACGGGCCGGAAGTCTCGGCCCTTGGCCTGGGCTGCATGGGCATGTCAGAGTTCTACGGCACCCGGGACGATGCGGAATCCGTTGCCACGATTCACCGCGCACTGGAACTTGGTGTCAATTTCTTTGACACCGCCGACATGTACGGTCCGCACACCAACGAGCAACTGGTGGGGCGTGCCCTGAAAGACCGTCGCGACCAGGTCGTCATTGCCACCAAGTTCGGTATCGTCAGGGACTCCGATAATCCCGGTGTTCGCGGCATCGACGGGCGGCCGGAATACGTCAAGACGGCATGCGATGCCAGCCTCAAGCGGTTAGGGCTGGATACCATAGACCTCTATTACCAGCATCGTGTCGATCCGAAAACGCCCATTGAGGAGACGGTCGGCGCCATGGCGGATTTGGTAAGCGAGGGCAAGGTGCGTTACCTGGGATTGTCCGAGGCCGCCCCGGATACCGTCCGGCGCGCCCACAAGGTCCATCCCATCACGGCCCTGCAGACGGAATATTCCCTGTGGAGCCGCGATCCGGAAGATGAAATTCTCGCCACCTGCCGCGAACTGGGCGTCGGGTTCGTGGCCTACAGCCCGCTGGGGCGGGGGTTCCTCGCCGGACAGTTCAAGCGCTTCGAGGACTTGGCGGACGACGATTTCCGCCGCAATTCGCCCCGGTTCCAGGGCGGGAATTTCCAGCGCAACCTGGACCTGGTGGCGCACATCAGGAAGCTGGCGGACGAAAAGCAGTGCACGCCGGCGCAACTGGCGCTGGCCTGGGTGCTGGCCCAGGGAGATGACATCGTGCCCATTCCCGGCACCAAGCACCGCAGTTATCTGGAGCAGAATGTCGCCGCCCTGGACGTGGAGCTGAGCGAGGACGATCTGCGGCGCATCGAGGATATCGCCCCTCATGGCGTGGCCGCCGGCGAACGCTACCCGGAAGCGGCCATGAAGGTGGTGAACGGCTGATCAAAGAGGGGGTTGAAGCAGGCGCTTCGACCCCTATGTTTCTGCGTCCAGAAATAACGGCGGAGTTTGTTGTCAGTCAATACCGGGACCGATCCGGCGGTGCATGATGCCCCCTGTAGCTGGCAATCGGACATCCCGGACTTGAACTTCCATCCCTGCATCACGCGTATCTTGCGCCTGGTAGCTCTGACAGGCGTAATGGCCATATGTCTGCCTGCCGCGGCGGATACACACGACTTTCAGCAATACCGCTCGTGGATCGCTGCCATGACAGCTTCGGATCGCGGCCCCTTTGCGCGCATCCGCTGGTTTTGCAAGGACGGTACAGTGCTTCCGCCGGCACCCTATGCCTGCCGGGATCACGGCGGCGGCGCACAGCACGGGCAGTGGTCGGAGCACACAAAGGCGCTGCGGCAAGCGGGATACCGCATCGCCAACATCTATGCGGATCTGGACATTCAAGCATTGCTGGCAAGTCCGGACCTGGACGATGACCTGTCACAGATGCTGGTGGAACGCTATCTGATCCGCGCCGATGACGGATGGATATTGCGCCATGCGCGCTATTACCGCGGCGCGTTCCAGGAAGAAGGAGAACGGGCCGGGGCGCGACGGCTTTTGTCGAAGCTGGCGGAGCGCCGGCAATGGCTGACCAGCCGTTACCTGCAATTGCGCACGGCCGCCGCACTGCTGCCCCACGGTCACGATACGAACACAGTGCAGGGCGTTCGCCAGCTCGCTGCTTCCCTGGGAGAGCGCGATCCAGGATTCATGACCTTGCGCAACAAGATCCACGCCTTCCCCACGCCCGCCGATGCCGATGCCGTGCGTCGCTTCGCCTCCGGCGTTGGTGACCCGGAGCTGGCGGCCGACATGCGCCGGCTCGCCGACAAGATAGATTCCTTGCATCACTCCAATGCCCCCGCAATGGTCGCGGATGTGATGCGCAGGCTGAAAACCGCGGCGCCGGAATTCGTTGCGCGGGCACGCCGGCTGCAGTCGAGCTTGGGTACAGCGCGCGATCCGGCAAGGCGCTTCGCCGCTTCAGCCAAGTTGTTGCGCGATCTTCGCAATGTTTTGTCCGTGGCCAACGACCCCGGGGCGAGGCTGCAGATTATAGATACGGGTCTGGCGGTGGAAGCGGAGGGCTTCGCTGCGGCTGCACTGCTGTGGAAGGACATCCCGTCCATGAGCCGGGCTGCTCGGTTTGCCCTGCTGCGTGAGGCCGTCGATGCGATCTATGGCGCCGGTCTGATCTCGGAGCGCCAACGCAAGGCTCTGGACACGTCGCTGGCCAGGGTGACGGCCGGTAACCCGCCACTTGGACTCTATCGCAGTGAATGTGCCTATCTTGCCCTGGCGCCGGACTGGGGGTTGGCCCGCCTGCGCTTCCTGTTCGGTACCGCAGTCGGCAAACTTTCAGAAATCGAGCCGCTGGCGGCGCGCTTCGATCAGGACCAGTTGCGCGGCAGCCCTATGGTTTTCTATGCCCGGCTGGCGGATACGCTGGTACGTGACGGTAATCGTCTCGCCGGCATGCGCATCCGCGTGTTCGGCCGGGACGTGGGCGGCGCGGTACGCGCACTGAATCCGGGGCTTGCACGCGGCATCCTGCGCGACGGACGCAGCCTTAAGGCGGCTGATTTTCAGTCCGACGGGATCTATATGCTCCCTGAAACGACTGCAAAACTGCCGCCGGTGGCCGGGATCATTACCGCCGGGGAGGGCAATGCCTTATCACACGTACAGATGCTGGCGCGCAATCTGGGTATTCCCAATATTGCCGTGCCCCCGTCGCTGTTGGACGCATTGGCGCCGTACAGCGGAATGGAAGTTGTGCTGGCGGTCAGTTCCGGCGGCGCGGTAATGCTCGATGCGGACAAGACTCGGCTTGACGAATTGTTTCAGCAGCGGAACGAAGGCGCAGGCGCATCGATGCGCGCGGCGCCGGACAAGCCTGATCTGCACCTGCGCCGTTTCATCGATCTTTCCGAACTCCGCGCTTCCGATGCCGGCCGCATCGTCGGTTCCAAGGCGGCCAGGCTCGGCGAATTGAAGCAGCACTTCCCGGATGCCGTCACCGGTGGCGTCGCCATACCGTTCGGTATGTTCCGCGCGCTGCTCGACAAGCCCTCGCCGGTGGCCGGCATGAGCATGTGGGACTGGATGAACGGCCAGTACCGGCGGTTCGCCGCCATGCCGGCCGAGGCGCCGGACCGGGCCGGGCAGATGGATGCATTTCGCAAGACCGTGCATGACTGGATATTGCATACAGACCCGGGACCGGAATTCCGCAGTGCGCTGCGGCAACGGCTGCAAAAGCGATTCGGTGCTGACGGCAGCTACGGGGTGTTCGTTCGCAGCGATACCAACGTGGAGGATGAGCCGGGATTCAGCGGCGCCGGGCTCAACCTGACCGTGCCCAACGTGGTGGGCTTTGACAACATCGTCAGTGCCATCCAGCAGGTCTGGGCCTCTCCCTTCTCGGCCCGCGCCTTCGCCTGGCGCCGTACGGCCATGGCCGCATCCGTGCATGTTTATCCCGCCATACTGCTGCTGAAAAGCGTGAACGTGGAAAAGTCGGGCGTATTGGTGACAAAGGACATCGACAGCGGCAACCGCGACTGGTTGTCGGTGGCGGTCAACGAGGGCGTGGGCGGGGCAGTGTCGGGCCAGGCCGCCGAATCCCTGCGCATCAATCGGCGTACGGGGGAAGTAAGGCTCATGGCGGAGGCCAGCGCGCCGTTCCGGCAACAGCTCAATCCCGGCGGCGGCATGATCAAGCTGCGGGCCAGCGGAGATGATCAGATCCTGCAACCTGACGAAATTCGCAAGCTGGTGGCGTTTGCCGATTCCCTTCCCCACCGCTTCCCTCCCATCGTTGATGCACAGGGCAGGCCGGTTCCCGCCGACGTGGAATTCGGCTTTCTCGAAGGCAAGCTGTGGCTGTTCCAAATCCGGCCGTTTCTGGAGAGCGCATCCACTCGCGCCGATGCCTACCTGCGGTCTATGGATAGCGCCAGGCGGACCAGGGCGGATGAAGTCGTTCTGCTGGATGCAGTGCCGAAATGAAGCGCGTCGCGGGCATCGTGCTGATGGTTACGATACTGGCTGTCGTGTCCGGTGCCGCGGTCGCCTACCCGCTGGACGGCTACGACCACACGGGCATCGGCAGGCTGGAGGCGCTCCGGCGGCTGCAGGACAACCCCGGTTCCCGGTACCGGGAGCCACCCGGCGCTCTGCTGAAAACGGACCAGGTCCAGTTGCGCCTTCTCAATCATCCGGATCTCGACCCGCCACCGCCGGATCCCGTATTCACTAAACAGGTGGTGGACCTCCTTGGCGCAAACGCGGACCGTTATTCATTTGCGATTCTCGATCTTTCTGACCCGGCCGCACCCCGCTACGCGGAACACCGCGCCGATGCACTCTACAATCCCGGCAGCGTCGGCAAGCTGATGGTGGCCATGGCCTGGTTCCAGGCACTGGCCGATCTGTATCCCCGCGACACCGCGGCGCGCTGGCGACTGCTGAAGAACACTCAAATCACGGCCAATGACGTGATCATCTCCGATCATCACCCGGTCAAGATCTGGGATCGGCAAACCGGGCAACTCATCAGCCGTCCGCTGCGTGTGGGCGACACGGCCAGCCTGCTGGAGTACTTCGACTGGATGCTGTCGGCGAGCGCCAACGCGGCGGCCTCCGAGCTGATCGAGCAGGGCATGCTGCTCAAGCACTTCGGAACAGAGTATCCCGTCTCCAACCAGGTCGCCGCGCAATTCTTCCACGACACGCCGAGAGCGGCGCGGGGCCAACTGTTGGCGGAATTCATCCAGAAACCGGTGACGCGCAACGGCTTCGACTTGTCGGCGCTGCGCCAGGGCAGTTTTTTTACCCGCAACGGCGCGCGCTACGCGCCGGGCACCACCAGTCACGCCTCCGCCAGGCAGTTGCTTCTGTACCTGTTACGCCTGGAGGAGGGACGCATCGTTGACCGGTTTTCTTCCCTGGAAATCAAGCGGCTGCTGTACATGACCGATCGGCGCATCCGCTATGCGTCATCGCCGGCGCTGCGCGATGCGGCGGTGTACTTCAAGAGCGGTTCACTGTACCAGTGCAAGCCGGAACCGGGTTTTAAATGCAGGAAGTATCACGGCAACGTCAGGAATCTCATGAACTCCGTGGCGATCGTGGAATACCCGGCGGGCAGGCCGCGGCTCTATTATATGGTGGCGATCATGTCCAACGTGCTGCGAAAGAATTCAGCGGTGGATCATCAGACGCTGGGAACGCGCATCCAGCGGCTGATTCAAAGCTACCACCAGGGGGCCGGCCATGAATAATTCGTCATGCCGGATCGGCCGCCGCCGGCTGTGCCGCCTTTAATAGTGTGTCCGCTTCGTGAACGTCACAGACCAACTGGTACCTGGTCGCTTCGCTCCCGGGATGAAGGTGTGCGGAATGACGGTGTACTATCGGGCGGCGGTGGTCGCTGCCGAAGAGGTGTCGTTGGCGTTCACGGGCGGGAACAACCGATCATGCACGGCCGGCGCCAGGCGCACCATCCATTGGCCGCCGTGGGGATCGTCGGCCAGCGCCACCAGAATGTACCGGCCGCGCGGCGTTTCCACCAGCATGCTGTCCGCATGCCACTGGTGCCAGGTCCCGGATTTCCGGTAAATGGTTGCCTTGCGCCCCGCCAGACCCTTGACGAACTTGTGATGGATGCCGGGTTTGGACATCACCTCTTTCATTTCCGCGGTCAGCCGCGGATTGACCAGGCGGTCGGTTTCCAGCAGGTAATAAAAGCGGGCCACCTGCATGGGCGTGGCTCCCTGGGAAATATGGTGCAGCGGATCGCGCTCAAATGCAGGCGCCTTGCCGTAGCTTTTGCCCACCCAGATCCCGCCGTTGGCGCGCGGGTCGTAAAGATGGTACTCGGGGGATTCCAGAACCTGGTTTACGTGACGCTTGCCGACCATATTCATAACCGTGGTCGCCGCGGCGTTGTTGGAATAGCGGATCATCTCGGTCAGCAGGTTGTGCAGCCGGGGGGTCATCTGCAACTGGCCGTCCTCGACTTCGACAAACGCGGTCAGCAGGATCCCGATCTTTGGCAAGCTGGCCGCGTACATCATATTATCGCCGTTCACCTGCGCCACTCGCGGCCGGTGCAGGTTGTCCAGCTTTACCAGCGCAACGGCGAGCTTGTCCGAGCGCACCGCGCTCATCAGGTGCGTGGCCACCAGCGCTTTATCCAGAAGATTTTGGAGGGTGGGATCGTAGGATTGCCGGAGCTGCGGGAACGCGGTGGTCGAGGCCGAAGCCGAACCGGCCGCCAGCAGAAGGCCGATCAATAGCGCCTGCAAATACGTCTTCATCCCGTACCTCCACCCTAATTTATCGGTTGGTGTATCATTTACACAACAAAGCTTCCCCGTAGGGAAACCATGAACCCCCCCCACCGTTCCGGCAGAGACCCGGTCTATATACGGTCCGCCGCCCTGTTTTTCAACCTTTTCCTGGTCATCCTGGCCTATTACCAGGTGAAAGCGGCCAGCCGCTCGCTGCTGCTGGAATTCGGCGGCCTCGAATCGCTGCCCTATGTCTGGATCACGTCCGCCGTGGTACTGCTGGCGTTTATCGGCATCTACAACCGGCTGGTGGCGCGTTTTACACGGGTGCAGGTAGTGGTGGGTTCGCTGCTGGTGTTCGCCGTGCTGCTGTGCGCCTCCTGGGTCGCGATGCGCCACGCCACCCTTGCCACCGCGGTTTCGTTTTACGTACTGGTGGACATTTTCAGCGTGGTGCTGGTGGAGCAGTTCTGGAGCCTCGCCAATACCGTCAACCGGATGACGGATGGCCGGCGCAGTTACTGGTTCGTGGGCTCGGGCGGCGTGCTGGGCGGTATACTCGGCGGCGCACTCGCCGCCGCGCTGCTGACATGGACGCCCATGCGCACGGCGGACCTGCTGCTGTCCTGCGCCGCGCTGCTGTTGGTAACCGCCGTGTTCACCCTGGTAATGTGGCGCTGCGGGCTGTTCGCCGAACTCCCGGAGCGCGAATGTTTGCAACTGGATGGCCGTGGTCTCAAAGCCTTGTTGGGCAGCCGCTACCTGCTGCTCATCGCCGCTATTACCTGTTTCTCGCAACTGGTCCAGCCGGTGGTCGATTACCAGTTCCTCAGCGCCGTCAGTCTGCACCTTCCCGGTACCGATGATCGCACCCGCTACATTTCAGAATTCTTCAGCGTCATGGGCGCCGTGTCCATGGGCGTCAACCTGTTGGTGACCCCATTCGTTCATCGCCGGCTCGGTGCCATCGCCGGGCTGATGGCGCAACCGTTGTGCGTGGGTCTGGCATCCG
>CAZNWR010000125.1:0-8442 GCA_964576645.1 uncultured Enterobacteriaceae bacterium | reverse complement strand
GCGGCCTTTCTGACAACCATGTCCCGCTTGAATTCGTGTTGCAGCATTTGCGCGATGTTGCAGAGGCCGTGGCAGTGCCCGTCAACGCAGACTTCGAAGGCGGCTTTGCCGTGGAACCGGACTCGGTGGGCGCCAATGTCATGGCGGCGGCGACGACCGGCGTCGCCGGACTTTCCATTGAAGATTCCACCGGCAACAAGACCGATCCCCTGTTCGAGTTTGCTCTTTCCGTTGACCGGGTCAGGGCGGCACGGTACGCCATTGACCGCACCGAGTCGGGCGTGCTGCTGACGGCGCGTTCCGAGGGGTTCATCGTCGGGCGCCCGGACCTTAAAGAGACCATCAGGCGACTCACCGCTTACGCCGAGGCCGGCGCCGATTGCCTGTATGCGCCGGGCCTCAGCGACATCGACGACATTCGTGCCGTCGTCTCGGCCGTGGCGCCCAAGCCGGTCAACGTCCTTGTCGGGAGCGATTTCACCAGCGTGGCGCAGATGGCGGAAGCGGGCGTGCGGCGGATCAGCACGGGCGGCGCTCTGGCTCGCGCCGCCTGGGGCGGATTCCTGAAAGCGGCGCGCCAATTGGCCGTCGAGGGCACGTTCGGGGGATTTGCCGATGCCGCTTCCTGGGACGAAATCGAAGGGGCATTTTCACATTAACTAACTAATTATTAAGATAAATATGGAATGCTGCTTCATCTATTGGAACCTGCGTCACGGGCTACGGAGGATGGCTGGAAGGGAGGCCTTCCAACTGTCTGTTACGGTTGACCCTGGCTGCGGGGGGGTGAGAAACTCTCGCTGACACGCATACGAATGTGGTTCGCTGGTAAGGGAGAGAGCCAATGGCGCGACAAATAGCCTTGCTTTTCATGATGATAATGCTGGTTGGTTGTACCGATAATACGCGGCCGGTTCAAAGCGATGCTAAAAAGACCGACGCGGAATTGCAGCAGATGGCAGCCGCCCACAACGCCAATGTCAAGGATCCGACCCAGAAGGTTGTTTGCGAGCGCGTAACTCCCATCGGGAGCAGAATCTCGCACCGGGAATGTCATACCGTGTGGCAGGCGGATCAAAACCGGAAAGATGCAAAGGCGTTCGTCAATATGCCGAGAGCATACCCCACCGACGCACATTAACCACCGGTTGATTCGACTCCGCCGTACTGGGGTCAAAATGCACATCCGGGCTGACGGTTTAACCTGATGCCGCCGAACTCATCTATATCTCCCAAACGCTATGTGCAGGAGGGACGTAATGATGGTACGAGCAGCCGTTGTTATTGCCGAGTTGTTATCCGTGATGGCCTGTACGCAGAACACGCGTCCGAACAAACTGAGTGAGAAGCAGAAAGAGGACATAGCACTCCAGAAGATGGCCGAAGCTCACAATGCCCAGGTCAAGGACTCCGACCAGAAAGTGGTCTGCAAGCGGGAAACGGAAATCGGTTCCAGGATATCGACGCTTCGCTGTCGGACTGTGTGGCAGGTGAAGGAGCAGGCCAAGGAAGGACGCGATTTCATTATGATGCCGAGGCCATGGCCCACCAAGAACGGAATTGAGTATCCCCCCTGATGGCCGCCGGCGTTCAGTAAGTAACGGCAAGTCTTTCAGTGATTCGCGGCAGCGAGATCGCGGCCGCTAATTCCGCAACGCCCGGATGATTGGTGCGGTGGGATCGGCTCCTCGCGGGATCACGAACCGGCTTCCAAATTTTCGCAATGTAATAGTAAACTTCGCAATCCACTTGCGGGGGTGTGGATGGCGCAGATAGAAGAAGAACTCAAGAAGCGGGGGCTGGTTCTGCCGGCGCCGCTGAAACTGCCCGAAGGTGTCGTACTGCCGTTTCCGTGGATCCGGGTGCACGGTGACCGTGCCTTTATTTCAGGTCACGGGCCGCAAAACGCGGATGGCTCCCTGGCCGGACCGCTGGGTAAAGTAGGACGAGAGGTGACGCCCGAACAAGGCTACGTTGCGGCGCGCCTGGTGGCGCTCGCGATGCTCGGCAGCCTCAAGCGGGAACTGGGAGATCTGGACCGGGTGGTCGCCTGGCTGCGGGTATTCGGCATGGTGAATTCAGCGCCGGGGTTCAACCAGCAGCCATCGGTGATTAACGGCTTCAGCGAGCTGATCCTGGACCTTTATGGATCCGAACGGGGCAGCCACGGCCGTTCCGCCGTGGGTATGGCGGAACTGCCCATGAATATTCCCGTTGAAATCGAAGCGGAAGTCCTGATCCGGCAAGCTTGAACAAGAACGATATTAAGGTAAGAGACGCTACGGCGCGAGACGCCCAATCCGTTGCGGCAATTTACGCTCCTTTCGTGACCGATACCGCGGTTTCATTCGAAACGGAGCCGCCGAAAGCGTCGGATATGGCGGAACGGATCGAATCGGCGCAGCGGGCGCATGCCTGGCTGGTGGCGGAAAGGGATGAGCAGCTGGTGGGCTATTGCTATGGTACCACCCACCGCGACCGGGCCGCCTACCGATATTCGGTGGAAATATCCGTTTACGTTGACGGGGCAAACCACCGCCAGGGCATCGGTATGCGTCTGTACCAGGATTTGTTCAAACGGCTGGCCGGCCTGGGCTATTACAACGCGTATGTGGGTATTACCCTGCCCAACGAACCAAGCCTGGCGTTTCATCAGACCGCCGGTTTCCGGCCCGTGGGCGTGTTCAAATCCATCGGATTCAAGTTTAATTCCTGGCACGACGTCGCGTGGCTGCAGCGGAAGCTTAAGGATGGTCAGCCTGACGACCCCGGAGTTTGAGAACGCGTGACGTTGCCCCTGTGGTCAATCATCCCATGCCTCTGGATCGCCTGGGCAATCTACTGGAAAGTCTCGGCCCGAAACCTGAAACCAATCCTGCGCCGTGAATCCCTGGCGTCCCGGGCCAGCCACATTGTGCCCCTGGCGGCGGCCGTAGTCCTTCTGGTGCCGTCTGCTCTACCCGGCGGCTTTTTGAGCGGCCGGATACTTCCCGCAACCTACCTGGATTTCTGGACGGGCGTGGCGATGCTGGCGGCAGGCCTGGCTTTCACCGTCTGGGCGCGTGTCAACCTGGGTTCCAACTGGAGCGGTACCGTAACCGTCAAGTCAGGTCATGAACTGGTTCGAACCGGACCGTACGCCTGGGTGCGTCATCCCATTTACACCGGCCTGCTGCTGGCATTTGCCGGGTGCGCTGTCGCCCGCGGCGATTGGCGCGGACTCCTGGCGCTGGCCGTTGCGTTCGCCGCATTGTGGCGCAAACTGCGAATCGAGGAGCGCTGGCTGGAGCAAACTTTTGGTCAGGCTTATACTGAATATCGAATGGAGGTGCCCGCGCTCATCCCGTCGCCTTGGTCAACGCACCGGCGACGGTCCGATGCGCGGTGAAACAAGAAACACCGCACCGGCTTGTCCAGGGCTGGAACTAAACGGGCTATGGGTCTCCTAATTGGAGAGGGCTCGCGGGTTGCCGCCGGCCGCAAACTCCGGGTACTTAATGAAATCCCTGTTGACTTTCTTTGAACCGTACGCATTTTCGCCCGCTGTGCTGGTGCTCTGCTTCGGCGGGCTTATATGTTATGTACGGGGACTTTGGCGCGCCCGGGCGCACAGTATCGGCTTCGGCCGGGCATTCTCATTCATCGTCGGCGTACTCGGTATTTACCTGGTTATGCAGTCCCGGTTCGATTACTGGGCGCAGCACATGTTCTATGTCCACCGTGTGCAGCACCTGGTCCTGCACCATCTCAGCCCGTTTCTGATCGCTCTGGCAGCGCCGCAGGCCGCCCTCGAGTCCGGTACGCCGGTGCTGCTGCGCCGCTTGCTGTCGGCATTGTGGCGGCACCCGGTAACGCAGGCTTTGTACAATGCAGTGCAACAGCCCTTCGTGGCGAGCTTTCTGTTCGTGGCCCTGATCTACGTCTGGTTGATCCCCGCGATTCATTTCTATGCCATGCTGAGCTGGCCTTTGTACAAACTGATGAACTGGAGCATGGCGGTTGACGGACTGCTGTTCTGGTGGATGGTATTCAACACAAAGCCGCCCACGGTTCGTCCGGCACGCTTTTACGGATTGCGCATTGCCCTGCTGTTTGCCATAACCTTGCCGCAGATTGCGATCGGCGCCTATATCGCGTTGTGCGGCAAGCCCCTGTACTCGATTTATGCCGTTTGCGGCCGTATCTGGCCGCTGTCTCCGGCCACGGACCAGCAGCTCGGGGGGCTCATTACCTGGATCCCGGCGTCCATGATGAGCCTGTTCGGAATGCTGGTAGTCATGCACAAGTGGTTCAGTTCGGAGAGACGGCGAAATGAACGTGCCGATCGCGAGAATAATAATGTCCTGCAGACTGCCTGAACTTGTGCGATTCGCAGCGTGTCGCCCCGGCCGTACCGTCGGGGCGCTGTTGCTCACCTGCGCCATGATCGTCTCCGGGGGATGCGGCGGCCGGCCCTGGCATACCAAGTCCGTCCGCGGCCTGGTCCCGGCGCTGTCTTTCACGCTTACCGACGACCATGGGCACACCGTTCATGGGGACAGCTATGCCGGGAAGGTGGTGCTCCTGTATTTCGGCTTCAGCAACTGCAAACTGGCCTGTCCCGAAACATTGGGGAAACTTGCGACGGTCCTGCACGTGATCGGCCCGCAGGCCCGAAACGTAAAGGTGTTATTTGTCAGCGTCGATCCCCGCCGGGATACGCCGCTAAAACTGGAAACCTACACCCGCAGTTTCGCTCCTGAAATGGTGGGATTGACCGGAACCCAGGATCAGTTGCAGCGTGTAGCCAGGCGCTATCGGGTGGCCTACAGCTACGGCAAGGGATATCCCCACGGTAGTTATGCCGTCTATCATTCCAGCGCGGTGTTCGTTTTCGACCGCCGGGGCAGGGCGCGGTTGCTGGTGCAGGGCAGCGACAGCGTCCAGGCGGTGGCCGCGGATCTGAAGCGGTTGCTTGAGGCGTCCTGAAACTCAGGGTGCTCCGGGATCGATTGGGCGCGTTTCCTGTTGCCAGGTTGACAGGAATGCCAAGCAGTTTGACAGCCACCGGTGTTTTTTCGCTCCAGAGCGAAACTTATGCCGGCACGGCGTAAGCGGTTAGAATAATACGCTATTGCGGTCCGGCATGGGCTAGGCCGCGACCACTATGAGCAAACAGCAACCCATGGATGCCCCCGCAGACGCGCCCGAATTCCGGATCGAGCACGACAGTCTGGGCACCGTACGCGTCCCACAGGCGGCCTATTACGGCGGCCAGACTCAGCGTGCCCGGGAGAATTTTTCCATCTCCGGTGTGCTTATCAGCCACTTTCCGGAACTGATTCGCGCGCTGGCCATGGTCAAGCACGCGGCGGCGACCGCCAATCTCGCCACGGACCAGTTGCAGCCCGCCAAGGCTGCGGCAATACAGAAAGCCTGTGACGAGATCATCAGCGGCGAACTGCACGAGCAGTTCGTGGTGGATATGGTCCAGGGCGGCGCCGGTACCTCCACCAACATGAACGCCAATGAAGTGATCGCCAACCGCGCCCTGGAGCTCATGGGCTTTGCCAAGGGCGACTACGCGCACCTGCATCCCAACAATGATGTGAATATGTCCCAGTCCACCAACGACGTCTACCCGTCGGCGGCGCGGCTTGGCATCGTATTCGCGGCGACGGGCCTCAATGAAAATATAGCGATGCTCGAAAGCGCGTTGCTGGATAAGGCCCGCGAATTCTCCGATGTGCTCAAGGTGGGACGCACCCAGTTGCAGGACGCAGTACCCATGACGCTGGGCCAGGAATTCGAGGCGTTTGCCGTAACCCTGCAGGAGGATATTGACCGGATACGGGAGATTTGCCTGTTGTTATGCCAGATCAACCTGGGTGGCACGGCGGTGGGCACCGGCATCAATACCCACCCGGATTACCGGGGCCGCGCCATTCAGGCGCTGGCGGATATTTCCAAGTTGCCGGTGGTGAGCGCGCTCAACCTCATCGAGGCGACCTCCGATATGGGCGCCTTTGTACTGTTTTCCGGAATGTTGAAGCGCCTGGCCGTCAAGCTATCCAAGATCGCCAACGATCTTCGCTTGCTGTCCAGCGGCCCCAGGGCAGGCCTGGGTGAAATCAACCTGCCACCGGCGCAGCCCGGCTCATCGATCATGCCGGGGAAGGTGAACCCGGTGATCCCGGAAGCGGTCAACCAGACTGCGTTTCACGTCATCGGCAACGATCTCGCCATTACCATGGCGGCGGAGGCGGGGCAGCTCCAGTTGAACGCCATGGAGCCGCTGATCGTGTTCAAAATTCTGCAGTCCATCAAAATGCTGGCAGCAGCCATGAACATGTTGTCGACGCGCTGCATCGCCGGCATTACCGCCAACCGCGAGCATTGCCGGAAACAGGTGGAATCCAGCGCCGGTCTGGCGACGGCCCTGACGCCGTACATCGGCTACGACCTGGCCAGCGATATCGCCAAGGAGGCGCTGCGGACCGGCCGCAGCGTGGTCAGCCTGATCGTGGAAAAGAACATCCTGGACCGCGAGCAGATCGACAGGATCCTGGACCCGGAAAACATGGTGGCGCCCAACGTGCGTCCACGAAATTGACCCGTTGACGGGTACTTCAGAGCAGTCCTTTGAGGCGCTCCAGATCCAGGTTACCGCCGGACACCACGCAGGCCACCTTCGACCCCGGTTCAAACCGCGCGGTGGAGGCAAGCAGGCCGGCCAGGGCCGCCGATCCGGCAGGCTCGGCGAACAGCTTGCAGCGAGACATCAGCAGTTTCATGGCGGCGATGATTTTTTCGTCGGGCACCAGCACCACGTCCGAAAACCAGTCGCGGACCAGCGCGTAGCAGAGCTCGCCGGCGTTAGGTGGTGACAGGCCGTCGGCAACGGTATTCACCCGGTCCAGCGTGACGGCATGGCCCGCGTCCAGGCTTTTGCGCATGGCGGGCGCGCCTTCCGGCTCGACGCCCACAAGAATTACATTCGATTCGCTGGCCGCCTTGGCCTTGGCCGTTCCTCCCGCCATCCCGCCACCGCCGATGCCGACAAAAATCGCATTCACGCCCGGGAGATCCTCCAGGATCTCCAGCCCAAGGGAACTGTGACCGGTCATCAGGTCGTCGTGGTTGTAGGACGGTTGGTACGGGATACCCTCGTCGCGCTCCAGGTCCAGGCAATACTGCAGGCATTCCGCGGCGGTGGGCTTAAGTACCACGGCAGCGCCGTAACCGCGGGTGGCCTGCAGTTTTACGGGGCTGACGGTTTCCGGCATTACCACAGTCGCCTTTGCGCCGACGACGGCCGCGGCGTAGGCAAGGCCCTGGGCCGCGTTGCCGGATGAAAAGGTGCTGACGCCACGCGCGCGGCGCTCCGGTTCCATCTGCATCAGCGCCCACAGCATGCCGCGCGGCTTGTAGGAGCCGGTTTTTTGAAACAGCTCCGCCTTGACGTAGACGTCCAGGCCGGTCATTTTCGACAGCGTGGTGGAATGCAGAAGCGGTGTGCGGTGGATATGTGGCGTGATGGCGCGGCGGGCGCGCTCCAGGTCAGCGAGTTTGATGGTGGTGTTCATTCCTGGATAGCTGTTCTGAAACGTGATACCCATGGCTGCGGGGGTGGCGGTATCTGGGGGACGGACCGTGAGCCGCAGGGACGCAGCGATCGAGCGTACAGGGACGTATTCACAGCGTGTCCGGAACCCGGATACCGCAACGCTCTCCGTTTTAGAATGCGGAACATCTATTTAGATGGAGAAAATGCTTTCCAGGTCGTGCCGGCTGTAGGCTCGGAACGCAATCAGCGTCTCGGTGCGCTCGATTCCTTCCATGTCGGCCATGCGTTCCGTCACCAGTGCGGCGATGTCGTCGTTGCTACGCACGCGCAGGATGGCGATGACGTCATAGCTGCCACCCACGGAATAGGCCTCGGCCACCTCCGGCATGTCTGCCAGGGCCTCGGCCACCTGGGCGATTTTTCCGTGTGCGGCGTTAATCAATACGATGGCGGTGACCATTGTGTGCTTCCCCCTGATTGCGCCGCCCCGCGAACGGTAAGCAGCTTATGATCCAGTTCCCCGGTCTTCAGGTTACCAGGGCGCGGCGCCGGTATTCCGGGCAGTCCCATTCACGTGTCTCCATTATAGTGTACAGGGCCTTTACCGTGGTGCTGATATCCGTGTAGCGCTGATACAGGGGGGCAAACCCGAATCGCATCAGATCCGGCGCCCGGAAATCTCCAATAATATTGCGCGCTATCAGCGCCTGCATAATGGCATAACCCTCCTCGTGCCGCAGGGCAACGTGGCTGCCGCGCTCAGCGGCGTTTCGCGGAGACGCCACCTCCATCCCAAAGCGGCCGCAGTGCGTGTCCACAAGCTCGATAAACAATTCCGACATGCGCACCGCTTTCTCGCGGACGACGTCCATGACCACATTCCGAAAGACGTCGAG
>CAZNWR010000124.1:0-8468 GCA_964576645.1 uncultured Enterobacteriaceae bacterium | reverse complement strand
AATCCCGCCCACATGATAAAATTGGCAACTCATTGTCGCGTCCGCTTTCGCGACCGCTGTTTGGCCATCTCCGCTGGCAGGACCCGCCCGCCACCTGATTCCGGCTTTCATGACGATTCCGGGTTAAAATTCGCAACATGACCTACCTCGACTTCGATCGCCTGGCCGGTGTGGACGTGGAAGCGTTCCGCAACACCCGTCCCTATCCATGGATGAATCCGCAGGGCCTGCTCACCGACGACGGTTTCCGCCGGCTGGTGGAGACATTGCCCGATCCCGCCCTGTTTACGAAAGTGTTCGGAATGGCGCGCTCGCACGGCCAGTATCCCCATGATCGTCTCAGCCTGGATTACCGCGAAGACCTGCCCATCGATCAGGCATGGCATGACTTTGTAGACGAACTGCGCGGCCCGCAATACCACAAGTTCATCAGCCGCACGTTTCAGCGGCGTAAATTTCTTTTGAATTTTCACTGGCACTACACGCCCAACGGCTGCTCGGTCTCTCCCCATTGCGACGCCACCCGTAAACTGGGATCTCACATTTTCTATTTCAATACCGGCCAGGATTGGGATCCCAGCTGGGGCGGCGAGACGTTGATCCTGGACGACAATGGGCGCTTTGAGCGCAAGTCCGCGCCGAAGTTTGAGGAGTTCGACAAAGTCATTGCCGGACAGGCCATCGGCAACCGCAGCCTGCTGTTTGCGCGCAATGAGAAATCCTGGCATGGCGTGCGGGAAATCCATTGTCCCGAGGGAAAGTATCGCAAGGTGTTTATCGTCGTGGTCAACAGTTGGCTGGGCACGACACGACGCCGTATTGTGGGAGCGCTCCGGGGTAAACCTTCCGAAGCGTATTACTGATCCGCCATGCCACGCGGCCGCGCCGTTTTTATCGTCGGTGCCGGACGCAGCGGCACCAGTGTCATTACGCGCGGTGTGCAGGCGCTGGGCGTCAACCTGGGCAATGACTTCAAGCGCGCCACCCGCAAAAACCCGACCGGATTTTTTGAAGACGCCGCGCTCCTCGACATAAGCAAGCGTGTACGGCGCAGCCTGGGCCTGCTGCCGGGCAGTGTTCGTCTTCTCGAACCGGCGGATTGGGAACGGCCGGCGATTGCGGATTTGCGCAGCGCGGCGGAGCGTACCATCCGGCAGCGCTTTTCCGGGCGCACGCCCTGGGGCTTCAAGTATGGACGCACGCTTCGCATTCTGCCTTTCTGGGAGCCGGTACTTGAAAGTCTCGGTACCGACGCGGCATTTGTCGTCGCGTTGCGCGACCCGCTCAGCGTGGCCCGCTCCCGGGCACGCATCGATCCGCGCCGCGGCGTACAGGAAAAGAGCGACCTGGAATGGCTGGCAGGTGTCGTGCCCTACTTCCGGCGCATGCGCGGCCGACCGCTGGTGGTGGTTGACTACGATCTGCTGATGCAGGATCCGGCAACACAGCTTCGGCGCGTGGCCCGGGTTCTGGAACTGCCGCTCAATGCGGACACAGGCGCTGCCGTGGACACCTATGCCCGGGGTTTTCTTCGGCCCGGGATGCAGCACAATCGCTTCGACCTTGAGGACCTGCAGCAGTCGCCGCGCCTCAACCCGCTGTGCCGCGATGCGTACCTCCTGCTCCATCGGCTCGCCACTGACGAGCTTGCCCCGGGCGACGAGGCGTTCTGGGAAAGCTGGAACAACATGGAACGGAAACTGGCTGAAATGGGCCCGCTGCTGCGCCTGATCGACGAGCTGGAACAGCGCAACCGCCGCGCCCTATGGAACCCGTTCAGCTTCATCCCCGAAGCGATCTATCGATGGCGGGTCTGGCGAAGGAACTGATCGGCTGGTAACACGGGGTCGGAGCATGCGCTCCGACCCCTGACTTTTTCGCTGCACAATCCAGCCCATCGGTCATGAACCACCGTGCCCACCGGCGGGTACGGCCGGATGCGAGGAATATGGGTCTCTAATTCCGGATTGCAGGACCTGAATCCGTGCCTTGTGGTTATCAAACGCCCGGAAAGTCGCCGCGCAGGACGGACTCCACCAGGCGCAGATCGGCCACCGTGTCCACATCCACGCCGGCGCGGGCGAACGGCAGCAAAACCGGCTGAATTGTCAGATCCAGCCTGCGCGAAATCGCGCCCAGCGCCCCGTCCAGCGTCAGGGTCCGGGTCAGGTAAGAGAGTACCGCGCCCGGTCCCAGCAATCCGGCGATGAGTCTCGCCGGCCGCTTTCTGCTTTGCTCCACGTTTCTCCACATGGTGACCAGCCGGCGGCCGGCCGGGCTCAGCAGCGCGTACAGATTGCAGCCGCAGAAGCCGCCATCGCGCAGCCGGGTTACGGTGCGCCGCACGTGCGGGAAAGCCTCCGCGACCAGCGCATAATTTACCAGGCCCACCGTGGCATCCGCGCCGCTTTGCAATGACCGGGACACGAAGTAGGAAACAATTTCCGGCGTCAGCAGGGCATGGTCGGCGGTCGTCAGCAGAATGCCCGCTGATTCGTCAATGCGGGCCATTGCGGCCTCAGCGCTGCGGCTGGGTGAATCCAGGCTCGCGTGCCAGGTTACGCGTCCGCCGGCAAGTTGCCGTTGCAGCTCCGGGCAGGCCGGCAGCACCGGCTCGGGCGGACCGGCAAGCACGATTTCTCCCACCGCGTTGCTGCTCTCCAGCGCATCCAGCACCCGCAGGACCATGGGCGTACCCGCTACCGGCGCGAACGCCTTGCACGCCACCCCGGCGCTGCGGGTAACCGGATCCTTCGGCGTACGATCGGCGGCCAGTACCAGCGCGGTCAATTTACCGGAAATGTCGCCGCTTGCGCCCACTTGCCTACGATTGCGGCGCCGCTTACAAGCTCTTTTGATACAGCCGATACCGTTTATATAGCCGGCTGCCGAATCTCTCGAGGATGCTGCGCATGCCGCTGTTCGTTTCCAGAATCCACGACATTTCAATTTCCCATATATCACGCGAATAGAGGGCCCACCGAACCTTCTCGATTACCAGGAATGCCAGCGCCATACCCAGCGGCGTATTCCGGTATTGCTTACGCACGCCCATCAACGGCACCCGGCCGGTATGAATGCGCCGGCGCCACAGCGACCACGCAATGCGCGCCACCCCATCCGGGAGCAGGCGCCCGTTCAGCCCCGCCAGCACTTCGTTGAGATTCGGTAACGCCGCAATGAAGGCCGCCGGTTTGCCATCCACTTCCGCAATCTGGATGAACTCATCCGGCACCAGCAGCTTGAGACTGGCGCCCAGTTCCGCGAACTCTTCGCGGGTAAACGGGACAAATCCCCAGTTGTCGGACCAGGCGTCGTTGAACACATCGCGCAGGATCTCCATTTCCTGCTTGAGTTCGGCACGCCTGAGAGTCCGGACGGATATGACCCCGGTATAACGATCCAGCAACCGTTGCATGGCGGGGGGCGCCTCAAAATCCACATTGATCCAATATGCGAGAAGATCCATGGCGCGCTCATAGCCTTGCCGCTCCAGCATTGGCCCATACCAGGGGCGCGCGTGGGGCATCATCATCGACGGCGGCGTGTCAAAGCCCTCTACCAGTATCCCGCAGTCCTGATTTATGGACAGGTTGAACGGCCCGGTGATCCGGTGGGCGCCCTGCTGTTTCAACCACGCCTCGGCGGTGCCGACCAGCGCCGCAAAAACGTCTTCGTCTTCGACCGCTTCAAGCAGGCCGAAGTGCCCGGTGTCCGGTCCATAGAGTTCCCGGTGCAACTCGTCTATCTGGGCGCTGATCCTGCCTACCGGCTGGCCCCCTTTGAACGCCAGCCATGAGCGCCATTGGCCATGCTTGAAAAACGGATTGGCCTTGGAAAAATGCATGCGCCGCTCAAGGCGCAGGGGCGGCACCCAGGTACTGTCATCGGCATAGATACTCCCGGGCAGGTCAATGAACCGGCCAAGGTCCCGGCGGCCCTCCACCGGACGCACGGATATCGGGCCAGAACTCCCGGCTTTCGATGTACCCGGTGTGGACTGATACTCTGACAAGGGCGGCACGACGGCTCCAGTGATGCGCGAAGGCGCGCAGAATACCATAGTGGCCGCCACCCAAGAGATTCAAGGCGGTCACAAATATTCCATAATTCAGCATGTGGCGGGCACGAACCAACCCGGACCAGTCTTACTCTAAGGTCAATCAGGAAGGCCGGTTTCGGTGGCTTGCACAGAGACGGCCGCGTCCAGGCTGTGATCCGCCCCGGTTCCGGGCGGCCCCGGCTGAAAGCCCGCCGGGGCCGGTATCGAGAGGTAATGGATTTTTGTTTAATTTATCAGTAAGATGACGAAATTTCTTCGCCCACAAGCGCAGGATTGCCATGCAACCAGGGGTGAATTGGAGGCATTTGCCTGAACTCATGATCATGAGGATGACGTCCCCTGCCCTGGAACTCAGTGGGCCGACGGTGAAATTGGACACAACGTCGAAAACTATCTTGATGCATGCAAATCAATGCTCGTGTAGGATTTGTCGCAGTCGCACAACGGTTCAAATACCTGCCGGGCCCGATTCATCCGGGGCCAGAACTGCAGGTCGCCGGGTATGGGCCCGGCGCTATCACCAAATGCGCAAATTTCAGAAGACATACGATGCTCCCGGGTTCGCGGGACGTTGTCGCTGTGTTTAGACGTTGGATTATATAATGGGATATTTGCCCCGGCCGGCGTGGGGGCGGCGAGCAGAAAACTGGGGAACAGCCTGGAGACTACAAGCGGTGGATGAGCAAGCAACGAGGACGGACAACAATCAGCCACAACGACTGGCTGATTTTGAGACACTCACCGAAGCGCTGGAATATGCATCAAGGGGATCGACCGGATTCAACTTTTATGATGCTCGGGGTCATCTTCGGAGTGTTCTGACTTATACAGAACTCACGCGCCTCGCCCAGGAAGCGGCGAAGCGCCTGGCCGGTATCGGCCTGCACAGGGGCGCCCGTGTCGCCCTGGTGGCCGATACAACGCCCGAGTTCATGATCAATTTTTTTGCATGCAGGTATGCCGGTCTCGTGCCGTTTGCCATGCCGGTGCCCGTAAATATCGGCAGTCACGAAATTTACGTTCAGCAATTGCGCAGTTTAATCAAGGCCGGTGAGGCCGCGGTTGCGCTGACACCGCCCGAGTTCTCCTCTTTTCTTGATGAGGCAGCACAGGACAGTCCCTGTCTTCGCTGGCACGGCACGCCGGAGCAATTGGCGGCGCTGCCCCCGGCCAGCGGCGATGATTTGATCCCGAGCACGCCTGAAGAACCCGCCTACCTTCAATTCACCTCCGGCAGCACGCGCTTTCCACAGGGCGTGGTTATTTCAGAACGCGCGGTGATGAGCAACCTGCGCGGGATTGTTCGCGCCGGACTTGAGGTTCGATCCACGGACAGGTGCGCATCATGGCTGCCCTTCTATCATGACATGGGGCTGGTGGGCTTTGTGCTGGGGCCGATGGTTTCGCAGCTTTCGGTCGACTATCTTCGAACCCGTGATTTCGCCGTACGCCCCGTGCAATGGCTGCGGATTATCAGTCGCAACCGGTGCACTATCGCCTTCAGTCCGCCGTTCGGCCTCGAACTATGCACACGAAGAGTCCGCAACGTGGATATGGAGGAAATGGATCTGAGTTCCTGGCGCGCCGCCGGCATCGGTGCCGAGATGATACAGCCTTCGGTTCTTGAGAATTTCGCCGAAAAGCTGGCGCCCACGGGATTCTCGCCACGCGCATTCCTGCCCTGCTACGGGCTGGCGGAAGCCTCTCTTGCCGTCACCTTTTCTCCATTGAACGAGGGCCTGGACGTTATGCGCGTGGACGCGCGCGCCATGGCCGAACGGGGTGTTGCCGTCCGGGTTGAGGCGGAAAGCCGAAAGGTAAATGAATTCGTAAACTGCGGCCGTGCCTTGCCGGATCACACTTTCGCCATCGTCGATGAAAACGGCGCGGTTCTTCCGGACATGCGCGTAGGCCGGGTGACCGTACGTGGTCCGAGCCTGATGAGCGGCTACCTGAACGACAAGGCGGCCACTTCCAAGACCTTGTCCGCGGATGGCTGGCTTGACACCGGCGACCTTGGATACATGTTTGAAGGCAGCCTCTACCTGACCGGCCGAAGCCAGGACGTCATCATCGTACACGGCAGGAATATCCGCGCGCAGGATCTGGAAGAGCTGGCCGAACAGCAGCCGGAGGTGCGCATGGGAGACGCCTCCGCATTTGAGGTGATCGACAGCGCCGGGCATCAGACCGTGGTGCTGGTGATCGAATGCCGGATCTCCGACATGGCGGCACGCCGAAACCTGACTGCACGGCTGCAAAGACTGGTGTATGCCGGATTTGGGATCCGTTGCCTGGTGGAACCGGTACCGCCCCACACGCTCCCGCGGACTTCTTCCGGCAAGCTGTCCAGAACCGCTGCCCGCCAGGGATTCATCGAACGGGCAGACTGGCAACAGGTGCGCACATCCCAGGCCGAAATCGGGTAACCGGACGGGGATGTCCGGGCTGGTGGCACTCACCGGCGGCACCGGGTTTATCGGCCATGCAGTACTGACCAGCCTTGTTTCCCGGGGTTGGCGCGTGCGCGCCATCACCCGTCGCTCCACAACCGCAGTTCCCTCCTCCGGCAACGTCGAATGGGTGGGGGGCGATCTGCACGACCGCACCGCCCTGTTGAAGCTGGTCCACGAAGCGGACGCGGTCGTCCACTGCGCAGGCGCCGTACGCGGCGGTTGCAAACAGGACTTCACGCGAGTCAACGTGGACGGAACCATCAACCTCGCGGCCGCCGCGCAAAGTCAGAACAAACCGCCGCGATTCCTTTTCATCTCGTCGCTGGCCGCCCGGGCGCCGGAATTGTCCTGGTACGCGTGCAGCAAGCGCGATGCCGAAATCGCCCTGTCAGAACATGCGGGCTCCATGCCCTGGACCGCATTGCGGCCCACCGCCGTGTACGGTCCCGGCGACCGCGAAGTCCGTCCCCTGCTCGCGGCCATGCACAGAGGCTTACTGATCCTTCCCGCCGGGCCGAACAACCGATTCGGCCTGCTGCACGTGCAGGACCTGGCCGACGCCATCGCTGCCTGGCTGCGGCGGCCGCAGGCAGACTATGGTACGTTTGAACTGGACGATGGCACGCCGGGTGGCTACGACGCCCGCGCACTGGCTGAAATTGCCGATGCCGTCTGGCGCCGGCAGGTGCTGACCGTACGCGTACCGGCAGCGGTCTTGTCGATGTTCGCGCACGTGAACCTCCGGCTCAGCCGCCTGTTCCGCTACGCGCCGATGCTGACGCCCGGGAAAGTACATGAAATCCTGCATCCGGACTGGACCTGCAACAACGAACCCCTGTGCCGCGCACTTGCCTGGGCGCCGCGGATCCGGCTTGCCGACGCCCTGCTTGATAAAGCGCTGTTCCCGGCCTAACCTGCGCCCGGATCCCTATCAACGAATCATGCATGTCGTCTGAATACACAGAAGTACTGGAACGCCTGCGCGCGCACCTGCAAAGCGTCGCGGGAGCCGACGTCCTTATAACGGATGACGCCGACCTGATCGAGCAGATCGGACTGGATTCCGGCAAGGTGCTGGACCTGCTCATGGAGATCGAGGATGAATTCGACGTTTCCGTGCCGATGAACGCTCTGGCCGATGTACGCACCGTGCGCGACCTGGCAACCACGATCCAGGGACTGCTGGGGAAGGATCATGACACTACTGCATAAATTCCATTCCCTCGGAGCCGAGAGAGATGCGCTGCTCGCAAGCGGCATGAATCCTTTCGGCGCGCCTGTAGAAGAGGTCTATTCAGCCACGGAAGCCCGGGTTGGCGGCCGCCGGGTGCTGCTGGCGGGGACAAACAACTACCTTGGCCTGACCTTTGCGCCGGAATGCCTGCAGGCCGCCCATGAAGCCATCGACCGCGACGGCACCGGCACCACCGGTTCGCGTATGGCCAACGGCAGCTTCGCCGGACATCGCGCCCTGGAAACGGAACTTGCCGATTTCTACCAATGCCGCTCCGCCATCGTATTCAGCACCGGCTACCAGGCCAACCTGGGCATGATCTCCGGTCTTACGCGTCCGGGAGACACCCTGCTTATCGACGCGGACAGCCACGCCAGCATCTACGACGGCTGCAAGTTGAGCGGCGCCGAGGTGATCCGGTTCCGCCACAGCGATCCGGCCGACCTGGAAAAGCGCCTGCGGCGGCTGGGCAACCGCACCGCTTCCACGCTGGTGATCGTGGAAGGGATCTACAGCATGCTCGGCGACCAGGCGCCCCTGGCGGAGATTGTGGATATCAAGAAGCGCTACGGCTGTTACCTGCTCGTGGATGAGGCCCATTCGCTCGGTGTTCTGGGGCGTACCGGGCAGGGCCTGGTGGAGGACGCGGGCGTCACCGATCAGGTGGATTTCATCGTCGGCACGTTCAGCAAGAGTCTGGGCGGCATCGGCGGGT
>CAZNWR010000123.1:0-8477 GCA_964576645.1 uncultured Enterobacteriaceae bacterium | reverse complement strand
TGTCCAAGGGCAAATTTGAACGTACGAAGCCGCATGTAAACGTAGGGACGATAGGTCATGTGGACCACGGGAAGACGACGTTAACGGCGGCGATCACGAAGGTGATGGGGGAGAAGTTTGGAGGGGACTACGTATCGTACGAGGCGATTGACAACGCGCCGGAGGAGAAGGCGCGAGGCATCACGATAGCGACGTCGCACGTGGAGTATCAGAGCGAGAAGCGTCACTACGCGCACGTAGACTGTCCGGGGCACGCGGACTACGTGAAGAACATGATCACGGGTGCGGCGCAGATGGACGGGGCGATATTGGTGGTGAGTGCGGCGGACGGACCGATGCCGCAGACACGGGAGCACATATTGCTGGCGCGGCAGGTGGGGGTACCGTTCATATTGGTGTACCTGAACAAGGCGGACCAGGTGGACGATGCGGAGTTGCTGGAGCTGGTGGAGATGGAGGTGAGGGAGTTGCTGGACACGTACGAGTTTCCGGGTGACACGACGCCGGTGGTGACGGGGAGTGCGTTGAAGGCGTTGGAGGGTGACACGTCGGATATTGGGGTGCCGTCGATAGAGAAGCTGGTGGCGGCGATGGATGATTACATACCGGTGCCGGAGCGTCCGGTGGACCAGCCGTTTTTGATGCCGATAGAGGACGTATTTTCGATATCGGGTCGCGGGACGGTGGTGACGGGTCGTGTGGAGCGAGGCAAGGTGAAGGTGGGGGACGAGGTAGAGATAGTGGGGATCCGTCCGACGACGAAGACGACGTGCACTGGGGTGGAGATGTTTCGGAAGCTGCTTGACGAGGGTCAGGCGGGAGACAACGTGGGCGTGTTGTTGCGCGGTACGAAGCGAGACGAGGTGGAGCGAGGGCAGGTGTTGTGCGTACCGGGGAGCATTACGCCGCACACGAAGTTTGAGTGTGAGGTGTATGTATTGAGCAAGGAGGAAGGTGGCCGGCACACGCCGTTTTTCAGCAATTACCGTCCGCAGTTTTATTTTCGGACGACGGACGTGACGGGGGCGGTGACGCTGCCGGAGGGGACGGAGATGGTGATGCCGGGAGACAACATCAAGATGGGCGTGGAGTTGATATCGCCGATTGCGATGGAGGAAGGAGTGCGGTTTGCCATTCGCGAGGGTGGCCGGACCGTGGGCGCCGGCGTGGTGGCGAAAATCATTGAGTAGAAAGGTAAAAGTGAGAAAGTTAAAAGTGAAAAACGGAAAGAGAGTCGGAAGTGAGTCGCTGCGGTGTGAAGCTGCAGGGCGCCATATTCTTTTAACTTTTAACTTTTAACTTTGGACTTTATATGGCAGCCAACAACCAAATCATACGCATCCGCCTGAAGGCGTTCGATCATCGTCTGATCGATCAATCGACGCGCGAGATAGTGGAAACCGCGCGGCGCACGGGTGCGCAGGTGAAGGGACCTATCCCGCTGCCTACCAAGAAGGAACGGTACACGATCCTGGTGTCGCCGCACGTCAACAAGGATGCGCGGGACCAGTATGAAATACGCACGCACAAGCGGCTGATGGATATCGTCAACCCCACGGACAAGACGGTGGATGCGTTGATGAAGTTGGACCTGGCAGCCGGCGTGGACGTGCAGATTAAACTCAACTGAAGGTAAAAGGTAAAAGTGGAAAGTGAAAAGAAAATCCGAGTTGTAAGTGTCACGGTCGTAACCGAAGGCCGTGTGTTTCTTTTAACTTTCAACTTTTAACTTTCAGCTTGTTGACCATGGCTATTGGAATAGTTGGACGCAAACGAGGCATGACGCGGATCTTCATGGAGGATGGCGCGTCGGTGCCTGTTACCGTTATTGAGGCCGCGCCCAACAAGATCATGAAGCTGGTGACGCCTGAGAACGGTGGCTACCGTTCGATTCAGGTGGCCTGGGGTGCCAAGCGACGCAACCTGATCAACCGGCCGACCGCGGGTAACCTGGCCAAGGGCGGCGTGGAAACGGCGGAAGGCCTTACCGAGTTCCGGCTTGACGACGGCGAAGGCGCCGATCTGACGCCGGGCGCGGAAATCAAGGTGGATATATTCGAGAACGGACAGAAGGTGGACGTGATGGGAACCACCATCGGCAAGGGATATGCCGGCGTGATCAAGCGCCATCATTTTCGGAGCCAGCGCGATAGTCACGGCAACTCGCTTTCCCATCGTGCGCCGGGTTCCATCGGGCAGAACCAGACGCCGGGGCGCGTATTCAAGGGCAAGCGCATGGCCGGTCATCTCGGCAACGCGCGCCGCACCGGTATCAACCTGGAGGTGGTGCGCGTGGATGCGGAGCGAAATCTGATATTGATCAAAGGCGCGGTTCCCGGCGCCAAAGGCGGCAAGGTTGTGGTCCGCCCGACTTGCAAGTCCAAGTCCGGGAAGTAAGCGAGGACGCATGGAACTGGTACTTCATCATCTTGGCAAGAAGAAGCCGACCAAGGTCACGGTGTCGGATGTCGTGTTCGGGCAGGCTTTCAATGAGCCGTTGATCCACCAGGTGCTGGTGGCGTACACGTCCGGCTCCCGTAGCGGTACCAAGGCTCAGAAGAATCGCTCCGACGTGCGCGGTGGCGGCAAAAAGCCCTGGCGCCAGAAGGGGCTGGGCCGTGCGCGCGCGGGCAGCAGCCGGGGCCCGCTGTGGCGAAGCGGTGGCGTTACGTTCGCGGCCAGACCGCGTAATTACAGCCAGAAGGTCAACCGCAAGATGTATCGAGGGGCGATCCGTTCGATATTGTCGGAACTGGCGCGCCAGGAGCGGCTGTCGTGCATCGACAAGTTCGAACTCAAGGAGCCGAAGACCAAAGCTGCCATCGAGGTGTTGGGCGGGCTCGGATTGAACGAGGTGCTGATTGTAACCGACCAGGTCAGCGACAATGCCTGGTTGGCAACCCGTAACGTCCCGGGCGTCGAGGTAATTAACACCGCGGAACTCAACCCCTATTCGCTGGTGGGGTACGAGCAGGTGCTTATAACCAAGGATGCGATGGACAAGGTCGAGGCGTGGCTGGCATGAACCAGGAACGGCTCATGAAAATCCTGCTGGAACCGCGTGTAACGGAAAAGAGCACGATGCTGGGTAATTCCTTCAGGCAGTTTGTGTTCAAGGTCGCAACGGACGCAACCAAGCCGGAGATAAAGAAGGCAGTCGAACTCATGTTCCAGGTTGAGGTTGACTCGGTGCGGGTTTTGAACGTTGCCGGCAAGCGCAAAGCGTTCCGTAACAGCGCCGGGCGCAGGCCCGCCTGGAAGAAGGCTTATGTAAGCCTGAAACCCGGCTTTGATATCAATTTTGTGGGAGCCTGAAGGCGCGAATATTATGGCTTTACAGAAACCAAAACCTACATCCGCCGGGCGTCGCGGCGTAGTCAAGGTGATAACTCCGGGTCTGCACAAGGGGTTGCCGTACCTGCCGCTCGTCGAAAAGCAGGCCAAGCCCTCGGGGCGCAATAACCAGGGCCGTGTGACCGTGCGTCATCGCGGGGGTGGACATAAGCAGCGTTACCGCGTGGTGGATTTCAAGCGCGACAAGGAAGGCATTCCGGCGAAGGTGGAACGTATTGAATACGATCCCAACCGGACGGCTCATATCGCCTTGCTCTTGTTCGCCGATGGCGAGCGCCGTTACATCATTGCGCCGGGCGGCGTTTCTCCGGGTGCGGTGCTGGTGTCGGGCAAGGGTGTTCCCATTGAACCGGGCAACTGTCTGCCGTTGCGGAACATCCCGCTGGGCACAACCGTGCACTGCGTTGAGATAAAACCCGGCAAGGGAGCGCAAATGGCCCGGAGCGCGGGAACCAGCGTACAACTGGTGGCGCGCGAAGGGGCTCACGCCACGCTCAGGCTGCGGTCGGGAGAAATGCGCAAAGTACCGATAGAGTGCCGGGCGACGATCGGCCAAGTCAGCAACGTGGAACATTCCCTGCAGAAGCTGGGCAAGGCGGGCGCAAAGCGCTGGCGCGGTGTCAAGCCGACGGTCCGCGGCGTCGCCATGAACCCGGTGGATCACCCGCACGGCGGGGGCGAAGGCAGGACCTCGGGTGGCCGCCATCCGGTGTCCCCCTGGGGAATGCCGACCAAGGGTTACAAGACACGCCGCAACAAGCGTACCAGCAACATGATTGTGCGCAGGCGCAAAGGTTGATTGAGGGAGCCGGACTATGCCGCGTTCAGTAAAGAAAGGTCCGTTTGTAGATCACCACCTGGTGGCCAAGGTGGAAGCAGCACGTGCGTCCAACGACAAGCGGCCCATCAAGACATGGTCGCGGCGGTCCATGGTTACGCCGGACATGGTCGGATTGACGATTGCAATTCATAACGGTCGTGACCACGTGCCGGTATTCATCTCCGAGAACATGGTTGGCCATAAACTGGGTGAATTTGCCCCGACACGCGTATTTCGCGCGCACTCCGGCGACAAGAAAACCGCAAAGGTGTGATGACCATGACAACCTCCGCAACCTTGAAATACGCGCGCATATCGCCCCAGAAGATGCGCCTGGTGGCTGACATGGTCCGCGGCATGCCTGCTGACCGCGCGCTGAGTCTGCTTGAGTTCAGCAACAAGAAGGGCGCGGCCATATTGAAGAAGGTTTTGAACTCCGCGATTGCCAATGCAGAGCACAACGACGGTGCCGACATCGATGAACTTCGAATTATGGAGGTCTACGTTGATCAGGGGCCCACGCTCAAGCGCCTGCGGGCGCGGGCGCGCGGGCGTGCCGACAGGATCATAAAGCGTATGAGTCACATAACCGTAAAGGTGGCGGAGCCGGAGGAGTAAAGACCGATATGGGACAGAAAGTACATCCGACGGGAATACGCCTCGGTATCATTAAGGACTGGACTTCCACCTGGTATGCGAACTCCAGGGATTATGCACGTTACCTGCACCAGGACCTGGATATCCGCGATTTCCTGCACAAGAAGCTCGCCAACGCCTCCGTCAGCCGGATCCAGATCGAACGTCCGGCGAATAACGCGCGGGTAATCATCCACACCGCGCGGCCAGGCATCGTGATCGGCAAGAAAGGTGAAGATATCGAACGTCTGAGGGCCGAAATATCGAAGATGCTCGGAGTGCCCGCGACAGTGAGTGTGGAGGAGATCCGAAAGCCGGAACTGGATGCGTACCTGGTGGCGGAAAGCGTGGCCCAGCAGATCGAGCGCCGCATCATGTTCCGGCGCGCCATGAAGCGCGCGGTCACCAATACCATGCGCCTCGGCGCCCAGGGCATAAAGATCTGTGTCGCCGGGCGTCTCAACGGTGCGGAAATTGCACGAACCGAATGGTACCGGGAAGGCCGGGTGCCACTGCATACCCTGCGTGCCGATATTGATTACGGCTTTGCCGAGGCCAAGACCACGTACGGCGTTATCGGTGTGAAGATCTGGATCTTCAAGGGAGAAGTATTCGGCATGCCGGAGGTTGAGGAGGAAGAGGCCACCGGCGAAGCGGCCGCCTGAGGCTGATGAAACCTACGGAACAGTAACATGCTGCAACCTAAAAAAACGAAATTCCGCAAGCAGAGCAAGGGCCGCAACCGCGGACTTGCCAGCACCGGCAATAAGGTCAGTTTCGGCGAGTTTGGCCTTAAGGCCACGACACGCGGACGCCTGACGGCGCGCCAGATCGAGGCCGCCAGACGGGCTATCACCCGCAGCGTGAAGCGCGGTGGCAAGCTTTGGATCCGGGTTTTTCCGGACAAGCCGGTCAGCAAAAAACCTCTGGAAGTGCGCATGGGCGGCGGCAAGGGTAACGTGGAATTCTGGGCGGCCGTGATACAGCCGGGCAAGATGCTGTACGAAATTGAGGGTGTAACCGAAACGGAAGCGCGAGAAGCATTTCAGCTTGCTGCCGCGAAGCTTCCGTTGAAGACGACCTTTGTTGTGAGGACATTGCTGTGATAACGGCGGCGGAACTCAGGGCCAAGAAGCCCGAAGAGCTGAAAAAGCTCCTGGATGAGTTGCTCAGGGAGCAGTTCAATCTGCGCATGCAGAAAGGCTCGGGCCAGCTCGCCAAGCCCAGTCGCGTGAGCGGCGTGCGCAGGGATATTGCTAGGATTAAGACGGTAATGAACGAATCAGGCGGCACCGGCAAATGAGCGAACAGCAGAAAACGGCAAAAACACTGACCGGAAGAGTGGTCAGCAGCAAGATGGATAAAACCGTGGCGGTGTTGATTCAGCGCACCGTAAAACATTCTGTGTATGAAAAGTACCTGCGCAGGACCACCAGGCTGTTGGCCCATGACGAAAACAACGAGTGTCGCGAAGGCGATCTTGTGATGATCGAGTCGTCCCGGCCGATATCGAAGCGCAAGGCGTGGCGGCTTCAAAAGGTTCTGGTCAAGGCCGAAGAAGTCTGAAAGAGAACAATTGATGAAGTATTCCGGAACCGGCGGATCGGCGGAGAACATAAATGATACAGATGCAGACAGTATTGGATGCCGCGGACAACAGCGGCGCACGCCGGTTGATGTGCGTAAAGGTTCTGGGTGGATCAAAGCGCCGCTACGCGCGTGTGGGCGACATAATCAAGGTTAGCGTGAAGGAGGCCATACCACGCGGCAAAGTGAAGAAAGGCGAGATGTACAACGCGGTCGTGGTGCGAACCAAGAAGGGCGTGCGCCGCTCGGATGGGTCGCTGATCCGGTTCGACAGCAACGCAGCGGTGCTGTTGAACAATCAGTTTCAGCCCATCGGGACGCGCATATTCGGTCCCGTGACGCGCGAACTGCGCAGCGAAAAGTTTATGCGTATCGTGTCGTTAGCGCCGGAAGTACTCTGAACAAGGTAAAAGGTAAATGTTAAAAGTTAAAAGTAAGGTTGCGGAATTGACGGGCTTCGGCTGCACGCTAAGCCTCGGCGGAGCGCATGCGCTTTTCTTTTAACTTTGGACTTTAAACTTTCGACTTGAATTATGAGCAGGATCCATAAAGGTGACGAAGTTGTCGTGATCTCCGGCAAGGACAAGGGGAAGCGCGGACACGTTCTGCGTGTGCTGCCCGACAAGAACCGAATAGTTGTGGAAAACATCAACATGGTAAAGCGCCACACCAAGGGCAACCCGATGCAAGGAGCCGCCGGCGGAATTCTGGAAAAGGAAATGGCCATTGACGTATCGAATGTGGCGATATGGAACCCGATGACCGGCAAGCCGGATCGGCTCGGCGTTCGCCACCTCGAGGACGGCCGCAAGGTGAGATATTTTAAGTCGAATGACGAAGTTGTGGACCTATGAACAAAGTCACAAGTCACAGGTTACAAGTCGTTGCTGATGCCGCCGGACTCGGTGCTGTTCGAATCGGGCGCCGCGGTATGCCGTGTCTTGTAATTTGTGACCTATAACTTATGACTTTCCTATGAGCCGTTTACTGGAATTCTACAAATCTAGTGTAGTGCCGCAACTCACTGAGCGGTTCGGTTATCGCACGCCCATGCAAGTGCCGCGGTTGGCCAAGATTACCCTCAATATGGGGGTTGGCGAGGCCATTGCGGACAAAAAGGTTATAGAACATGCGGTCGAGGACCTGACCAGGATATCCGGGCAAAAGCCCGTCATCAGAAACGCCAGGAAGTCGGTCGCGAACTTCAAGGTCCGCGAGGGCGTGCCTGTCGGCTGCAAGGTTACGTTGCGGCGCGAGCGTATGTACGAGTTTTTTGACCGGCTTATCACCGTTGCGATACCCAGGATCAGGGACTTCCGAGGCTTGAGTCCACGGGCATTCGACGGTCGCGGCAACTATAGCCTTGGTGTAAAGGAACAGATAATTTTCCCGGAGATCGATTACGACAAGATCGATGTCATTCGGGGCATGGACATTACCATTACAACCACGGCGGAGACGGATGAGGAAGGCCGGGCTCTGCTTGCGGCGTTCAACTTCCCCTTGAGAAGCTGAGCACGGGATTCGACCAGGAGCTGAATATGGCAAAGACTTCCATGGTTAACCGCGAAAAGAAACGCGCGAAGCTGGTGCGGAAATATGCGTCAAAGCGTGCCGAGTTGAAAGCGATCATCAGTGATCTTTCGATCGATGAAGAGGAGCGCATGGCAGCAAGGACAAGGTTGAACAAGTTGCCTAGAAACTCCAGTGCATCGCGCATGCGTAACCGCTGCGTACTGAGCGGGCGCCCGCACGGCGTCTACAGAAAATTCGGACTGGGAAGAAACAAGTTGCGCGAGGCCGCGATGCGGGGCGATGTTCCCGGTCTGGTCAAGGCGAGTTGGTGACGCAAGTGAAAAGTGGAAAGTTGAAAGTTAAAAGAGAAAAGCCTGCGGGCACCTTCAACTTTGCATATGGCTGGACGCGCCCCGAATCCTTTTAACTTTGCACTTTTAACTTTTAACTGACTTTATGAGTTTACAAGACCCAATCGCGGACATGCTGAGCCGCATTATGAATGCCCAGGCACGCATGAAGCGTGAAGTTTCCATGCCGTCTTCGACTCAGAAGGTGGCCATTA
>CAZNWR010000122.1:6679-8585 GCA_964576645.1 uncultured Enterobacteriaceae bacterium | reverse complement strand
CCGATCACGGTAGAGCCCATTTTGAGCATCGATCTCGCCCTTACAAAAATGAAGGATTCGGGTGTGCGTCTTCTGCTGGTAACGGACGTACATGACAATATTGCGGGGGTCATAACTTCTCATGACATCCAGGGAGAGAAGCCCATCAAGTTCTCGCGCCAGTCCGGCGTGCATCACACCCGAATCCGCGTTGAGAACATCATGACGCCGCTGGAGGAAATGCCGGCCTTCGACTTCGGATTCGTACAGCAGGCGCTGGTACGGCATGTAATCAACTCCATGAAGCATCTCAACCGCCAACATGCGCTGGTGGTGGAAGCAGTGGCCGCAGGACAGAGTATCCGCGGCATGTTTTCCACCACCCAAATCAGCAAAATGGTAGGCACACGAGTATTCGATCCCATGCACGCTTCCCGGTCACTCGCCGCGATGCAGCACGATCGCGCCGATTACTGATTTTCATGCGCTGTTCCGGCGCCGGGTACGCGCCGGGTTATCATAGCGCCGCTGATACTTGTCCAAAGAGGTCCGCCGTGGAACGACTCAGGCATTTCGTACGCAATATCCCCGATTTCCCCAGCGCCGGCATACAGTTCAAGGACATAACTCCTCTGGTTCGCAATCCGGCAATGCTGCGCCTGGCCGTGCACCAGTTAATTCACCCGTTTATCGGCGAGCGCCTCACGGCGGTGGTCGGCATGGAAGCGCGCGGATTCATTTTCGGCAGTCTCGCGGCCTGGGAGCTGGGCGTCGGCTTTGTGCCGCTGCGCAAGCCTGGCAAGCTCCCCTACGACGTGCAGGCCATCAGTTACGACCTTGAATACGGCTCAGCAGCCCTGGAAGTGCATATAGACGCCCTGAACGGCGGTGACCGGGTGCTGCTGGTGGATGACCTGCTGGCCACGGGCGGGACCGCGGAGGCGAGCTGCAAGCTTATTGAGAAACTGGATGCCGAGATCGCCGGCTGCGCGTTCGTAGTAGAACTGGATGAGCTGAAAGGCCGTGACCGCCTGCCGGACTACCGGCTGCACTCCCTGCTGCACCTGTAAAGTCCTGGTAGCCGCTTTGCCGGCCTGGGATCACGCTTCACGGCGCGCGCCCCCGGAAGGTCTTCGGAAGACCGTGTGCCGCCAGGGACGTATTCACGGCGTGTCTTCCGAAGACCTTCCGGGGGCGTGCTGCTTTTGCACTCTAACAGGACAGGACAACACATGAGGATGGATTATTCGTGGATGCTCGCCAACGGTGGCGGGCGGGTCCTGCCAGCGGGCACGGCCTTCGTGCTCGCAAAGCTGCGCGCGAATGGCCATACCCGCTGTCACCCACCCGGAAGCCGGATCGCCGTCCACGAATAATGCGACCCGCAGCCGGCATTTCAGCCCGTCCCGGTTAATTCGGAAGGGCGGGTTACACCTGGCCGCCGTTGATGTTGAGTATCTGCCCGGTGATGTAGGCGGCCTCGTCGGAGGCCAGGTAGGCGGCCGCTGCCGCTACATCTTCCACCGTACCGAAACGTCCAAGGGGAATTTCCGCAAGCCGCGCCGCCCGGTACTCGTCCTCCATCACGTCCTCCGCAAACGCAGTCCGGATCCAGCCGGGAGCCAGAACATTGACCCTTACCGCCGGCGCCAGATCGCGCGCCAGCCCGCGGCTGAAGCCGATGACACCCGCCTTGACCGCCGCGAACATCTGCGGATTACGCCCCGGCAGCCCGTGCACGGCCATGTCCCAGGCCATGTTCAGGATACATCCGCTGCCTCGGTTCACCATCAAAGGCGCCACCTCCCAGCAACTCATTACGGTACCTTGCAGGTCCACCTCAAGCAGACGCCTGAGCTTGGATGAATCATCCAGCGCTGCGCCCGATCCGGTCAGAATGTCCGCACCGGCGTTGTTGACCCATATA
>CAZNWR010000122.1:0-6669 GCA_964576645.1 uncultured Enterobacteriaceae bacterium | reverse complement strand
CTGGTTCAGATAATCCAGTGATTCGCTCACCAGCCGCCTGACGTCGTCCCTCCTCGACACGTCGGCGCCGATGGCCCGGGCCTTGCCACCTTCGGACTCGATCAATGTCACGAGCTCGCGCGCGCGATCCGGTGAGGCGTGATAATTGACAACGACGGTCGCTCCGAGGCGTGCAAATTCCAGGGCGATGGCACGGCCGATCCCGGTGCTCGCGCCCGTTATCACCGCGGTCTTGCCCTTGAGGCGGCTCATGCTGCATTTGATATAATCATGCGCCCGCCATTCTACATGAACCGCGCGTTCGAAATTCATGCCTGCTTTCAGCGTCGCCGCGATCATTCCTACTCACAACCGGGCACAACAGGTTGTTCGGGCGGTAACGTCGGTGCGACGGCAGACGATTCAGCCGGCCCAGATCATTGTGGTGGATGACGGCTCCAGCGACGGAACCCACCGATTGTTTGAAGCAGACCCCGACATCACCTTTCTGCGCCGGCCCCATCGCGGTGTGAGTGCGGCGCGCAATGCGGGCATAGCCGCCGCGCAGACAGATTGGCTTGCCTTCCTGGACTCGGACGACCAATGGCTGCCGCGCAAACTGGAGGTGCAGTTGCAATCGCTGCAAGCCTCTCCCGGCCATGCCATCGTTCATTGTGACGAAATCTGGATCCGCAACGGGCGGCGCGTGAACCCGATGCGGAAACACCGCAAGTCCGGCGGGCATATTTTCAGGGACTGCCTGCCGCTGTGCACCATTTCACCGTCGGCGGTGCTTCTGCGCCGCAGCCTGTTCGATACGGAACCGGCCTTCGACGAAAGCCTGCCTGCGTGCGAGGATTATGATCTTTGGCTGCGCCTGTGCTGCCGCTTCCCGGTGCTGTACGTGGACCGGCCGCTGGTCATGAAATACGGCGGCCACGCGGATCAGCTTTCACGTAAATACTGGGGCATGGATCGATTCCGCATCCGCGCGCTGGCCGGGCTGCTGTCCCGGGAGTATCTTGACTTCGAGGACAGGCGGGCCGCGATTCAAACAATGCTCCGGAAAATTGACATTTACCTGCGCGGCGCAGAGCGCCGTGGAAACACTTGCCACGTACGCGAGTTTAAGGCGCTGGCATCGGTTTACCGCCGCGAGCTTCGCGGCGACGCGGCATGATCCATTACGTGTGTGCGCTGCAATGCGAAGCGCGGCCGCTGCTGCGCCACTTCGCCATGCAGCAGGTGGCGGGCCCGGCGTCGTTGAAAATTTACGCTACCCGAGCCCGGGACCGTTCTCTCACAGTCTCCGGCGTCGGCGCTGAGGCGGCCGCCAAGGCCGTCGCGTCCGCAGCCGGGCAGTTCCAGGTTCAACGCCACCATGCCTGGGTGAATGTAGGGATCGCCGGGCACGCCGCCATGCGGCCCGGGGAAATGGCGCTGGCGCACTCGGTACGCAGTGCCGGCGACCACGCAACCTGGTATCCACGGGCGATATTCCCTTCCCGCTTGCCGCAACTGCCGCTGCTGACCGTGGATGCGCCGGCGGATGAGTACGGCGAAACTCTGGTGGACATGGAAGCCGCCGGTTTCTGCTCGGCCGCAAGCCGCCTGACAGTCCTGGAATTGATACAGGTGCTCAAGGTCGTGTCGGACTCGCCGCGGCACCCGGCGCGGAACCTCAGCGCCGCCACGGTCACGCAACTGATCGAAGCCAATCTCCATCAGGTTGCCGCCGTGGACGGTGAACTGGCACGCCTGTCGGCTGAACTTCAAAGTCAGCGCACAGTGCCGCCACGCTATGCCGATTTTCTGAAGTGCCGGCATTTTTCCGTGACCCAGCGCTTCCGACTCGAAAAACTGTTACAGCGCTGGCATTTACTCTGCCCGCATGCCGATCCGCTGCATTTCGCGGAACGTCACCGCGGCTCAACGACCGACCTTTTGAACCGCCTCCAGGACCAACTCGACCGTGTCCCGTTCCGACTCTAAGCCAGCTGCCCCGAAACCAGATACCGCAACGCCCAGGTTCGGCAATCTTGAGCATCTATCAGGCTGAACATGTTCTCCACCGTCTACATCGAGCGTGAAATAGCATCCCATCCGAGAACGCGGGAGATACTGAAGCGGTTGCCGCGTGCCTCCTTGGTGGAATGCGAACGCTACGGAGAGATATTCAACGTCAAGGCACAGAACTTCCGCCTGCAGAAGCGCAACCCGGCCCTGATACTGGCGCGCAAGCACGGCAACCATATATCCGAAGCGCCGGAAGGATACGGCATTGGCGCCAGCCACAACTATTACTTCTCGCACCTGCTCAACTGTCCCTACGACTGCCGCTACTGCTTCCTCCAGGGCATGTATCGCTCCGCAAACCTGGTTTTGTTCGTGGACTACGAGGATTTCGCCCAGGCAATCCGTCGCCGGACGCGCGAACACGGAGCTGCACCGGTCCATTTCTTTTCAGGCTATGACGGGGACAGCCTGGCGCTGGAGTCCATTACCGGGTTTGTCCGGTTCCTGCTCCCGGTATTCGCCGACCTCCCCGGCGCCGTGCTGGAACTGCGCAGCAAAAGTACACGGATCAGGCCGCTGCTGGAGTCAACGCCAATCGGCAACTGCGTCACGGCATTCAGCCTCACTCCCGCTGCCGTCGCACGGGCGGTGGAGCACGGCGCACCGCCTGTTTCCGCGCGGCTGCAGGCAATGCGGAAGCTGCAGGATCGCGGCTGGCGCCTGGGACTCAGATTCGACCCCGTTATTTATACGCGCGAATACCGGCGCATGTATGAAGAACTGTTAGAGCAGGTATTCGGACTCCTTGACGCCCGGCGCGTGCATTCCGTTACGGTCGGCAGTTTCCGGTTGCCAAAGACGTACTTTCAGAAAATCGCCGGGCTTTATCCGGATCACAAGCTGATGGCATCGCCGCTGATCGAACAGGGCGGCATGGTAAGCTACAGACAAGAACTCCAGACCGAAATGGCCGACTTCTTCGGAAACCTGCTGCGGCGCCATGTTGACCCCGGCAGATTATTCATCTACCAGGACGCCGAAGCGGATGCGGTTTCCCCGCTACCGGCCGCGGAAATGCCGGCATGACAATACAGCGCTGGAATCCGGAAATAGACGGCCCCCTTACGGAAGAAAATTTCCGGCGCCGGCTGGAACGCCAGGGCTATCAATGCTCCATATATACCTATCCCCCGGGTACATACTTTCCTGACCACCAGCACAGCGTCGACAAGGTGGATGGCGTATTGCGAGGCCGGTTCCGCATCACAATGGACGGTCAATCCTGGATCCTGGCGCCGGGCGACAGCATTGCCGTACCCCGCGGGCGGATACACAGCGCCGAGGTGGTGGGCTCGGAAACCGTCATCAGCATCGACGCGGTCAAGGATTAAATCGGGAGGCAGTTAACTTAACGCAAACCGGGATCAGATGTCCGTCCGATCCCCCTCGAATTCTTAAACAGGTCGCGTTGCGATATCCGGGTTCCGGATACCGCAACGCCCGTAGCCCTGTGGACTTGACGCCGGATCGGATCAGGGTATCGGAGCAACTATTGCTTCGAACTGTGCGCGCGTTTCCGCCGTGACCTCCCGGTATTCGGACATCATCGCTTCGACATCGCCGGTACCATAGCCCATGGCCCGCGCCAGAGCCGTTACCACCCGGGAGTGCTCCGAAAAGGCGCTGGTGCTGTTCAGGTCAAACAACCTCAGGCAGGTCTCCATGCGCCTGAGATAGTCATAACCATGCATCAATGCAGCGACATCGCCGGAGGCGACCAGCCCGGCTTCCGCGGCTGCCCGCAGCGCCTCACGCGTGCCGCAGACCCGGAGTGCGGGAATTTCCGCCCCGTGGCCGAGCTGCAGGTAGTGCGCGCAAAAATCCACGTCCATGATGCCACCCTTGCCGCGCTTCAGTTCGAATTTGCCCCTGGGCCTGCCCAGTTCCGATTCCACGCGCATGCGCATGCAGTGAATGTCCCGGGCCAGGTTCCCGAGGTCGTAGCGCGAATAGACCTTGGGCAGCACGCGCTCCAGGGTTTCCGCTCCGAGTCCGACCGGGTCGTAGATCGGGCGGCAGCGCGTCATGACTTGCCGTTCCCAGGTGTCGCGCCGCCTGGCGTGATAATCGATGAATGAATTTCTGGACGTGATTAACGCGCCGGCGGTCCCGTGCGGCCGCAGGCGCATATCCACGTCATAGAGGATGCCCTCCGGCGTCAGGGCGGCGATATTACGCAGCAACAGGCGGACCTTGCGCGCAAATGCCGGTGACTCGCCGGCCTCGGCTCCCTGGTACAGGAAAATCAGGTCCAGGTCAGAGCCGAATGTCATCTCCCGCCCCGCCAGGCGCCCCATGCCCAGCACCGCCAGGCGACAACCGGCACGTCGAGGATCCAGCTCGAACATCTCCATCACCAACGCCAGTGCGGCTTCCGCCAGCATGGTCAGGCGAATTTCCGAGTGCGTCTGGTCAAGCCGGCCCGCCAGATACTGAATGAGAATTTTCAACATCGCTTCATTTTTCGCGACGCGCAACGCGTTCAGGCGATCGACCATTGCGCCTTCCGGCAGCGTGGCGGCCAGGAACTTCAACAGGGCGGGGACGTCCTCCACACCGGCTTCGGGGCGGTCGAACAAGCCGCTGATTTTGCTGCCCCTGGAAAACGCGAAGCGGGTGAAATACCAACTGGCGCCGAACACCCGCACCAGCATGGGCAGGTCGCGGGGGATCCGGCCCCAGTCGTTGCGCTGGCACAGCTCCAACCATCGCTCCAGACTGGACTCCGCTGAATCGCGGTGCCAGGCACTCTCCAGCGCGGTCTGAACTGCGGCGTCAGTGTTCATGGTCACGGCTACCGGGCAGAATGCGTTCGAAGTAGCCGCGCGCAATAGAGCGATGTAACAGCAATTCCGCCTCAAACCTGTGCAGAACTTCGTCGTCGGATTCGCCGGCCATGTCCAGGGACCGGGCCAGGACCAGGCGCCGGTCCGGGTCCTCCGGCAGCTCGTGGATCTGACCCTCGTCAACCATCTGCAGCCTGTTTTCCAGGCGCCGCAGAAACAGGTAGCTGTCCCGCAGTTCCCGGCATTCGCCGGCCTGGATCAGCCCCAGCAAAGACAGGGCGTCCAACGCCTGCAAGGTGCCCGGCGTGCGCAACGGCGGGTGCCCTCCTCCGTTCACGATTTGCAGCATCTGCACGAAGAATTCGATGTCCCGTATGCCGCCTTCGCCCAGTTTCACGTTCCAGCGCCCGCGCCGCCGCCGGGCCTTGCTCATTTCATGCTTGATTTCAAAAAACCGGTCCAGGTCGCTGCTGCTCAGTGAACGACTGAATACAAACGGCCGCATGCGTTCCAGCAATTCACCTCCCAAAACCTTTGACCCCGCCACCGGCCGGGCCCGCAGCCATGCAAACCGCTCCCATGCATCCGAACTCGCCTCGTAATAATGCTCCATGTCGTCTATGGCCATGAACAACGGTCCACTGCGTCCCCAGGGCCTGAGATTCAAATCCACCCGGTACAGGAAGCCCTCGCTGGTGCGCTGCTCCAGTTCCCGGGTGAAGCGGCGCAGGGTCGCCATGAGCGCTTCCTGGAACTCCTCGATATCGACGCCGGCACTTGCATGATTCGCGCTTACAAACACCATATCCACGTCGGAACTGTAGTTAAGCTCGCCGGCACCGAGTTTGCCTAACGCCATCACACACAGGGGGTCTTCCCGAACGGGCGGAGCATCTACTTCCTGCGCCAGTTGCAATGCCCGCGCCAGTACGCCGTCCGCCAAGCTGCTCAACCCCGCCAGGACCTCTCCGTAATCGACGGCGGCACACAGATCAATCCAGGTCAGCCGGTACAGTTCCCGGTATTTGAAGTCGCGCAGAGCGTCGAAGCTGCCCAGGTTGCCGATGGGTCCGGCCGCTTCGCGTCTTCCGGTCTGATCCAGCAGGTCCGGATGACGACACAGCCAATGGTAGAGAAACTCGGAAATACTGATGATGACAATGACATCGCGCAGGTGCTTCGGCTCGAGGCTGGACAATCGCCTGCGCAGATCCGCATCGCCCTGCATGTCCTCCCAGCGAAGGGCCGCCGCCCGCGGATCGGGCGATTTTGCGATTATCTCGTCGATCCGGGACATGCCCGCGCAGTCCGACCCCGGATCAGGCTTTTTGATAGATATTGCCGCCGCCGTCCCGGAACTGTTCAGCCTTTTCCTGCAAACCCTGGTCCAGTGCCTGCTCCAGGTCCCTGATCCCCTTGCTCGATGCGTAGTCGCGCACGTCCTGTGTGATCTTCATGGAACAGAAATTCGGGCCACACATGGAACAGAAATGCGCCAGCTTGTGCGCCTCCTTGGGCAGCGTTTCATCGTGGAACTGGCGCGCCTTTTCAGGATCCAGGCCCAGGTTGAACTGGTCTTCCCAGCGGAATTCGAAGCGGGCCTTTGACACGGCATTATCACGCAACTGCGCGGCGGGATGACCCTTGGCCAGGTCCGCCGCGTGGGCGGCTATCTTGTAGGCAATGATCCCTTCCCGCACGTCATCACGGTCCGGCAACCCCAGGTGCTCCTTGGGCGTCACGTAGCACAGCATGGCCGTACCGTACCAGCCGATCATCGCCGCGCCGATGGCCGAAGTGATATGGTCATAGCCGGGCGCGATATCGG
>CAZNWR010000121.1:0-8689 GCA_964576645.1 uncultured Enterobacteriaceae bacterium | reverse complement strand
GCGAACTGTGCTTTGTCGCCCGTTTGTCCATGGACGATACCGATCCGTTTTCCCCGATCAAGCGCGTCATCCGCAAGGCGCCCGCCGTTTCCGTCGCCACCCTGAACAGCGAATTGCGCGAGGCCGGCTTTACCAAGCTCGTCAAACGCGATGACGGCGTCTACGAAAATGTCACCGCCACAGACGGGGAGGAGCGCTATATGAAGCGGGGCAGAAAGGAATCGATGCCCCACCTGCATAAGAAAATCGGTGATTGAACCGCACTTTTATTTTACCTGCGCCTGTTCAAATTCAGATTATCGTACGCGGAGACGGTGCATACCCATTCACGGATCACGTTCCACTCATCGGACCCGCAATTTTGAAAGATCAAATCCAGACTGCCCAGCATCTCATCGATACCGCAGGCGCGTTCGTAGTCAATTACGGCTTCCAGATGCTGGGTGCCGTCATGATTCTCGTGGTCGGCTGGCTCGCGAGCATATGGTCCGGCAAGGCGGTAACGGGCCTGTGCCGGCGCGCGGCGTTCGACGTTACCCTTTCCAAGTTCCTGGCCGGCGTTACCAAGACCCTGGTCCTGATTTTCGTGGTCATCATGGCGCTCGGCAAGTTCGGCGTTACGATTGCCCCCTTTATCGCGGCGCTTGGTGCGGTGGCGTTCGGCGGAACGCTGGCTTTTCAGGGGCCGCTCTCTAATTACGGCGCCGGACTTACCATTATTCTGACCCGGCCGTTCGTGGTTGGCGATACCATACAGATTAAGGGGGTGATCGGTATCGTCGAGGACATCAAGTTGGCTCACACGCTGGTCAGCACGGAGGACGGCGAGGCAATTACCATTCCCAACAAGCATATTGTCGGCGAGGTGATCCGCAACTCCTTCGCGAATCTGGTTGTGGAGGCCGTGATCGGGATCAGCTACGACAGCGATGTGGACCAGGCACAGGCCCTGATAAGAAAGGTACTCGAGGACAACAAAGACGTGGTTTCCGAGCCCGCGCCGCAGGTGGGTATCCGCGGGTTCGGCGATTCCGCAATCGAGATCGCGTACCGCTACTGGGTCCCGACCCGGCGCTATTATCAGGTCCAGTTTGCGGTAAATGAACGGATTTTCAAGGGACTAAAGGACGCCGGTGTCGCAATTCCATTTCCACGCCGGGACGTGCGCCTGCTGCAGGAGGATTGAAGTCCAGGCTACTCCCAGTCCATGGATTCCAGGTGTTCCTTGAGTCGCGACGTGCTCGGAAATCTCTTCAATATCAGGCTGCTTTTCAGGCCGCAGCAGATCTTCTTTATGTTGTCCGCCTGGCGGGAGTAATGGCGAATGCCGCCGAGGACGTCGTAAAAGATGCGAACCATGTCCAGAATGTCCGTTTGAATGTTTTCGCGCTTCGGTGCGCTCCAGTGGTAAAGATCGAGCAGTTTCAGGTCAAATCCAAGGCCGTAGCGGTTGATGATGATGTTGTCCGTGTGCAGATCGCCGTGATATTCACGAAGGCTGTGAACCTGTTCCATGCCGGCGGCCAATGCATGCAAAAGGTGAACCGCCGCGAACGGCTGCAGCCGGCGGCCGGGCTGCCGCTGTAGAAACTCCGAAAGGCGTTCGCCGTCCACATACTCCGAAATCATGACGGTAATGGGAGTGCGCCGGTATATGAATTCCTCGCGGGCGTGGTACTGAATGATAATCGGGCAGTGACGCAACTTGTGTAACTTGCGCGCGTATAATTTTGCGGTCTTGTCGTGGCGGTTGCGCTGCGGATAAAAAAGCTTGGCCGCGCGTTCCACGCCCGTGGGCCGTTCCACAATTTTGTAGACTTCTCCCTCCCAGCCTTCCCCGAGTTGTTCCACGACTTCGTATTTACGGGCCAATATGCGCCCGGGTTTCAGGTCGAAGCTGTCGATTGACTGATGTTTACCCGCGATCACTGCAATTGCCGCCTGAACAATTGTTAGCGTGGTTCAATTCGACCGCGGCCGGAACAAAACGAAGCTTAGGTCGTCAGGTTTGCCCGGGATCTCGGCGCCGGTCATACGCTCGAAAGCCAGGTTCGCCAGCGACTTCATGCAGACTGCCAGCGGGCCCTTGCGCATGCGTTCGATAATTTCGTTCTTGTGAAGATTGTCGAACAGGCCGTCGGTCGCCAACAGCAACGTGTCGCGTGTGCAAAGCTGATTGGATGAACCTATGGAAATGTGCATCTCCGGCGTTCCGACGATATTCGACACCAGGTGCCGCTCTTCGTGCACGATGGCTTCCGACTCCGACAACAGGCCCGACTCGACGGCATAGCCCGTCGGCGAGTGTGACACCGTTTCCAGTTTCAATTTTCCCCTGTTGCCGGTAACAAGTATCGCTGAATCGCCTACATGGTAGGGGCGGATCCGGTCCCCATGTATTTCGACCAGGGCGCAGGTCGTGGCGGCACCGGTGCCTGACTTCAGCAGTTCCAGATTGGCCGCTTCCACCGTGCTCAATATGGTTTCGCGCAGGTCGGTGCCGGGCCTTAGGTCGTTCAGCCGCTTCACCAGCAGGTCCATCAGCAGATTCGAGGCTTGGGCTCCCCCGGGATGGCCGCCTACCCCGTCCGCCACGGCGAGTACGGCCGTATCGTCATTCACGGGGAACAGCGCCACGGCGTCTTCGTTCGGGCCCAGCTTGTCCGGGGCCCGGGAGGAAAAAACACCGACCTGTCCCATCCCGAGGATATAAAGGTCGCCGGTTTCCATACGACAGTCGGAAAACTTCCGTGGCTGACGGAGAACTGTTGCGGACATGGATGCAGATGTACCCGGTAGCCCTGCACAACAGTATATCAAACCGGGGAACTTCAGATTTTACCGGGCGATCAGCCGGTCCCGGGCGGTGAAGCTGAATAACCATCCCACGGCGCCGGGCGTTGAAGGCGGTGACTTTCCCTGGCCAGTTCCACGAATTGCATCATCTGCATGTGCAGGCGCAGGGACGAACTCATGATGAAGGCAAAATAGAGAAGGACGAAGCCGCCCAGTGCCGTGTCATAACGGTCTCCCAGGGCTATCAGGTACGCCGACGGCGGCACCAGGGCCGGCGCGCAATAGACAAACAATACCAGGCGGCTTATGGCATACGATGCCAGCGCCCCGGCGACCAGCCCGCAGACCACCAGCAGTATCAGGCCGGTATAGAGGGCAAACCGGGCAGGATGCTGTGGTTGCGCCGGCACCAGCAGCACGGGCGCCAATCCCCAGAGTAACCCCGACAGCATGGCCGTCACGGCGAACCGGTTCAGCCAGCGGCCGCCGTGGCCCTGCGCCGGCGGCCGGGATGGCGGCAGCAGCAGGTACCGGATCAAGGTGTGCAGCACGATAGCCGCCGTCCAGCCCAGCAGCAGCGGTCTGGGAGACACGTTCCAGAGCAGCAGTCCCAGCGCAAGGCAGGCCAGCACGGGATAAAGAAAAACGATAGTGGATTGGGTGCACAGAATGCGCGCCTGGACCAGTTCAACCGGAAGTTCCTTGCCCTGGTCGGCCGGCAGCGCCAGATCATCCATGGTCATGACGTTCCCTCGTCGGATGGTGAAAATTCCCTTTCCTGAACTATAGTCGCCCTTTCGCCGCATGGCCAGCCGGTCCATATACCCCAAATGCGGCATGGCGGCGCGTAAACGTTTCAACTGCCAAAGGGTGAATGATAAGCTGTGGTTTTGGCGGAATAGCTATTCACGATTCATTCCATGCCGATCACGAATCTCATCTTGAAGTTGTTCAAGGATGGCTTGAGCGAACTGCCGGCGCTGCACGTAACCGCGAACACGGTGGTATTGGGCAATGTCACATTCGAAAAGGGCAAGCTGATAATCAGGGACCTGGGCTTGCTTGCGGGCATGAAACCTGCCCAGTTCGCGCCCTGTTTTGAGAGCGGCTTGCTCGGAATGGTTGGTCCGTCGATGGGGTTTGCCTGGCAAAGTCTCACTTTCTTCGGACTGGAGGAATGTGCGCTGCCGGTCGATCTCAGCAAGACCCGGCACGGCGTGCTGGTGGCGGCCCAGAACCAGTACGGTGAGAGCCTGATCAATTTCACCGGCAGCATCTATCGCGGCTATCAATTGATGCTGGACAATCACTTTCTGCCGGTAGTGATGATGAAGGAAATACAGACAAAAAAGGGGGCGAAGGGGCTTGCCATCAGCGATCTGCGCACGGTTCCAATGGATTTGTCCGTTGTTCGCAGGATCAATGACGTGGTGCGCGGCGCCGTGGAGAAACGCCTGGTGCTGGAGGTTGAGAATGTGCCAATGGATGAAGAGGAATTCAGTAAGCTGTTTGCGAACTACCTGCCGGACGCCTCCTGAGATACGGCATCCGCGGCCAATAACAATCCGCGCATGAAGCTCTATACCTATTTTCGCAGTTCAGCGGCTTACCGCGTTCGCATTGCCCTGAATCTGAAGAATGTCGACTATGACCTGGCGCCGGTTCAGCTGCGAACCGCTGAACAGCGCTCGGAGGCGTACCTTGCGGTTAACCCGCAGGGGCTGGTACCCGCACTGGAGGATGCGGGACTGTTCCTGACGCAGTCACTCGCCATCATCGAATACCTGGACGAGAAGTTTCCCGAGCCCCCGCTGATCCCCGGTGATGCCGCCAGCCGCGCGCACGTCAGGGCGTTGGCGCAATTGGTTGCCTGTGAAATGCACCCGCTGAACAATCTGCGGGTGCTCAATTACCTGCGTGATTCACTGCATTGCGAAGAAGATACCGTGAACGAGTGGTACCGGCACTGGATCGCCGAGGGTTTCCGGCCCCTGGAGGCCATGATTCGCGATTCCAGTGGCGCGGGTTTCTGTGTGGGCGAGTCCCCGACCCTGGCGGACGTCTGCCTGGCGCCCCAGGTATTCAACGCGCGGCGCTTCGAATGTGATATGTCAGCCTACCCAAACATCGTGCGCGTTTATGAGCACCTCATAACCTTGCCCGCCTTCCAGCGGGCGGCGCCGGAGAACCAGCCGGACGCGGTATAGAAAATTTTGGAGCCCGAAGACCATTAAGGTGACACTCCGTCCGATCGCGCCGTTGACCGCGGGCGGGTCCTGCTGCGGGCTCCGGTCGTTAAGAGTCCCGCGTCGGCTGCCGGGAATTCGCTCCGCTTAATCTCGCCGCGCGTCCATGCGCGGCTCGAATCAGTTCCGCGCGCTTTACACGTCCCTGTAACGCGCGCTCCACATGACGCCTCGCGAACACCCGGCAGCCGGCGCATTTGGCCCACTTAAACCAAGGTGAGGTCAGGTGGAACGGATATCGGACAGCCGGATGAGGTGTCCGTGGATTAGCGCGGCGCCATGCGCATAGCGCCGTCCAGGCGAATGGTGGCGCCGTTGAGATAAGGATTTTCCACGATGTGCCGCGCCAGCCGCGCGAACTCCGCCGGTTCTCCAAGGCGCTTGGGGAACTGCACACCTTCAACCAGCGACGCGACCACCTGTTCGGGCAGATTGTGAAACATCGGCGTATTGATAACCCCCGGGGCGATGGTGTTGACGCGGATCCCGAGGGAGGCCAGATCCCGCGCCAGCGGCAGCGTCATGGAAGCAACACCTCCCTTGCTTGCGCTGTAGGCGGCCTGACCCACCTGTCCTTCGAAAGCGGCGATGGACGCGGTATTGATTATGACTCCACGCTCTCCGGCCGCGTCCGCCGGTTCGTTGCGCGCCATGTGCGCGGCCGCGAGACGCAGCACGTTGAAAGTACCCACCAGGTTGATTTCCACCGTGCGCCGGAATTGCTCCAGCGGAAATGGCCCTTCCTTACCCAGTACCCTGCGGCCGACGGCGATACCCGCGCAATTGACGCAGACATTGATACCTCCGAAATTTTCGGAGACCTGGTCCAGCGCCGTCCCTACCGACGACTCGTCGCACACATCGACCGCGGCGAACATACCCGCAGCCCCCAGTTCCTTGCACCACTTCGTGCCCGCTTCGCGGTTGAGGTCGAGGACGGCGATCCGGGCGCCGGCCTTCACAAACTCTTCCGCGGTGGCGCGCCCCAATCCGGATGCTCCCCCCGTAACTACGGCGACGATGTCCTGAAGTTGCATTTTTGACTCCCTGGTTAAGCTGGCCGCGGCGGCCCCACCGCTGAAATTATCTTCACTGCGATATTATATCGGGCCTCACGATAGCGGTCGCAGCCGGCAGTAATACGGACCGCAAACCAACGTTTTGCAAAGATTTGCAGTGAATGTTAGGGTCAGACAACATCAATTCAGACCAGGAGCGCCAATCATGAAATATGTACTGGCAGTTATCGGCGCGTCTTTTCTGGCCGCCCTGCCTGCTGGAGCAACTGCCAAGCCGTGTCAACTGAAAGGCAACGTGATGACATGCGATTCCGGCAGTTACGTAGTCGGTGGTCCACTGGCCACGGATCAGGACGATAAGGCGCCAGCGACCGTCGCCGGCGATCCCGCTGCAAAGGGCTCCGTGGAACAGCACCACCGAAAGGGAAACCCCGCCGACAATCCCACCGTACCCGCTGATCCGGGTGCCGCTGCGCAAGACCCCGCAAATCCGGTCGCCGGCGCGAACTCCGACCTGTCACCGGACGCCATGCTCAAGTGCATTGAGAAACACCCGTTTGCACCGTGCCGATAACGGGGGCGCCGGCGCAGTAAGGTAATTGGTGGCTATGAGTGGACTTGAACCACTGACCTCAGCATTATGAGTGCCGCGCTCTAACCAACTGAGCTACATAGCCATTTTGATACGCCCTGAAGGGGCGCCGTCGATCCTGAAGGGACGGCGATTGTGATTTCCCGGCCCCGCCTTGTCAAGGCTGGGGGAGAGGTTCGGGGCAGCCGTCAGCGTGCTCCGAATACGACGATGGATTTGCCCGACACGGAGATCAGGTGATCTTCTTCCAGATCCTTCAATACCCGACCCACCATCTCTCTCGAACACCCGACTATGCGCCCCAGTTCCTGGCGGGTTATGCGCACCAGCATGCCGTCCGGGTGGGTCATGGCATCCGGTTCCTTGCAGAGATCGAGCAGAGTGCGGGCGACCCTGCCCTTGACGTCGGTAAAGGCAAGGTCACTGACCTTGCGGCTGGTTTTCCGCAATCGCGTAGCCATCTGCGACGAGATGGCGAACAGCAGATCCGGCCATAAGTCCTGCAATCCTTGCAACCGCTCGTAGGTGATCTGGGCGATATCGCACTTCGTCCTGGCGCGAACGAAGGCACTGCGTCTGTGTTCCTCGTCGAACATGCCCAGTTCCCCGAAAAAGTCCCCGGGGTTGAGATAGGCGAGAACGATCTCGCGCCCCTTGGCATCCTCGATCTGTACCGTCACCGAGCCTTTGACAATATAAAAAAGATCCGCCGAGTAATCCCCTTCACGAATGATGATGTGCTTTGCCGGAAAGGTTCGAAGATGGCAATGCTCCAGAAAGCGGCTGATTGTCAGGTCCGAATTCCGCGCCGGTAACTCGTTCATTATTTTTTCCCCAGCAGTTCTTAGACTCCGCCGCTGAAATTTTGGCGGCAGCTTCAGAAACCGTAATGGACTATGCTACCCTTCTTGACGCAAATCAACCAGTTGTGAAACCGAATGAAAACCAGTATCCGATGGGCGGGCGGTGTGGCTTTTGTCTGCGACTCCGAGGGCGGACACAAAATCGTGACCGACGGCCCGGAGGCAGACGGTGGCCGGAACCTGGGTGCGCGGCCCATGGAAGTCGTCCTTATGGGTATGGGCGCGTGCACCAGCTACGATGTTGTTTCGATCCTGAAAAAAGGGCGCCAGGCCATAGAAGACTGCCGCGCTGATGTCACCGCCAGCCGGGCGGAAACGGACCCGAAAGTATTTACCGAGATCCATGTACATTTCACAATCACCGGCCGTGACATGGATGCCGGCAAGGTGGAAAGGGCGGTCCAGCTGTCGGCGGAGAAGTACTGTTCGGCTTCCATCATGCTGGGCAAGACCGCCAAGATCACCCATTCGTTTGAAGTACTGGAAAGCGGCGCCTGACGGCTCACACTCTCCGCGGGTCCCGCGTCCGGGTTTCGCGTCTATTCAGTTGAGTGCAGCAGCAAACCCACCGGTCCCGTAACGATCATGTGGACAAGCGTTGAGAGGCGGTTGGTCTTGGTCTTGGAATAAATGCGCTTGAGGTGGGTGCGCGCGGTGTTATAGGTGATGCCCATGTTGTTGGCAATATCCTGGAGGTTCGGTTTCAGCACCAGTTTTGCGGCAATACGCGCCTCGGTGGGAGACAGGTTGTATAGCGAGCGGATCACGTCTTCTATACGTTCCGAATCCTGAACCGTTTCGAAGATGTGAATGATTGCAATGGGCAGGTCGTGCCCGTAATTTTCGTTGTGGGAATGCAGCGGCGATACCAGCAGGTGCAGGGGCGGTTCCCCTTCACTTTCCAGGGTGAAGGTGTTGCCCGTTTCCTGCAGTACCAGCCGCTGCAGTTCAGCCGTCTTATCCGCGCTGGTGCAGGACAGATATCCGTCCTTCAGCGCCAGCGGGCGGCTGGACTTGAGCAGGGCGTCGGCTGACTTGTTGGTATAGAACACCTTCAGGTTTTCGTTGATGAATATGACACCGGTAGCCAGTCTGTCCAATGCTTCCGACAGGGACGCCTGGCGTACGTTCTGGTCGATCAGGTAGGCATTTTCCGTTACGTCGGTGATGGTC
>CAZNWR010000120.1:0-8692 GCA_964576645.1 uncultured Enterobacteriaceae bacterium | reverse complement strand
CGGTAGGGCCCGGACCGGAGGCGGGTCGTTTTCAGCCGGCCGAAGGCTGCAATTCAGCCGTGCTCAATGGCACGCCTTTTCTCAACAACAGATCCCGAACGCTGAGGATAACCGGAAATATTTCCTGGTTCTCGTCGCCGTCCTGGCGGTCGAATGCAGCCTGCTCCATTTCCACGACCCACTTGTCCTCCGCAAATATCCCGTTGGTGAACCAGACGATAAACGGCCATAACAATTCCATCAGCCCCGGCACGGAAGGCTTGCGGATATTCATTAATGCAAAAGTGCGATTTCTGCGTTGCTCCGCGTCGACCGGGACATAGGTAATCCACAAGTCCAGGGCGGGATGTTCACTTCCGCCGGTCCAGAACTTCAGTACCTGGTAAGGATACTGCGTGCGCACCGTCATCAGATCATTGGGCTCATCAGGGTCAGGCGTATCGGGACGCTTCCCCAACATAAACTTCTCTCCCAACGGCTGCTTTCCGATCCTGGAAAACGTGTAATCGACTTCCACCCAGTCCTCCCCCTCACGCAATCCCAGGAAAGTGGTGCGTATTCTGGCCATGATCTTTCGATGCAGAAACTGATGATTCATGTCCATGAGGTTCTCGTGCAAGAAGGAATAATGGCAACCCACTTCGTGATCCAGGTATCGGGTTTTGTAGTGGGGATCGCGCCAAGCCGGCACGTCCGGAAACGGCACGGAATCCGACCGTTCTGCGTTTCCCGGGAATACCCAGATGAGTCCATATTCTTCGCGGCACGGATAACTTCTTACGCCGCGCGGTACCAGTTCGCTGCGCCCCACGTAAGGAATATTCACGCAGCGGCCGGAACAATCGTAAGTCCAACCGTGATAGCAGCAGCGTACGTTTTCCCCTTCCACCACGCCGGCGCTTATCGGTACCTGGCGATGGGCACAGCGATCTTCCAGCGCAAACAGTTTCCCGCTCTTGGTGCGTATAAGCGCAATCGGCTGATCGCCGAAATGGACGGATGCAACGGCGGCCGGCTTCAACCGGCGTGAGCGGAGCAACGGATACCAGAAATCGGGATTTATTGCAGTCTTTCTGAGGTCACGATCATGCAGTCGCGCGCCGCCGTCAAGCTGCTCGCTCAAGGAAGATATCGCCATATGGGATTCAGTACGTCGTTGTCGTCCTAAGCGGCAGCCGTGCCGCAATTCACCGGTAGGTGCTCTCAAGCATCGCCTTCGGGGTTATAACACATTGGACGGACGGAATAAAAGCAGAACGACGATAAGCGGGTGCGGTGGTTTCAACTCTCGTCGTGCACGATGACGCGTGTACAATAGCAACGGGCCATTCGGCCGGGGGATCAAAAATCTTTACTAACCTGCTCGCGGGGAGCTGAACCATGCCGGATTATGGGGTGCTCTGCCTGGTCCCGACAGCCGCAGTGCTGGTGCTTGCCGTCATAACACGACGACCGATCGAATCCCTGTTATTCGGTTCAGTCGCGGGGATAGTCATTCTCCATCCGCACGATGTCGCAGGCACTCTCGCACAGACCTCACTCAAGGTGATGATGGAGGAAGACGTGGCCTGGGTCATCCTGGTATGCGGATTGATGGGCAGCCTGCTGGCGCTCCTCATACGCATCGGCGCCAGCCACGCATTCACCGAGCGGATCATCTCCATAGTGAAAGGCAAATCCGGCGCGCTCCTGTGCGCCTGGATAATGGGAATCCTGGTATTCGCGGATGATTACCTCAGCTCGCTGGCCGTGGGAACCGCCATGCGCCGCATCACCGACAGGTTCAGGATTTCCCGGGAAATGCTTTCGTTTATTGTCGACTCGACCGCGGCACCGGTCAGCGTCATCATCCCCATATCCACCTGGGGAGTGTTCTTCGGCAAATTGCTGGAGAATAACGGGATCGCCGCCTCCGGGCATGGCTTGCACGCATACATCACGTCCATCCCTTTCATGTTCTACACCTGGCTTACGATTCTCATCGTGCCGTTTGTGGCATTGAACAAGTTTCCTCTTCTCGGATCCATGCGCGCGGCGGAGGAGCGTGCGCAGAGCACCGGGCAGACGGTCCCGCCCGAAGCCGAGCGCATAGAAACCGCCCACCATTCCATCAGGGAGAAGGAAGGGGCAAAGTCAACTGTCTGGCATTTTGTTCTGCCGTTGGCGAGCCTGGTCATTCTGACGTGGTGGTTCGATCTCGATTTCCTCAGAAGCCTGTACGTTACCCTGGGGGTCACTATCGCGCTCATCGTGGCGACCGGCGCCCTGACTTTTCACGAAACATTCGATACGGTGATTGACGGGGTCAAGATCATGATCGAACCGTTGATGATCGTGGTTGCCGCCTTCATATTGAAGGACATTAACGCTGATCTCGGACTGTCCCGCTACGTAATTGCGTCGGTACAGCCCCTGATGACGGCTCACCTCGTGCCATTGCTGGTATTTCTGACCATGGGAGCCATATCGTTTGCAACCGGGTCGAGCTGGGGCATCTTCGTCATCGCTCTGCCCATCATCGTACCTCTGGCACGCGGCGCCGGCGCCGACATGCCACTGGTCATCGGGGCAACGATGTCGGCAAGCACACTCGGCAGCCATGCCTGCTTCTATTCGGATTCAACGGTACTTTCCGCCCAGGCCAGCGGTTGCACCACCATGCAACACGCGCTGACCCAACTGCCCTATGCCGCCATCAGCGCCGGCCTGGCGGCGCTGCTATTTTTCCTTGTCCCCTATTTCATCTGAATCCTGAAGATTAGCCAGGTGTGCCAGCGCGGGGCCCGTGACCCGGTGGACCGTCCATTCGTCCATCGGCACCGCCCCCAGAGATCGGTAAAACCGCAAAGCCGGTTCATTCCAGTCCAGCACGGACCACTCCAGCCGGCCACAGCCGCGTTCCACGGCGATACGGGCTACCGCGGCAAGCAATGTGGTTCCGATCCCCCGGCCGCGGGCATGGGGTCGCACGAACAGGTCCTCCAGATAGAGCCCTGGACGGCCCAGAAACGTGGAATAGTTGTGGAAATACAATGCAAAACCTACGGCTTCAGAATCCTGGAATGCGAGCAGAGTTTCAGCAACAGGCCGATCGCCGAACAGGGTCCGCTCAATTAGGGCTTCATCGGCAACCACCTCGTGAGCCAGCCGTTCGTACTCCGCCAGCTCCCTGATGAATTGCAGGATCAGGGGAACGTCCGCAACTTTTGCGGCGCGTATGCGGGGCGGCGTGCGGGTATGAGCCACCATCAGGCCCGTCCCGGCCTTTGGGGCGCAAGCCCTGTTTGCTGTACGGTATCGATCATCCAAATCCCTTGCCAGTGGCAGACGGCGTTTCCGTTTTTGCTGCAGTGCATTATACAATAGATGACCCGCTCTCACCTGCAGACTGTCCCTGCAGGTCACAACCGAGGAGTCCTCCGATGAGCAACATCGCCAGACTTAACCTGGACGGTAGAGAAATCGAGCTGCCAATCGTGACCGGCTCTGAAAACGAAAAGGCCGTCGACATATCCAAGCTCCGATCCGAAACGGGCTACATTACGCTCGACAACGGGTACGTGAATACCGGCTCCACCACCAGTTCGATCACTTATCTCGACGGTGAGGGTGGCATCCTGCGCTACCGCGGCATTCCCATCGAAGAACTCGCTGAAAAATCCACTTTTGTGGAAACCAGCTACCTGCTCATCTACGGGGAATTGCCGACCAAGGAGCAGTTGCAGAAATTCTCCAGGCTGCTGACGAACCACAGCATGATCCATGAGGACATGACCCATTTCTTCGACGGCTATCCCGCCACGGCCCACCCCATGGCTATCCTTTCGTCCATGGTATGTTCCCTGTCCGCCTACTATCCCGAATCACTGAATGTCTTCGAAAACATGGACATGCAGGCCACGAGGCTATTATCCAAACTGCGCACAATCGCCGCCTTCAGTTACAAGAAGAGCATTGGCCAGCCGATGATTTACCCACAGAATCATCTGACCTATTGTGCCAATTTCCTGCAAATGATGTTCGCGGTACCTACCGAACCCTTTCATGTGGATGACGACCTGGTACGCGCGCTCAACATTCTCCTGATCCTGCACGCGGACCACGAGCAGAACTGTTCAACCTCCACAGTACGACTGGTGGGTTCGAGCCAGGCCAATCTGTTCGCTTCCATCAGCGCCGGTATTTGCGCCCTGTGGGGTCCTCTGCATGGCGGCGCCAACCAGGCGGTCATTGAAATGCTGCAGGAGATCCAGAACTCGGGGATGAGCTGCCGGGAGTTCGTCAACAGGGTCAAGGACAAGAAGTCCCACGTGCGGCTCATGGGATTCGGTCATCGGGTATACAAGAACTATGACCCAAGGGCGAAAATCCTGAAGCAGATGGCCAGTCTGGTCCTGGGTAAGAAGGGCGTAGACGACCCGATGCTGGACCTCGCACAGGAACTGGAGCAAACCGCCCTGTCGGATTCGTTTTTTATCGAGCGTAAGCTCTATCCCAACGTGGACTTCTACAGCGGCCTGATCTACAAGGCCATGGGCATTCCCATCACCATGTTCACGGTCATGTTCGCCATCGGACGCCTTCCGGGTTGGATCGCCCAATGGAAGGAGATGATGGAGGATCCTGAACGGCGCATCGGGCGGCCGCGGCAGATCTATACCGGCGCCACGGAGCGCCGCTACACGCCGCTGGACGAACGCGAATCCACAAAAACCTGATTCGGATCATTCGTTACCGGCGATTAATCGTCGACAGGCGTGGCATGGGGAAGGGTCCTTAGCGCGCAGCGTCGCGGTATCCGGGTGCCGGACACGCTGTGAATAACGGTCCGGCACCCGGATACCGCACCGCTCTCAGCCGTCTGTACCCTGTTCCGGGAGCACCCATGCCGCCAGTACTGTCATTCGTCGTCAGCGATTAGCCATCCGCACCGGTGACGTGGGATACGGTCTTTAGCGCGGCGCCAGTCGCTACAACACCGCGACCCTACTTCAGGAATCGCGCATACCAGGCGAAATACCTCCTGAGCACGTCCTCCCGGAAGCTGGGACGCGCGAACTCATGATGCTGGCCGGGATAGATCACCAGTTCCGTGGGGATGCCCTGGGTGCGCAACGCCTCGTACATCTGCTCACCGCCGATCAGCGGCACGTTGAAATCCTTGGTGCCGCCCATGAACAGGGTCGGCGTCGTGATCCGGTCGGCGTGAAAGAACGGGTATGACACCCGCATCCAGTGATCGGGGTCCTTCCAGGGCCGCCCGAGTTCCAGTTCCCAATCCTTAATGTACTCGTCAAAGCCATAACCCGCGAACATGTCCGACATGCCGGCGCCGCTGGTGGCGGCCTTGAAGCGATGCGTTGAAGCGATCACGTAGTTGGTGAGGATGGCGCCGTAGCTCCAGCCTCCCACGACCAGCTTGTCCGGATCGGCAATGCCCTTATTCACCAGATAATCGACGGCGGATACCGCATCCTTTTCGTCCAGACCGCCCCATTTGCCCAGCATCACATGCTGGAACTCCGCACCGCGCCCGGAACTGCCGCGTGGGTTCGGTGCCACGACCACGTAGCCCTTGGCCGCGAAAAGCTGCCAGTCGAAATAGAATTCGAACTGGTGCTGGCCCACGGGGCCGCCGTGCAGGTGCAGCTTGGTGGGGTAGCGGTGCCCGGGCTGATAATCCGTCGGCAGCGTGACGACGGCGTGAATGGGTGTGCCGTCCGCGCTGCTGGGATAGGATATGGCTTCCGTCTTGGCGAGCTTGATATCCGACAGCCAGGCATCGTTCTGGTGCGTGATCCGGCGCAGCTTGCCGTCATCGAGCACCGATACCTCGTAGGGCTGAACCGGCGTACTGGACAGCACGGCCACGCGCCCACGGCGCCCGACATCGAAGTCAGTGACCGTCCTGCCCGGTTTCGTCAAACGTTCAACGTGTCCGCCGGTTGCGCGGACCCGTGCCAGCTCCACGCTTTGGTCGTCTTCCAGCATGAAATAGATGTAGCGGCCGTCCGGCGACCACATCGGTTTAGTGGTATTGCGATCCAGCTTCTCGGTGGGAAGTACCACCTTGGCATCGGCCGTTGAAATCACCCCGGCCTGCTGCAGCGCATAGTAGCCCCACTTGGGATTGCCGCCGCGCAGATAAGCGATGTCTGAGCCGTTCGGACTCCAATGGACACGAAAACCGGACGACGGATCGCCGTCCGTACCCTTGTTGGTCGTCAACTGCCGGGCCGGCGCACCGGGAACGGGCTTCATCAGGAAAATATCCCAGTTATAAGTGCGATCGATATCCGGATTACTGCGCTTGCTGACAAAGGCTATGGTGGATCCGTCCGGCGACCACGAGGGCAGTAGCTCGTTATACGGACCATACGTGAGCTGCACCGAGCTTCGATGCTTCACATTGAACAGGAACAGGTGTGTACGCGCCTTACCCAGGTAACCCTCGGTGTCATCCTTGAACTGAAGCCTGGTTATGACTATGGGTTTAGGCTTGTCGCTGCCCGAACAGGGGCGTTCTCCGACTTCAACCGACAGCACAAGCTCCTTGCCGTCCGGAGACCATTCATAATCCGACACATCACCGTCGACGTCCGTGAGCTGAAACGCCCCGCCGCCGCGCCGGTCCAGAAGCCACACCTGGTCTCCCTTGCAGTCCGCGTCCTCGCCCTCATCCTTGTTACTGTTGCGATCCGAAAGAAATGCCAGGTAACGCCCGTCGGGACTCCAACGCGGCTCCCAGTCGTTGTCAGTCGTGTGGGTGAGCCGTACGCTTTGTTTTCCATCCCAGCTTGTCATCCAGATATCGCTGTCATCTTTATCGGCCTTCACGTCCACGTGTGAAACCGTGTAGGCCACCCATTTCCCATCCGGGGAAATATGCGGGTCACTGACATCGCGCTGCGAATTGATATCGTTGAGTGTGATAAGTCGCTTGGCGGGGTTGTCCGCGGCCTGCGCGCACGAGGTCCCCCATGCAACTATTATTGAAACCACCATCAAGCGAAATAGCGTGGACATGTACACCCCCTGCTCCGCGGATCTCTGGACAGACAGAAATTCCAGATAATGGAACTCTGCTGCATGGAAATTAAACAGCAGTGAGTATCGGGAAGTTACATCGCGGATGCAACGGCAGGGTGCCGTCAGCGCCTGTCGGGACCGATCTGTTGCTGGACGCCGCGCGCCCGGAGAAAGGATGTTAACCGCCGCGCGTCAGGCGGGCAGAGGATGCCAGCCGGCGTCGGCCCAAAGCTGGCCGCTGACGGCGGAGTTGGAGATCATGAAGCAGATGGCGTCGGCAATCTCTTCTGGGCGGATCAGCCGGCCCAACTGGGTCATGGGCAGGATGTGACCGCCGATGAACTCGTCACCCAGCGCCTGCACCATGGGAGTGTTTGTAAATCCGGGATGAATGACGCCGCAGCGTATACCGTGAAAGATAGCTTCCATGGTCAATGTGGCCGCCGCCCCTTCCAGTCCGGCCTTGGTCGAGGCATAGGAAACCTGGCCCTTGTTACCCATGGATGACACCGAGCCGATGAAAATTATCGTGCCCTGGACGCGCTCCTGGGGATGCCAACGCTTCAATCCGCGGGCGGCGCGATCCTCCGCGATGCGCGCGATCATTTCCATGGCCCAGTAGACCGGCGCGACGAGGTTGATTTCCAACACCTGACGGAATTTCTCAACCGGGTAGATGCGGGCCTTGCCCGTTTCCTTGTCCATCCGCACGGCCAGCGCATCCCGGGTGATCCCCGCGGCCGGCACACATATGCCTACCGTGCCGTACTCACTGCCCAGGGTGTCGTACACATGGGCGCGGAATGCTTCCAGGGTCACGTCCCCGTGGAAGGCTACCGCTACGGTCGCGTCGACTTCGTTATTCACCTGATCCGCGGCAACCTGAATGTTGTCCGAGGCATCGACCATGCCGATGCACTTGGCGCCGCGCCGGGCAAGTTCCAGACTGACTGCGCGACCGATGCCACTGGCCGCTCCGGTAACGATGGCTACTTTGTCTTTGATTTCCATTATGAACTTGCCCCTGCATGGCTGACATTTGATTGTCATAATTGTAACCGGTTTATGCTGCAGTGCAATAAGAATATATCCTTACTGCTCAGTGGGTTATACGGGGACCTCGGAAAGAACGCCGCACTGCAGCATTCTGTGGGTGGGCGCGGCTCAGCCGGTCCAGCCCAATCCGGACGAGATGCAGTTGATGGACAGCAACAGCGGTATCAGGTCACCGTGATCCCGCTTCTGACGAAAGCGCTTGATGAGCTGGACCTGGATCATCCCGACCTGTTTGAGAATATCGCCGCGCCGCTGCAATTTACGGGTGAACTTTCGAAAACGCTCACCAAGGGCACGTTCTTCCGTGATCAACAGCACCATTTTGCCGGTAAGTTCATGTTCCGTCTGAATGAGAGTGTGAATCTCGGCAAACCGGGCTCCCGCCAGTTCCGCATAAGCGCGGACCACGTCCATATCCACAAACATGAGGGACTTTTCGACTTCATCGATGATCAGGCGGAACAACCTCGAATCATTGAACATTCGCTGCAACAGGATTTTGCCGTCCGAGCCGCGCACATCCACGAAACTTTTCAAGGCGCTTCCCATGCCAAACCAGGCCGGCACATGATGACGGTTCTGTGTCCAGGCGAATACCCAGGGGATC
>CAZNWR010000119.1:8198-8758 GCA_964576645.1 uncultured Enterobacteriaceae bacterium | reverse complement strand
AACTCGCGACCTCAACCTTGGCAAGGTTGCGCTCTACCAACTGAGCTATTCCCGCTTTATCTGCCCCGGATCGATCTTCCCTGCCGCACTGACCAGCGTCAGTTGTTGATTCCGTTGCCGGGGCCACCCTGCCCGCTGTTGCAGCTCGGGCAGGCACGATATTGTAATGGCGTCGGCCGTACTGTCAATCGCCACAGCCGGGATTACCGCCATTTAAGCTACTGTTTTGCTGCGGTTTCCCGCAATTTAGGCCAAGCGCTGATCACATACTGGCACAGGGACATGAGCGTCAGCAGGGCCGCCAGGTAGAGAAGCGCGATGCCGGTTTTGTACACCGGCAGACCCAGCAGCGGCTCACGGAAAGTCATCAGGATCAGCGCCACCATTTGTGCAATGGTTTTAATTTTGCCCAGTACCGAGACCGCAACCTTACTCCGCGCCCCCAACTCCGCCATCCATTCACGCAGGGCGGACACTGTGATTTCGCGTCCGATGATGACCGCCGCCGGCAGCGCCAGCAGCGCGCGCGGGTCCCTCTGTACCAACAGCACCAGAACGAC
>CAZNWR010000119.1:6710-8188 GCA_964576645.1 uncultured Enterobacteriaceae bacterium | reverse complement strand
CCGAGCCCGGAGGTTCGTTGAAAATACGGCAACACCAGAACGACGCCGATCATCAGCTTGTCGGCCACGGGGTCCAGAAACTCTCCAAGCCGCGAGATCTGGTTCAAGCGCCGCGCCAGATAACCGTCCAGAAGGTCGGTAAGCGCGGCCACGGTGAACACCAGGCAGGCCGCAAGGTGGCTTTCCTTCCACGGCAGGTAGAACACCAGCACAAATACCGGGATAAGTACGATCCGCAGCGCGGTCAGAGAGTTGGGGATGTTCATGTATCGCCGTGCAGTGCGTTGTAGATTTTCCGCGCCAGATTCTTGTTGATACCCGGCACCTTGGCAAGCTCCTCCATCCCCGCGCGCTCCACGCCCTGCATACCGCCGAAGAACCGCAATAACTGCTGGCGGCGCTTGCTGCCCACGCCCTCCACCTGCTCCAGCGGTGACTGTGAGCGGCGCCTGCCGCGGCGGAGCCGGTGAGCTGTGATGGCGAATCGATGGGCCTCGTCCCGGATCTCCTGGATCAGGTGTAAAGCCGGAGAACTGGGTGGCAGGCGGGCATCCTTGTTGGGTCGTGCAAATATCAGGGTCTCCATTCCGGCTTTACGCGCGGGACCCTTTGCTATGCCAATCACATTAATTTCCCCCAATTGCAGTTCCCGTAAGACGCCAAGCGCCGCCTGCACCTGGCCCCGGCCACCATCGATCAGGATCAGGTCAGGCAATTTGCCCTCTTCGCGCCGCACCCGGGCGTAACGGCGCTCTATGACCTGCCTCATCGCCGCGTAGTCATCCCCGGCCTGGATGCCTGTTACGTTAAAACGCCGGTACTCGCTCTTCAGCGCACCCTCAACCCCGTAGACCACGCACGAGCCCACCGCCGCCTCGCCGCGGGTGTGGCTGATATCGAAACATTCGATCCGTTCCGGCGCTTCCTGCAGCCCAAGGGCGCCGGCCGCCTCCTCCAGGCGCTGACGGTAATTCTCGTCGGCGGAGATGCGATGCTGCAAGGCAATTTCCGCGTTTTCGCGCGCCATGGTCACCCAGCGGGCTTTGTCTCCGCGCACCCGGCTGCGGATCTGCACCTGCCCGCCACGCATATCGGCAAAGGCCTGTTGCAGCAGCAGCCGATCTTCAGGTTCGTGACTGGCGTAGATCTCCCGGGGGATATCCTGCCGGCCGCGGCCAGTCAGATAATGCTGCTTCAGAAAAGCCGCCGCCAATTCCTGAACCGACGCGGCGCTGCCGAGACCGGGATAATACGCCCTGCTGCCGAGATTGCGGCCGCCGCGTACGTAGAAAACCTGGATACACGCCCTCTCGCCCATCAGGGCGAACCCGACCACGTCGCAGTCCCCCGACGGCGCCGTGATCACCTGCTGCTCCTGTATCCGCCGCAGCGCCGCGATCTGGTCGCGATAGTGGCCCGCCCTTTCGAATTCCAGCGTCTCGGCTACCGGGTCGTCTACGCCGGGCAGAAGACGTACA
>CAZNWR010000119.1:0-6700 GCA_964576645.1 uncultured Enterobacteriaceae bacterium | reverse complement strand
GCCTCGGCTGCCCGCTGCATCGGCCCCGTGAGCATGCCGATAACCTCCTCATTGCGGCCCTCCAGAAACAACACCGCGCAATCGACATCCTCCCGGTACTGTTGCGCGTCGATATGGCCGACGCAGGGCGCGCTGCAGCGCTTGATCTGGTACTGAAGACAGGGCCGGCTGCGATTGCGGAAGAACGTGTCGTCGCATTGGCGGATGCGAAACAGCTTCTGGGCGAGGTTCAAAGTCCGGCGCGCCGCGCCCGCACTGGGATAGGGCCCGAAGTAACGGCCCTTGCCATGGCGGGCGCCACGGTAAAAGCTCAGCCGCGGATATTGCTGGTCGCTGGACAGGTACAGGTAGGGGTAACTCTTGTCGTCGCGCAGCACCACGTTGTAGCGGGGCCGCAGGGATTTGATCAGATTGCTCTCCAGCAGCAGCGCTTCGCCCTCGGTGCGGGTTACCGTCACGTCAATGGACTGGATCTGCCCGACCAGCGCCCTCGTCTTGGGAGAATCGGCGCGCTTGCCGAAATAGCTGGCAACGCGCTTCCTGAGGTTTCCGGCCTTGCCCACGTAGAGGACCTTGCCGGCGGCGTCGTACATCCGGTAAACACCGGGGCGGGTGGTCAGACCCTTGAGGAACGTCTCCGGCTCAAAGTCCTCCATCAGTTCGTTACCGGCAGCCATGTCGGAGGATAAAAGTGGACGGTCGAAAGTGGAAAGAACCCGGGAAGGTCATTTCTTTTCACTTGTGGCCTTCCACTTTTGACTGGTTTCCTCACCGGCCGCCGCGAGAGCGACCGCCGTTCGGAACACAGACCGGAACATGGTTTCCGTCAGGCGCCGGGTTTGGGTGTTGTAACGACTGCAATGATAGGAATCCACCAGCCAGCGTCCGTCCCCGATGCGATGGGTCCTGCCGTGGCCGAAAGCATGGCTGCTGCGCCGCAGCATCTCGGCCATCAGCACCGCGTCATGGGCAATCCGACCCAGGGCGACTATCACCAGGGGTGATCCCAACGCCGCCAGTTCTGCCTTGAGGAAAACATTGCATTGCCGGATCTCGTCGGTGGAGGGCTTGTTCGCCGGTGGCAGGCATTTGACCGCATTGGTTATCCGGCAGCCTTTCAGGCGCAGGCCGTCGGCCCGGTCCGTGGATTGCGGCCGGCTGCTGAGCCCAAATTCGTACAGGGTTCGGTACAGCAGGATCCCGGCATGGTCGCCGGTGAACGGCCGCCCCGTGGCGTTGGCACCGTGCGCGCCCGGTGCCAGACCGACGATCAGGAGTTCCGGTCGACTCGCGCCGAACGGGGGTACGGGGGCGTTGAAGTAATCGGGATGCTTTTGGCCCATGTCCGACAAATGCGTCACCAAGCGCGGGCAGTTGGTACAGCCGCTGTCATAGATCCGCTTGTCCCAGGTCGCCCTTGCCACTAATGAAATTTACCAAAATTTAGCCATCAGGACCCGATTTCCGTGCATTTAACAACCATGAAATAACATTATATTTAATAGATAACATATTGTATTAAAGCATATTATAATCTACACTTATCGTTAAATCTGGGAAGGAAAGCTTGATAACCTCTCGGGAGGCTCCCGGAGCCGGTCGCCAGCGGCACCTGGCGTTCGCATCAAGGCGTGCCGGTTGCGAACGGCCAGTCGGAGAGCCGATCCGTGTTTTTACTTTTGGCCCAATTTGATAGATTTACCGTCTGAGAGGACGCAGGACTCCCCCTCCCCGCCAACCAGCAGGCGTAGTCAAAGTCTATGGATGAAGCAATGCCAACGGCACGTCTGGACAGCACGTTTCACACCGTGGCTGCCGAACCGGAGGTGATCGGTAAATACGAGATCATCGAAGAGGTCGGGCACGGCAGCATGGGAACCGTCTACGCGGCTCATGACCCCTTTTCCGACCGCACCATCGCGCTGAAGGTTGCCCACCCCCACTACGCCGCCCACGTTCAGGACGGAGCACGGTTCCGCAAGCTTTTCTTCAACGAGGCGCATGCCGCGGGCGTGCTGGATTACCCCAGCATCCTGAAACTGTACGACGCCGGGGTTGACGGGGAGCTGTGCTACCTGGTTATGGAGTTTGTTGCAGGCGCCAAGACCTTGCAGGCCTTTTGCCGGCCGGACGTCCTGCTTCCCGTGAGAGAAGTCGTCGGTATTGTCTACAAGTGCGCCAAGGCGCTGGATTATGCCCACCGCCAGGGCATCGTTCATCGCGATATCAAGCCGAGCAATATCCTTTTCACCACGGACCGTGATATCCGGGTTTCGGACTTCAGCATAGCGCGCATCAGCCGCGCCGACGAGACTTCCACCCAATTCGACGGTTTTCTCGGCTCCCCGCTATATATGTCCCCGGAGCAAATCAACGAATGGGACATTAACAGCAACACGGACATATTCTCGCTGGGTACCGTCACCTATGAGCTGCTCACCGGCCACCACCCTTTCAAGGGGGAATCGCTGCCGGCGATCGCCCAGAAGATCACGCATAACAAGCCCCGACCGCTCTCGGAGTATCGAACGGATCTTCCCGAGGGTCTGGACTATGTCCTCAACAGGATGCTCAAAAAGAAAAGTGCCGCACGCTACGGCTCCGGCCTTGATCTGGCGGCGGATCTGGCCTTGATTTTCGACGATCTGGAGAAGATCGAAAGTGAAGATGCCATGCGCTCCAAGTTCCAGTCGCTAAAGGGGCTGGGATTCTTCAAGGAATTTACCGACGCGGAGATCTGGGAGCTTGTCCGCGCCAGCAATTGGCAGACTTACAAGCCCGGAGACACGATTATCGTTGAAGGGGAACAGGATGATTCCTTCTATATTTTGCTCGCCGGTATCGTGGACGTGTACAAAAGCGGACAGCACCTGAACACATTGCAGGAAGGCGACTGTTTTGGAGAAATGGGGTTTGTATCCAAGACCCAGCGCTCCGCCACCGTGACCAGCAAGACGGACGTCTCGCTGATCCGGGTCAATGCCGCCACCCTGGACCGCGCGGAACACGGCACCCAGCTCAAATTCCTGAAGGTATTTGTAAGGACCCTGGTGGATCGTCTCAATCAGACTACCAACGTCCTGGCGCAATTACGCCAGATTTGAATCCCTTCCCGGCAGGCGCCGACCACGCTCGTCCCGCATCGTAGCCAATTCAGCGCAACCACTGCCACAAGCCTTAACCAAGTAATTGAAATATAAAAGGATTTTATTTCGCATTCCAATGAAATGCGGCCACTGCATCCAAAGCCGTCCCCGCCTGCATCTAAGGTTCGAATGCAATCTTAGTCCCAGGAGGACAGCAGAATGGAAACCGTTACCAGGCTATTTGCGGGTCTCATGCTGGCCGCCGCCTTTGCCTCCAGCGCCGCGGCGGCGGACCGACCAATTGCCATGACCGGCATCAACCACAGGCTGGATGGCGTGATCCAGGCGCAGATGGCCCGCCAACTGCGGGAACACAAGCCCGTCAGCCAGGTGCCACAGGAACCGGCCACCAAGGGTCGCGTGTTCGAAAACGACGCCCCGGATGCGGCTACCGACCCGTGTCCGTGTTATGAATACGTGTACCGCCGGGCGCCGCAGAAACCGGCACTTTAACTCGATCCGCTCATGCGCCTTGAAAATCTGATCCTGGGGAACTACCGATGAGAAACCTCGCCGCCGTCTTTGCACTATTTCTGGTACTGGCTGCTCCCGCCCGGGCGGACAATCAGCCGCCCCCCCCGGCTCCTCAAAGCCCGCACGCAGCGGTGCAAATTGAGATTAACCATGATTCTGCCAACGCCGGCAATCAAGCGCAGCAGAACAAGAAGTTCAGCGCGGCGATCAGCAAGATTCTGGACAAGCATACAAATCTGAGCGCCTCCGATAGAAAGGACATCGCGGATGCGCTACGCAACATGGGCCCCATTACCATCAACGCGTCAGGAGGCCCCGGCATTGGAGGGCGCGAAAGCTCAGGGGAGCTGGCGGTTGCGATGCTGGCCATCATATTCATTTTCGGCAGCCCCATCATGATAGTCGCCGCGGTGCTTTACTGGGCCTATCGGCGCCGGCGCCTGACCCACGATACCATCAACCAGTACCTGGCCAGCGGCAAGGAAATCCCGCCCCAGGTGATGGAGGCCATGCTCAGCGAGCGCAAGCCCAAGAACAACCTGCAAAAAGGCCTGGCGCTGTGCGGAACCGGGCTCGGGATCTTTCTCTGCTTCCTGCTGAGCGGTTCCACTGCCGCCGCGTCGTTCGGCCTCATTCCGTTGTTTATAGGCCTGGCGCAGCTTCTCATATGGAAGCTGGAGAAGAATGGGAACGGGGATAAATCCCGCGATGCAGGTGCTCCATAGAGACTTTACTTCATGGACGACCAGGTCCTGGTCAGCCGGGTCATTGAGGCCGACGACCAACATGCATTCGCGGAACTCGTCAAACGCTACCAGTCCCAGTTGCGGTATTCACTTCGCCAGATCACCGGCTGGGACGAAGCCCTTGCCGATGACCTGGCGCAGGAGACCTTCATCAAGGCCTACAAGGCTATCCGCCAGTTCCGCGGCGATGCCAAATTTTTTACCTGGCTCTACAGAATTGCCTACAACTGCTTTCTTGCCCACCGCCGCACGCTCAAACCGGAAGACACCTTGGGCGAACGGGAGCTGCCGGAGTCCGGCCGCGACCAGGAAGGCGAGCTCGCCCTGCACCGCGATCTGGCCCATGCCATGGCGAAACTGTCACCCGACCAGCGAATGGCGTTACACTTGTTCCTGCACCGGGAAATGTCCCACCAGGAGATCGCGGAAGTGATGAATTGCCCGCTGGGAACCGTCAAAAGCCATATACAGCGAGGACGGCAAAGGCTGCAGGAAAGTCTTTCGGACTGGAAAGAGGAAACATCGACATGATCGATCTGGACTCACAATTTGCGGCGGCCCGCCGATCCGAACCCTACCTGGATGACGCGGGCTTTACCGTGGCGGTCATGGCCAGGCTGCCGCGCAGGAATGAACTACCACTTTGGCTCAAGAACATCATCCTGCTGGCCGCTACCGCGCTGGGCTCGGCCGTTGCCGTGTGGCAACTCCCCCCGATTCTTTCCCTAGCCGATAAAGCGGCCTCTGTCGCCACCAACGTCGAATTCATCGCGATTGCGGCAATAGCCGTCTATGGAGTGAGCCTCGGCGTGGTTTGGGCGGCACGGAAAGAGCTCGTTTAGACGCACGCAATCCGGAGACCGTCGCCCTGTCGTCATTCTGGCGTACGCCAGAATCCAGTAGATAAAGTGTCCGCGAAGTGGGCGCATTTGATTTACTGGATCCTGGACGCTGCGCGTCCAGGATGACGGTGTGGGTGCCTGGCCGCCGCGTGCCGGGATGACGACCTTCTACCTATGAATTCATGGACTGCAGCACGTCAATCTTGTGACGATATCTGGAAACCTGGGCCTTGCTGGCGAGATTCATTGCCTTCTTCCAGCTCTTGTTCGCCTCAACGTAGTCTCCTTCATGCTGGTAAATCACGCCCAGAAGAAAGTAAAACCGATGTTCCCCTGGATAAAGCCTGATGGCCTTGTGCACATATTTCTCCGCCAGGTAGTAGTCGCTGTCGCCCAGCGCCTTCAAGGCGAGCACGTACTGGTAATAAGGGTTGCGGCTGCGGAATCGCTCGGCACGTTCTCTCAGTGACGCCGCCAGTTTCCTGCGTCCCATTGACTCGTACAGCCGGGCGGCATTGCTCATGGCCAAAAGATCTTCGGGGTTGGTATTAACTGCAATCCGGTAAGCCAGTTCCGCTGCCTGCTTGTGCCCGCTGCGGTTGTATAAGGTGGCGAGATTACTCCACAAAAACGATTCGTCCGGCTGCAGCGACAAGGCCTTGAGTTGATAGCGCAAGGCATCCCGGAAGTCGTGATGGCTCAGGTAGTCCATGGCGCGGTTGTTGTAATACTGCGCCTTCGCAAGCCTGTCCGGGATCACCTGCTGGGGATAACTCGTGTCGAACGCTTCCATGTTAATGTCCACGACCTTCTGGTACCCGGGAGTCATTGAGACAATGGAATTGACATGCTTGTACAGCACCAGCGTATTCCTCTGCTCCAGATTCCAGACAGCAGGAATTTCCACTTCATAATAGTTGGCATCAAAGCCAAGGTATCTCGCGAGCGGTACGAACAGCGTGGTAAATGAGAGGCAGTTGGCCCGGTGATGCAAAAACACGCCTCTCGCCGGATAGGTGGCGTCCCCCTTGTATTTTATGTCCAGGCCCCGCGGCTTCAACAATGCGTCCACCAGCGCATTCAGTTTGGCTTCCGCGGTGAGTTGGCCGCGCACGGCCTGGCGGGCGAACCGTTTCATCGGGTCGGTAAGCTCGAATACGTGATCTTCGGGAAGCACCGGCTTTGGTGCATCCTGGCTGATCAGTGGCGCGCCGGAAAGGAGCCAGGCGCGCTGGGAGGAATTTACGGGTTTGAGCAGGGATGTTGGGGCACAACCTGAGACTGCGATCGCGGCCAACACTACCAGAATCCGGATCATACAACCCCCGCCCGACTCGGATGACTTCAAATCTTATTTACGCCCTCCTCCGCCAAAGCGCAACCGTAACCCTGTCAGCCCGGACCAAATTCGGCAACCCGTGGCTGCACGATGCGATTTATGACTGTAGATTCAGATGCTTAAGGAGAAAAAAGACAAGGGGGCAACACCCCC
>CAZNWR010000118.1:0-8801 GCA_964576645.1 uncultured Enterobacteriaceae bacterium | reverse complement strand
CGCTCGCCGCGCCCCGGCGGCTCCCGGGCCGTCCCCCGTATCCCGCAACGCCGTGCCCTGGGAACGCTTGTCGCTGCACGGAACGCGCCTGTGACCATTCGCGGGCGCTGCCGGGCGGGTTCCCGGAAGACCGTGTGCGGCCAGGGACGGCCGCACCCGAGCCTACAGGGACGTATTCAACAGGCGTGTGTACCGGGGACCCGCCTGGCATCCGCCCGCCCCGATCGCCGGGGTTAAGCGGCGTGGCGATTGGGGGGTCAGGCGTTGCGGAGCAGTTCGTTGATGCCGACCTTGGCGCGCGTCTTTGCGTCTACCTGCTTGACGATCACCGCGCAGTAGAGACTGTAGCGCCCGTCGTCGGAGGGCAGGTTGCCAGGCACTACGACCGATCCCGGGGGCACACGGCCGTAGGAGATCTCTCCCGTTTCTCGATTGTAAATGCGCGTGCTCTGGCCGATGTAAACGCCCATGGACAGCACCGAGTTTTCTTCCACCACGACGCCCTCCACGATTTCCGAGCGCGCGCCGATAAAACAATTGTCCTCGATGATGGTGGGGTTTGCCTGCACCGGCTCCAGCACCCCTCCGATGCCGACCCCACCGGAGAGGTGAACATTGCGTCCTATCTGCGCGCACGAGCCGACCGTGGCCCAGGTATCCACCATCGTGTCCTTGTCTATATAGGCGCCGATGTTCACGTAGCAGGGCATGAGCACGACACCCGGCGCTATGTAACAGCCGGATCGCGCAACGGCGGGCGGAACTACCCGGGCGCCCACATCGATAAAATTACTTTTGTCGTATCCCGCGAACTTGGCCTGGACCTTGTCGTAATAAGTGGTAAACCCACCCTGTATGACGCGATTGTCACTGAGTACGAAGGTGAGCAGCACTGCCTTCTTCAGCCAGGTGTTTACGCGCCATTCACCGTCATGTTTTTCCGCGACGCGCAAGCGGCCGCTGTCAAGCGCGGCAACCGCCTCCTGGACCGCGTCGTGTAATTCCGTGTCTCGGCGTATTTCCGGATCCCGGCGCCGTTCGTAGCCCTGTTCAATTACCCTTTCCATTTTGCTCATACTGAATTCTCTCTCATCGAGCCGGCAATGGCGTCGACAGCGACATTATGCCGGCGCTTCGCCGTTACCGGAGACTGTATCACGGATGCGGCGGGCCGCATCCGTGCATTCTTCGAACGATGCCACCAGCGCCACGCGGACGCGGTTCGAGCCTGGATTAACGCCGTCCTTCTTCCGGCCAAGAAACGAGCCGGGTAGAATGCGAACTCCATGATCAAGGAATAGACGCCGTGCAAATTCAACGTCCGGGATAGGGGTTTCAGGCCAAAGATAAAATCCCGCCTCCGGCCTGCGCACATTCAGAACAGGTTCCAGGATCGGCAACACCGCGTCGAATTTCTCCCGGTACAGTTTGCGATTTTCGATGACGTGCCGCTCATCATTCCACGCGGCCATGCTGGCCTTCTGGATAAAGGGCGGCATGGCTCCGCCGTTGTAAGTCCGGTACCTGTAGAAGGTCTCGATCAGCCGGGCGTCTCCGGCGACAAACCCGGAACGCAGCCCGGGGGCATTGGAACGTTTCGACAGACTGTGAAACACAATGCAGCGGTTGAAATCGGTTCTGCCGTCGGCCGCAGCAACCTGCAGTAGTCCCGGCGGCGGATGCGCCTCGTCCAGGTAAATTTCGGAATAGCATTCATCGGATGCGATAACGAAATCATAACGGTCGGCGAGCTCAAGCAGCTCTCGAAGAACCGATTCCGACAGTACTGCGCCGGTCGGATTATTGGGTGTGCACAAATAGATCAATTGGCACCGCTTCCAGATCGACTCCGGGACCGAGCCGAAATCCGGTACGAAATTCCGTTGATCCAGGGAGTTGACATACCACGGATCAGCGCCGCCAAGGAACGCGGCACCTTCGTAGATCTGGTAGAAGGGGTTTGCCGTCACGACCAGCGGAGCTTCGCGGCGCGTGTCAAGCAGGCATTGGGCGAAAGCGAACAGTGCCTCGCGGGTACCGTTCACGGGCAGCACGTTGTGCTCCCCATCAATACTCGCGGCAGGAAGCTTGAACCTGCGCGCCAACCATCCGGCAATCGTCTCTCTGAGTTCCGGCATTCCGCGGGTGGAGGGATAGTGTGCCGCCTGGTTGAGGGCGCCCTTCAGTGCCTCCAGGATGAATCCGGGAGTCGCATGCCGGGGCTCTCCGATGGACAGGTCGATGGGGACCGCAGCGGTCGAAGGCGTCCCGGCCCCGAACAGGGCGGCCAGCTTTTCAAACGGATAGGGCTGCAGTTTCTCGATTCCGGGATTCACTGGTTTTCCGAAGGACTCCGCAGGGCGTTAAATGCACAAAATTACAAGCAAGACCGGACTATTATAAATGCGGAATTCTGAAACAGGCGGTGTTGCGGTCTCCGGGTGACGGACCGTGAGCCGCAGGGATGCGGCGATCGAGCGTACATGGGCGAGGCGGAGACAGGCAAACGTCCTGTGAACGTTTGCCGCGCCGAGCGGGTTCGCCAGGGACGGCGAACCTCGGACTTGCAAGCGGAGCAGGACAGCGCAGCGCGGCAAGTATTCACAGCGTGTCCGTCACCCGGATACCGCAACCCCCGTAGCCGCAGGTACGTAGGTTTCCGACCGGCTGCGCAGTATAGAGACTCCCGTGACGCCAGTCATTGGCGCCGGTTCGTATACAGTCCGCGCGGCCCGGGACGTATGCTATTCTTTGCGCCCGATTTTTCGGGGGTCCACGCTAATTCATCAGGAGACCGAATTGGGAACAAAAATTGCCATTCTCAGCGGCGACGGCATAGGGCCGGAAATCATGGCGGAAGCCGAGAAGGTTCTTGGTGTGCTGGTTTCGGAATACGGACTGGAGGTGGACATCGCGCGCGCGCCGGTGGGTGGCGCCGCGGTCGACGAATCCGGCTCGCCGTTGCCTGACACCACGCTGGCCCTTGCCCGGGACAGCGACGCGGTTCTGTTCGGCGCCATTGGCGGACCCAAATGGGACCGGCTGGACCGGGCTCTGCGGCCGGAAAGCGGACTGCTGGCTTTACGGAGCGGCCTGGGACTGTTCGCCAACCTGCGTCCCGCCATCGCGTTCCCGGAACTGGCCGGTGCATCCAGTCTTAAACAGGACCTGGTATCAGGGCTGGATGTCCTGATCGTCCGTGAACTGACCGGTGGCATCTATTTCGGGCAGCCCAGGGGCCTGGAATCGGGGCCCGATGGAAAGCGCTCGGCATTCAATACCATGCGCTACAGCGAGCCGGAGATCAGGCGCATAGCGCGGGTCGCATTTGACGCGGCGATGCGCCGGGGGCGGCGCGTCTGCTCGGTGGACAAGGCCAACGTTCTTGAAGTGTCCGAGTTGTGGCGGGACGTGGTTACGGAGACCGCTCGCGAGTATCCGGACGTCGAACTCGAGCACATGTACGTCGACAACGCTGCCATGCAGTTGGTGCGTGATCCGCGGCAATTCGACGTGCTGCTGACCGGCAACATGTTCGGGGATATTCTTTCCGATTTGGCATCGATGTTGACGGGATCCATCGGGATGTTGCCTTCGGCGTCTTTGAATGAACATGGCCTGGGTTTGTACGAGCCCGTTCACGGTTCCGCTCCGGACATCGCGGGGCGCCATATCGCCAACCCGCTGGCCATGATCCTGTCACTGGCGATGGCTTTGCGACATTCTCTGGATTCGCCGGAGCAGGCGGACCGGGTGGAAGCGGCGGTGAGGGCGGTGTTGAAATCGGGGCGTCGTACCGCCGACATCAGCACGGCCGGTAAAGCCGCGCTCGGAACGTCGGAAATGGGCGACGCGGTGGTGGCCGCACTCCGGGAAAATAAGTCAGTGATAAGTGAAAAGAAATGATCTTCTGCAGTTCTTTCCACTTTCAACTTTTCACTCGCCTGGCGTCTTTGCGGGAGTTAGATTGGAATTCTTATTTGTTTCCGTCATGAGTTTACTGGTGAGAAACTGGAACATTGTTATGAACAGAAAAGGCGATTCATGAGCGGACGTTTCAATGTTGCCGTAGTCGGCGCGACCGGCGCGGTGGGCGAATGCATGTTGTCCATTCTTGCTGAACGGAATTTCCCGTTTGCGGATGTGAGAGCAGTAGCCAGCAGCCGTTCCGCCGGCTCCACCGTACCGTTTAACGGGGCGGAGTTGCAGGTGGAGGACTTGCAGGAATTTGATTTTCGCGGGATCGATATCGGTCTGTTTTCACCGGGCGCCTCAGTGTCCGGGATCTACGCGCCGAAAGCCGCGGAGGCTGGCTGCATTGTGATCGATAACACGTCGCGATTCCGCTACGAGAACGACGTGCCTTTAGTCGTGCCGGAGGTGAATCCAAGCGCCATCGCCGGCTACCGCAATCGCGGCATCATCGCCAATCCCAACTGTTCAACCATACAGATGGTTGTCGCCCTGAAACCCATATACGACGCCGTGGGTATAGAGAGGATCAATGTTTGTACCTACCAGGCGGTTTCCGGAACAGGAAAGGAAGCCATCGAGGAACTGCAGCGGCAAAGCGCCGTGCTTTTGAACGGGAAACCGGTGGAGGCCGCGGTTTATCCGAGGCAGATCGCTTTCAACGTGATCCCGCAGATCGACGATTTTCAGGAAAACGGTTACACCAAAGAAGAAATGAAAATGTTGTGGGAGACCCGCAAGATATTGGAGGACGAGTCCATTCGGGTTAATGCCACGGCCGTTCGTGTTCCCGTATTCTACGGTCACTCCGAGGCGGTCCACGTTGAAACCCGTGAAAAGATCAGCGTGGACGAGGTCAGACGGCTGCTGCAGTCAATGCCCGGTCTGGTGGTGCTGGATGAACGGCGTGCGGGTGGTTATCCAACGCCGGTGACCGAGGCTGCCGGCCGCGACCCGGTTTACGTCGGGCGTATTCGCGAAGATATCTCGCACCCCAGGGCAATCGACCTGTGGGTGGTGTCGGATAACGTGCGCAAAGGGGCGGCATTAAATAGTGTTCAAATCGCTGAAATTTTGGTAAAAGACTATTTATAAACTATAGTTAAGGGGTAATTGTAAAGCTTCTTCGCAGGTTTGAGGGCAGTCGCCGGAGAAGCGTCTGTCTGCGGATTGATGGTCTGGCGGCCCGGATTTACCGGGTGTTCGTGCGGTTTCGGGGTTGGGCCAGTGCTGGATTTTTGCCTACAAGTCCATGATTCGCATATAATTTTCTCGATATTCGCAAAAGGGTTTGTCGCCATGAGAGAATCGCTGGTCGGGTTACTTGCCGCGACCGTCTTATTGCTGCAGCCGGCTCTCGCCCATGCCCTGGCGCTGTCCGACGTGCAACTGGGCTCGGCGCTGAACCAGACTCTGGATGCACGGGTCGACGTGCTCTCCGCAACACCAAGCGAATTGAGCAACCTGACGATTGCAGCAAGTACCGTATCCGGGTCGGATGCGGCGCAGATCCCACTCAAGTGCGAATTGCGGCATGATGCGAAGGGCAACTACATCAGGATCACCAGCGACAAAGTCGTTCGCGAACCAATTTTGAAAGTTCAGCTTCAGGTCGATTGGGCGGGCGGCAGTCTGTCCAGGGACTATGCGCTGTTATTGGATCCGCGCTAGCAGTAACTGTAATTGAGAACTAGGGAAATGAAACGAATTCTGGCCTGGATAGTGGTGGCCGCCTTGTGCCCGGCAACGGTGTTTGCCCTGGGACTGGGAAAGATTGAACTCAAGTCCGGATTGAATCAGCCGTTCAATGCGCGGATCGAACTGCTTTCGCCTACGCGGGAATCACTCGACAGCCTGACTGTATCGCTCGCGGGTATTGATGCTTTCGAGCGGGCCGGCATCCAGCGTCCATTCGTGCTCAGCCAGCTTAAATTCGAGGTCAAGGAAAACGAGCATGGAGCTGACTACATCCACGTTTACAGTCGCGATCCCATCAGGGAGCCGTACCTGGACTTCCTGGTGGAGGCAAACTGGTCCAATGGCCGCCTGTATCGTGAATACACCGTTCTGCTCGATCCGCCCCTTTACGATGCCAACGCCAGGCAGATCGTAAATGCGCCCGCCGAGGAAGGCGGTGCCGCACCGGCGCCCGAAACCACGGCGCCCAGCTCGGCCATGCAGGAAGGCGCGGCTCCTGCGCCTTCGACTTCGGAGACCGCGCCGTCGCCATCTCACTATGCCGGGGGCGATTACGGTCCAACTGTTGCAACCGACACGCTCTGGTCCATTGCCGGAAAAACGCGGCCCGATACTTCAGTATCCGTACAGCAGATGATGTTGGCGTTGTTGAAGGTAAATCCGGACGCGTTTGTGAACAATAATGTCAATGGCCTCAAGCGTGGTGTGGTTCTGCATATGCCCACCCGCGACCAGATCGATGCGTTGACGCAGGCGCAGGCCCTGGCTCAGGTCAAGTCGCAATATGCCATGTGGGACCAGATACGCGGCACCACGGCGGCGCAGGTTCAACAGCGGCCCGAGGGTACGCCTACGTCCTCCGGGTCAACGGCGCCGGCTCAAAAAGAAACGGAAACCGGTTCCGGCAAGTCTGAGTTGCGCCTGGTATCAGCCAGCAAGGAGAACGGCCAGGGTGCGGGCGGATCGTCCGCTTCCGGGAACGCAGGCGGGGAAAAACTGCAACTCGCACAGGAACAGCTGGATTCTCTGAAACAGGAAAACACGGATCTTAAGAGTCGCCTTTCCCAATCGGAAAACATTATTTCCGATCTCAAGCGTTTAATTTCCCTGAAGGACAAGGATCTGTCGGCTCTGCAGCAGCAACTCGCCGGGGCAAAGAAACAGCAGGCGCCTGCAGCCGCTGCCGCGGCCAAGCCGGCGCCGAAGAAAGCAGCGCCTGCTCCGGCCGCTGCGGCGGCCGGCAAAACACCCGGCCAGGCCAAGCACGTTGCAAAGGCGCCGAAGGAGGCGGCTCCCGCGCCTGCGCCGGAGTCCGGCGGAATCGTGGCCCGGATCAAGGGGATCGTGTCGGCAAATCTGGTTTTTGTTGGCGGTGGCCTGGGCGCGGTCGTGATCGCCATGGCTGTGCTGATCTGGATAAAACGCCGGAAGGGCACCGTCGCGGAGATAGCGCCGGTCGAGATGCCGGGGTACGTCAGTACGGAGGACGAAACGGAAATACCCGGCGCTGGCGCTGAGGAATTGGAACAGCCTGAAACGGAGGCGCCACCGGAAGCCGAACAGGAACCCGAAGCCGCGGACGCGGAAGAACCCCAGGCTGTCGGCGGGGCTGAGGTCATCGCTCCGGCGGAAACCGAAGCACCCGCACCGGCTGCCGAGGAGCCGGAGGAAGATCCGCTGGCTGAGGTTAATGTGTTTCTGGCCTATGAACATTTTGACCAGGCCGAGGACTTTGTCCGTGAGGCCATCGCCCGCGAACCCGACAACCTGGAGTTTCACGCCAAGCTGCTTGAGGTGTTCTACGCCGCCAGTGACAAGAAGAAATACGAGGAGGCCGCGAAGGTTCTCCATGACAAAGTGGGTGGCGAGGGACCGCACTGGGATATGGCGCTTGCCATGTGGCAGGAGATGTCTCCGAACCGTGCGCTGTTCGAAGAAGGCGCTGCGGAGGAAGAAGCCGCGCCGGAGGCTGGTGCCGGTGCCGGAGGTGTGCTGGACCTGACGGCCGAAGAGTCTTCCGGGGCTGCGGCGGAGCCGGAGGGCCTGGATTTCGATCTGGGAGATACCGCCGCGCCTGCGGGAAGCGACAACGCTGGGGAAGATGAAATCCTGGATCTGACCGCCGGTTCGGAGGAAGAAGGCAGTCTTGACGGTACCGCGGGGCAGGCGGAAGAAGAAGACCTGCTTGACGTAACAGCTGCAGTCGCCCTCGAACCCGGAGAGGAGCAGGTCTCTGAACAGGGCGAGGAAGACAACGTGCTCGACGTTACCGGCGGAACTGCAGAGAGCGGGGAGGACATTCTCGACATATCCTCGGGAGGAAACGACGGGCTTCTTGATGTCACGGCGCAGGCCGATCTGGACAATGAATCTATTGATGAGGATCTCCTGGATGTAACCGCCGTATCGGGAGGTGAGCCGGAACAGGGTCTCGACATGGAGGGCGCCGGGGAGGAAAAGCCGGACGGCGACGCCCTGGACCTGGATCTCGGCTCGGAGGCGGAGGCCGATAATGTAATCGAGTTTGAAGGCGCGTCCAGTGGTGAAGCTGGCGAGGAGAAAGGCGGGGATGAATCTCAGCCCGAGGATGCCGGTCTGGAATTTGACCTGAGTATGGACACGGAAGAGTCAACGTCCGACGCAGCCGAAGAACTCAGCCTGGAGCAGGACGGCGGTGATGAGGGGCTTGAGTTCGAGCTGGACGACAGTGCGCTGGAAATCCAGGACGAAGAGCCTGCGGCTGAAGCGGCGTCCGCGGACGAGGGCGAGAAACAAGACGAGGGATTCGACCTGGACTTGACCCTGGACGAAGATACGCCGGCGGAAGCAGTCGAGGACGGCACTGATCTGGACATGGAAGGAACCGTGGAGATCCCGAAGATTGAGCTTGAAGGCACGGACGATGAAGATGACGAAGACGATGACGAGGACCACACTGTCTTTGTACCGCGCACCAAGGAGACCACGGAACAGTCCGCGGAAGATGAAATTGCGACCAAGCTGGATCTGGCCAGGCCTACGTCGAACTGGGTGACAAGGACAGCGCCAAGGGCATTCTCGATGAAGTCATCGAAGAAGGAAACGACCAGCAGAAGCGCCAGGCCCAGGATATGATCAAGCAGTTGTCCTGA
>CAZNWR010000117.1:0-8802 GCA_964576645.1 uncultured Enterobacteriaceae bacterium | reverse complement strand
GCCGATATCTTCAGCTTTATGCTGTGGCAGCTTGGCGAGCCGGGGTTTCAGCCCGTAATGCAGAACTAGGCGGTACAGCCCTGCACGACGCCGCAGAAAGTCACTAAATAGATGCTGGGCGGCGCTGTTTCCGATAGCTCCGGAAATTACTTTGCATTGCCCGCCCACCGGCCCCCGCGCTGCGGGTTCAAGGCCGTGGCACCCGGCCTTCGAGCACTGCGATCAATTCCCGCTGGTGGAGATTACCGCCGGACACGATACAAGCGACTTTCCCGGAGCCGGCGCGCCCAGCCAAGGCGGCGGCCACCGATGCTGCCCCGGCGCCTTCGGCGATAACGCGGTTACGCTCAAACAGGACGGCGATGGCTTGGCTTATTTCCTTGAGGGAGGAAACGACCGTGCTGTCGACTACGGAGGATAACAACGGCCACATTTGCTCCAGGACGGTGCCGATACCGATGCCGGTGATAAAGGTGGCGGCTGCATGCACATCAACGGGCTTTCCGGCCGCCAGGCTGGCGCTTAACGGCGCACAGTGGGCTGATTCCGCGGCGAGCACACGCGTGCCGGGCTTCAGAGCGCGCACAGCCGCAGCCACGCCGGCTGTCAAACCTCCGCCGCCTAACGGTACGACGATGGTTTCGACGTCGGGCAGATCTTCGAGAATCTCCACGCCGGCCGTCGCATCACCTGCGATGACGTCGTTATCGGCGACCGGATGAATAAACCTACCGGGCTGGCCGGGATCTCCGTGTTCATTGAGAACGCGCCACCAGTCTTCGTCGCTCAGATGGCGGATGGTCGCACCGAGCCGCCGCAGGGCCGCGATTTTGACCGGCGGCGCATGTGCAGGCAGCAGCACCGTGCCCTCTATCCCCAGCGCGCGCGCGGCGTAGGCGACGCCTTGCGCCATGTTGCCGGAACTTGCCGTGTAAACGCCCGCGGCGCGCAACTCCGGAGCCAGTCCCAGAATGGCATTCCCCGCCGGACGCACTTTGAAAGAGCCGATCGGCTGTAGATTTTCGAGCTTGAGATAGATATCCGCCGGCGCGTCGTCCACGTTCAGCCGGATGAGCGGCGTGCGCACGGCGAGGCCGGCCAGGCGCGACTGCGCAGCGCGGATGTCTTCGAGGTCCGGCAGATGCAGCGGCGCGGCGTTGCTCATGATTTGAAGCTATCCTCCTCCGGCGGCCATGGCTTCCACCAAGTCGGACCGTGGGGCAATCGCGTCACGGCGGTCTTTGTTGCGCGTCTAATCCGGGCCCTCGGACGACACCGGAACTGCCGGATGCCTGTGATAATGCTTCCAGCCAAAATAGCCAATTGATACGACGATCATCCACGGCACACCGACAATCCAGGAGATATCCCAGAATTCCGTATCGAGACCCATGGTGATCAGGATCGCGGCCAGCAGCACCAGTCCCAGTATCTGCAGATAGGGGAAAAAAGGTGTACGGATCGGCAAGTCCTCGATGTTGTGGCAACGGCGAAAGCGCAGGTGACTCAACAGGATGATTGCCCACACACTGAGCCCGCCGAAAAGCGCGATGCCGAACAGATAATTATACGCATAAGGCGTCAATCTGGAGACTGCCGCCGCGAACAAAATGCACACCCCCGACAGGATCGTCGCCGCGACGGGCGTGTTATTTGAACTCAGCTTGCCCAGGAATTTCGGCGCATACCTGCCCCGTGACAGCGAAAACAGCATCCGGGATGTCAGGTAAATATTGGTGTTCATGCTCGACAGGGCAGCTGTCAACACCACGAAGTTCATAATGCCGGCGGCGTAGGGAATCCCGACATCAGCGAACAGGCGAACGAATGGACTTTCCGTGACCACGTGCGCGCCGATCTGATGCCAGGGGATAAAGGTCACCATAATCCCTATGGCCAGTACATAGAACAGAAATAGACGAAGCGCCATTGTGCGCAGCGCCGCCGGGATCGCCGTTACCGGATCTTCCGCTTCGCCCGAGGTAACGGCAATGACCTCGATGCCATAGAAGGAAAAAATGGCCATAATGACTGCCATCCAGACACCGCCGAACCCATGCGGCATGAAACCGCCCGGCAGACCGGTAAGATTGTGAAGACCTACCGGCGCGCCAACCAATCCGAAGATGTGCGTAATGCCCACAATAATGAAAAAGATGATGGTGACGACCTTGATCAGCGCGAACCAATACTCGAACGACCCGAAGTTGCTGACCGAGCGGCAGTTCACGTATACCAGCGCCAGTGCGAAGCCGAGAGACCATATCCATACCGGAGACCCGGGCAACCAGTAACGCATGTAGATACCGCCCGCTACCGCTTCACCGCCGATAGCGATGACTTGTGCCATCCAATAGGTATAGCGGACGAGAAAACCGGCCCATGGCGACAGGTACATTTCCGCATAGGTGCCGAATGAACCGGCAGTCGGGTGCATTACCGCCATCTCGGACAGGCTGAAAACCATTACCACCGCGACCACCGCGGCGATCAGGTAGCTGATCAATACTCCCGGGCCCGCATATCCGATTGCGATACCGGATCCCATGAACAGCCCCGTACCGATGGCACCGCCGAGTCCAATCATCGTGATCTGGGCACGCGAAAGGCCGTGCTTCAGACCACCTTCTCTTTCCATCAATTTATTGTTGCTCATGCTTCCCCTGGCGCGGTGAATTGGCTGCCAAAACCAGCCTCGCGGCGAATTTCATCTCACGATCTTACTGATAATCGCTCCGTTTCTTTTGGATTTATTAGGGCTGTTGGATTTGCTATTTCTGTCGACGCGCCGGGCACAGATTCCCGGCGCCGGCCCACGGATCGTGGCGGTGTACCTCATAACCGGCTTCGACTGTTACGACGCCGGTATGATCGGCGTCGGTGATTTCACGTCGGCGTTCTGCGCCCGGTGCCTGAGGGCGTGATCCATCAGTACGATGGCCAGCATGGCCTCGGCGATGGGGGTGGCACGCAGGCCGACACAGGGGTCGTGACGGCCGGTGGTGGCGATCTCGGTGGGGTCGCCGTGTATGTCGATGGTCGCGGCGGGTTGACGGATACTGGAAGTAGGTTTCAACGCGATACTCACAAGGAGGTCCTGGCCCGTGGAAATGCCGCCCAGCACGCCGCCCGAGTTATTGCTCAGGAAACCATCCGGTGTCAGTTCATCCCGGTGTTCGGTGCCGCGTTGTTCCACGCTCCTGAAGCCGGCACCCAACTCGATACCCTTGACCGCGTTGATGCTCATCATGGCACTGGCAATGTCCGCGTCCAACCGGTCGAATACCGGCTCACCCAGGCCCGCGGGAACTTGGTCCGCTACCACGTTGATGCGCGCGCCGATGGAGTCGCCGTCTTTGCGCAGCTTATCCATGAATACTTCCAGTTCTTCAACACGATCCGGATCCGGACAGAAGAAAGGATTGCCTTCCACCGCGTCCCAGCTTTTCAGTGACAGGTGAATAGGGCCCAGTTGCGCCAGGTAACCGCGAATCCGGGTACCGAACTTCTCGCGTAAATATTTCCTGGCGATGGCCCCGGCCGCCACGCGCATGCAGGTCTCGCGGGCCGAGGCGCGGCCTCCACCGCGGTAGTCGCGCACACCGTATTTCTGCTGGTAGGTGTAGTCGGCGTGCCCGGGCCGGAACTTGTCCTTGATTTCGGAATAATCCTTGGAGCGCTGGTCCTCGTTGTCGATGACAAGCCCGATGGGGGTCCCGGTAGTACATCCTTCGAATATCCCGGACACGATTCGCACGGTGTCGGATTCACGACGCTGCGTCACATGGCGGGATTTGCCGGGCTTGCGCCGGTCCAGGTCGGGTTGAAGATCGCCTTCGGACAGTTCCAGTCCCGGCGGGCAACCGTCAACGATGCACAGGTATCCGGCCCCGTGGCTCTCGCCGCACGTGGTTACGGTAAACAACTTGCCGAAGGTATTGCCGGACATGGCGGCTCATTCTACAGATATCATCGCACGGAGAGTACACACGCGCCCCTATTGCGCCTGCCCGTGCGGGTCCGGTGCGGGATACATGTCTATGAATCCGTTGCGGTTCGGCATCTTTACCGCCGGCAGAGTACGCGCGTTCATTTCATCCGTACGGCCGATAATGCCATTCAGGTACAGAAGATAGGCGCACAGGGCGTAAACCTGATCGTTGGAAAGCGATCCAGGGTTTTTCATGGGCATGGACCGGCGAATGAAATCGAATAATGTCGGGGCATAGGGCCAGTAGGTGCCTATGGTCTTTTCCGGGTAATCGCTGGTAAGAGACTTGCGCGCACCCGCAAGTTGATCGCCGCTGTTGCCCAATCCGCCTTTACCGTGACAGGACCGGCATTGCTGCCGGTACAGCATGCCACCCTGCACCGCGTCGCCGCCGCCCGGCGGCAAACCCTTGCCGTCCGGCATCACCGTCAGGTTCCACTCTCCGACAGCATGCGCGCCGGCGGGCTTGCCCAGGCCCGGCCCCTTCGGAATTTGCCCGGCGTACAGCTCAGTCCCAGCCAGCATCAACAGCAGGGTGAGAACCGTAATGCCTGTTCTGATCTTCATAAATGTGTGAGAGCAGGCCGTCACCGTCCACGGCCCAGGTGATAATGGCGTTGTAATGATAGAAACCGTTGAGGCCCTTCTTTGCAATCAGCTCCTTGCGCGTCGGTTGCACGTAACCGGTCTCGTCCACGGCCCGGCTTTGCAACTGCGCGGGTTTGCCGTTCCAGCGCCAGGGGATACGGAACCGCGTCAATGCCTTGGGCAGCACAGGTTCCTGCAATGCCGCTTCCGCCCAACTCCTGCCGCCGTCGGTGCTGACGTCCACCCTGCGAATCCTTCCGCGGCCGCTCCAGGCCAGACCCGTGATTTGATACAAACCCGGTCCGTGAGCCAGGACCATGCCCGACGAAGGTGAGGTGATCAACGATTTTGCGTCCATGACGAAGTCGAAGCGCAACGCCTTGCCGTCGGCAAGCAACTCCGTGTAGCGGGCTGTTTCGTTGCGTGCCATTGCCGGCTTCGCGCTCACCTGCAGTCGGCGCAGCCACTTGACGTTCCTGACCCCCTCCCAGCCAGGTACCACCAGACGCAACGGATATCCGTTTTCAGGGCGCAACCGTTCACCGTTCTGGTAGAGCGCAATGATGACGTCATCATAGGCTTTCTCCAACGGGATGCTGACATCCATGGCAAAGGCATCAGCGCCTTCGGCTATTAGCCACTTCGCCGATTGCTCGACACCGGCTTCCTGCAGGATCGTGCCCAGCGGAATACCGGTCCATTCGCTTCCGGATACCAAGCCATTGAAATAGCCGGCTTCCGCCCGTGATGGAATACGGTTCCATCCTGCGTTGCTGTTGCCGGCGCATTCGATGAAACAGATCTGCGACCTCAGCGGGTATTGGAGCAGCGCCTGCACCGTATAAAACAGCGGCCGGCGCACGAGTCCGTGCACAAGCATTCGGTGCTTTTCGGGATCGATGGCGGGGGTGCCGTTGTGATCGCGCACGAAATGGAGGCCATTGGGGGTAATTGACCCTTCCATAAGGTGCAAAGGCGTCCACGCCGCACCGTCATTGCGCTGGACGCGGTTGGGCGAGGCGTAGCGCGCCACGCGGCGTTCATAGGGTGACGGTGTCCCATAGGGCGTAAAGCCCGCACCCGGCTCGCGCATCCACGGCGGCCGCGCGCCACCGGCCGGCGAGTCGGCCCGCACATCCGCCGCCATCACGGCGCTGGCCAGCACCAGCCCCCGCTGCAGCAGCAGCCGGCGGTCCATGAGTCCATTGCCGGCCACCGGTTCTGACAAGCTTTTCGCCGTAATCTTCATGGCACGTACGCCACAGTATACTTTGTGTCAGGCAGCAGTCGGAGCCGATGCTCCAAATTCGGTCAGGGTAGTTCCCCGCGCTGCAACAGAAACACACCCTCGCCGCCGCGCTCGAATTCCAGCCAGGTGAACGGCAGATCCGGGTAAGCCGCGACCAGCGCCTCGCGGGCGCTGCCCACCTCCACCACCAGCACACCTCCCGCATTCAAATGCGCCGGCGCCTGCGCCAGGATCCGCCGCACCACGTCGAGTCCGTCAGCACCCGCTTCCAGTCCGGCGGCCGGTTCGTAGTGGTATTCCGCCGGCAGGTTTGCGTACTCGGCGGCGGACACATAGGGAGGATTGGCGAGAATCAGGTCGTAAGTCTCGCCCGGCAACGCCGCGAACAAATCAGACGCAATGCAGCGTACCCGCCGTGCGAGGCCATGCATTCCAACGTTCTCACCGGCCACCTCCAGAGCCTCGGCGCTGATGTCAACGGCGTCCACTTCGGCCCCTGGGAAAGCAAATGCGCATGCGATAGCGATGCAACCGCTGCCCGTACCGATATCGAGTACGCGCCGCACGGAATTTTCATTCAGCCACGGCGCGCAGCGTTCCTCGATGAGCTCCGCCATGGGAGATCGCGGCACCAGTACGCGCTCGTCCACCTTGAACTCCAGGCCCGCGAACCATGCCGTTCCAAGCAGATAGGCGACCGGCCGGCGCTCCCTGACCCGCCGTTCAATCAAGGTCTCGACCTTGCTGATTTGCCCACTGTCCAAACGGCGCTCCAGATCGGCATCCGGACAGTCAAACGGCAGATGAAGTGAACCGAGCACCAACCACGCCGCCTCATCCAGCGCGTTGTCGGTACCGTGGCCATAGTGCAGCCCCGCTTTCCGGAAACGGAGCGCTGCCTTACCGATTAAGCGGCGCGGCGTGTTGGCGGGATTTGAAGATCGGGCAGACGGCAACTCAGGCCAGGGCCCGGTAACCGGGGATCGTATCCGGGTCGACTTCATCAACCTGGGTGGGATCGAGAAACTGCTTCGCGTACTCCAGATAGACCTTCTGGTTCATGAACACGTCAAACAGATCCGGGTCCACGTGGTTGTCGACTTTCATCTGGCCGAGAATGCGCAGGGACTGGGACAAGGGCATTGCCTTCTTGTAAGGCCGATCGCTGGCGGTCAGCGCCTCGAATACATCGGCGATAGCCACCATACGCGCGGGAATCGACATCTGGCCACGCACCAGGCCGTGAGGGTAGCCGGTCCCATCCATCTTCTCATGATGCCCGCCCGCATATTCCGGCACGCGCTTGAGGTGTTTGGGATATGGCAGGGACTGCAGCATCTTGATGGTAACCGTCACGTGGTTGTTGATAATTTCGCGCTCACGCACGGTCAGAGTGCCGCGGCCGATCTTCAGATTCTGGACTTCCTCATCAGACAGGAACGGTTCACGATTTCCCGAGTCCGTAGTCCATGAGCGCGCCGCGATCTCGTCAATGCGAGTCTTATCTTCATCGCTGATATGCTCACCACCGATGTTACATTTGCGGACAAACTCCCGATCCGCGTCCAATTCTTCCAGCTCCTTGCGGCACGGCGCATCATCCTCCGGATTGAAAGATTCACCTCCCAGTTCCTTCACCTTCCTGTTCAAAGCCGCAATCCGGGCGTCCCGTTTCAATACCTCGAAACGCGTGTCTATGAGTCTGATGCGGTCGAAAATCGTTTCCAGCTTGGTCCCCTTGTCCACAACGTATTCAGGGGTGGTGATCTTTCCACAATCGTGCAGCCAGGCGGCAACTTCGAGCTCGTATTTTTCCTCTTCGGTCATGTGGAAATCCGCCAGGGGACCGGAGCGGGTTCGGCAAGCGGCATCGGCTAGCATAGTCGTTAATACCGGCACACGCCTGCAGTGCCCGGCGGTGTAGGGTGATTTCTCGTCAATGGCGTCGGCGATGAGCTGAATCAGGGAATCAAACAGTTTTTTCTGCGCATCGATAAGGCTGCGGTTGGTAACGGTAACCGCCGCCTCTGACGCCAATGACTCCACCACTATCTGATCGAGCGCGGAGAAGGGGATCACCTCCCCGGTCCCGGGATCTATGGCGTTGATAAGTTGCAATACTCCGATATTTTCGTTGACGTGATTGGTCAACGGCACCGTCAGGAAGGATTTGGACCGGTAACCTGTTTTCCCGTCGAAGTTGCGGGTGCCGGAAAAATCGAACTCCTCGCTTGCGTAGGCATCCTCGATATTGACAGTTTCCCCGCTCAAGGCAGCCCACGCGGCCACCATGTTTCTGTTCGGCTGACCTTCCTTGTCATACAGTGCAAGCGGGTAAAATTCGATAGGCTCACCGCTGGTGCCGCCTTTCTTGATGCCCAGCGAATCGGTCATCATGATTTCGAACTTCAGGCGGTTGTCCTCGGTTCGCGTATACAGGGTGCCACCATCGGCGTTGGTGATCTGCTTGGCCTTGCTGAGAATCATCTCCAGCAGCCGTGTATGATCTTTTTCCGCGGAAAGAGCGATACCGATCTCGGTAAGCTCCTTCAACAGGCCGGTGAATTCACCCGTGCCGACGTTCATGCACTGGTATCCTCAACGAATTTGCCCCTGCGCAATTGTAGGGGTATTCCCATATTCCGTCGATTGCGGCTAAACCAGCCGTCTGAATGTCCTCGTGCGGGAATCTGATATATCTGTGCCCCTGGGGAGACCTGTGGTCAGCACGCGGGACAGGGACATGGTGTTGGAGCGAGCAAGCGCCATGGACGGGCGGGGGACCGAGCCAGGGACGGCTCATGGAGCGAAAACACCATGCCCTCATCCCGCTTCCAGGTTGCTGCCTCCTATTACCCTGCAGGGCTGGCATTGGTATAGCGGAATTCCGTGCACTTAATTTATCCATCATTTGATCTTTGTGCCACTGTAATTTACAGCAGTATGTCTTTTTGTTGTTGTATGAAGTATGATT
>CAZNWR010000116.1:0-8850 GCA_964576645.1 uncultured Enterobacteriaceae bacterium | reverse complement strand
GCCCCATGCATCCGGAGGTGAGACAGGACCATCCGGGGAATTGTCCCAAGTGCGGCATGACGCTGGAAGCGACCGCGCCGATGCCTGCCGGCAAGACCGAGTACACCTGCCCCATGCACCCCGAAGTGGTGCAGGATCACCCCGGCGAGTGTCCCAAGTGCGGCATGGCGCTCGAGCCGCGCACGGTGGAGCCGGAAGAAGAAAACCCGGAACTGACCATGATGCTGCGCCGATTCTGGTTCAGCACGGTGCTGGCGCTGCCCACCCTTGCCCTGGCCATGACCCACGATCTTGCGCCTGGGATACTGGCGAACATCATCGCCGCGCGTCCTCTGCAATTCGTGGAGTTCGTCCTGGCCACTCCCGTCGTGCTGTGGGGCGGCTGGCCGTTTTTCCAACGCGGCTGGAAATCCATCGTCCACCGCCACTTCAACATGTTCACCCTCATCTCTCTCGGTATCGGCATCGCCTGGGCCTACAGCACGGTGGCATTCCTTGCTCCGGGGATCTTTCCCGCCAGCGTCCATACACCCTATGGCACCGTGGCTGTGTACTTCGAGGCGGGCGCCATGATCACCGCGCTGGTTCTGCTGGGTCAGGTGCTGGAACTGCGCGCCCGTACCCGCACCAACGCCGCCATCAAGATGCTGCTGGGGCTTGCGCCCAAGACCGCGCGCATCGTACGTGACGGCGGCGTTGAGGAGGACATTCCCCTGGACCAGGTCCATCCCGGCGATCGCCTGCGGGTGCGGCCCGGTGAAAAAGTGCCCGTGGACGGCGTAGTGCATGAGGGCAGGAGCAGCGTCGATGAGTCCATGGTGACGGGCGAACCGATACCTGCGCCCAAGCGCCAGGGCGACCGCGTTATCGGCGGCACTGTCAACGGCACCGGGTCTTTCGTGATGGAAGCGCAAAAAGTGGGCGCCGAAACCCTGTTGTCACAGATTGTTCATATGGTCGCGGAGGCGCAGCGCAGCCGCGCACCGATTCAGCGGCTGGCGGACGTAGCGGCGGGCTGGTTCGTCCCCGCGGTCGTCCTGATCGCCGTGGTCACTTTCGCCGCCTGGTGGGTCTGGGGCCCGGAACCGCACCTGGCACACGCCGTGATCAACTCCGTGGCGGTGCTCATTATCGCCTGCCCCTGCGCGCTGGGCCTGGCTACACCCATGTCCATCATGGTGGGTACCGGCCGCGGCGCCACCCAGGGGGTCCTCATCAAGAATGCCGAAGCGCTGGAAGTGCTGGAGAGCATCGACACGCTGGTGGTGGACAAGACGGGTACCCTGACCGAGGGCAGCCCTAAACTGATCACCGTCATACCGGCCGAAGGCTTTGACAAGGAAACCATCCTCTCCTTCGGCTCCGGGCTGGAACTGGCCAGCGAACATCCGCTCGCCGCCGCAATTGTGGCAGGCAGCCGGGATCGCGGGTTCGAACCGGCAAGCGCCTCCAATTTTGAATCGGTTACCGGCAAGGGAACAAAAGGAACCATAAACGGCCGCGCGGCGGCGGCCGGCAATGCCGGGCTGCTCGACGACCTGGGCGTTGAGGCGCACACACTGTTGGAGAAGGCCGAAGAATTGCGCCGCGCAGGGCAGACTGCAATTTTTGTAGTCATCGACGGCAAGCCGGCAGGTCTGCTTGGCGTCGCCGATCCCATAAAGGCATCCACCGCGGAGGCAATAAATTTGCTTCACGAGGAAGGCGTGCACATCGTCATGCTGACCGGCGACAGCCGCACCACCGCCGATGCCGTAGCGAAGGAGCTGGGCATTGATCGGGTCATCGCCGACGTCCTGCCGGATCAGAAGGCCGAAATCGTCAGGCAGCTCCAGGCCGATGGACACAGGGTAGCCATGGCCGGTGACGGCATCAATGACGCACCCGCGCTGGCGCTGGCGCAGGTGGGCATCGCCATGGGTACCGGAACCGACGTGGCCATGGAAAGCGCCGGCGTGACCCTGGTCAAGGGCGATCTGCGCGGTATCGCGCGGGCACGCCGCCTGAGCCGCGCCACCATGCGCAACATCCGCGAGAACCTGTTCTTCGCCTTCGTCTACAACTCCATCGGCGTGCCCATCGCGGCGGGCGTGCTGTATCCGGCGTTCGGGATCCTGCTGTCGCCCATCATCGCCGCCGTGGCCATGAGTTTCAGTTCCGTTTCCGTTATCAGCAACGCACTGCGCCTGCGTCTCGTCCCGCTTTAATCAAGGGTAGAGTTCCGGCGCGCATCCCCTTGACCGGAGCAGACTACTGCGCGACCTTGACAGTGTCCGCATCCCCTCCTATTCTTTCGTCATCCCACCCCACCTGGGGTGGGGCCTGCCAGGAGTGATGATCATGATTGAGCTCAATGTTGAAGGCATGACCTGCGGCCATTGCGAACAGACGGTGCGCAAGGCCCTGGCCGCCGTGCCGGGCGTGACGGAAGTGGTCAAGGTGGATCGCGCGGACAACCGCGCCGTGGTCGAGGGCACGCCGGCCCTGGACGCACTCATTTCCGCACTGCAAGAGGAAGGTTACGAGGCCCGGGCCGCGTGAAGCCGGCGCGAGACCACTGCGGCGCGTTGCGCCTGGATCCGCAAGTGCGCGAAAGCGCCCGCCGGCGTTTGCTGTCGGTGCGCGGCCACGTGGAAGGGATCCTGCGCATGCTGGAACAGGAAGATATCTATTGCGTGAACGTGCTCAAACAGGTGAAGGCTGTCGGCGGCGCGCTGGAAAAGGTGGGCGATCTGGTGCTGCAGAGCCATCTGCGCGAACACGTTGTCACGGCACACGAACGCGGTGACACGGAACGCATGGTGTCGGAATTGATGGAGGTGCTCAAGTACCGCTGATATGGCTGAAGCAGGCTGCAACAGAATAAATCACAGGCTGGCGCCCGCTAGCTTGCCCCGCCACAGCCTGCAGAAGGTGAGATGAAGATGAAGGAAATGAGCGCTGCTGTAACAAAAGATCATTCGGACAAGAAGCGGATTAGCCTGCCGGTGCGGGGTATGACCTGTGCTTCCTGCGTGTCCCGCGTATCGAAGGCGCTCACGAAAACCGAGGGAGTCGCCGACGCGCAGGTAAACCTGGCAACCGAGACGGCGACGCTTGAGTTCTCCGGGGAGCCGGTGGCGTTGGATCGACTGGCTCAATCGGTCCGCAACGCCGGCTATGAGATCGGCACCGAAACGGTAACGCTCAAGATCGGCGGCATGTCCTGTTCATCCTGCGTAGCTCACGTATCCAAGGCTCTGAACGGGCTCCCCGGCGTGATGGAAGCGCAGGTCAATCTGGCGACGGAGGCGGCGACGATCACCTACGTGCCCGGCCTGGTCGGGCGCTATCAGATGATCGAGGCGGTGGCCGACGCAGGCTATGAGGTGCTGCATGAGCCGGACGAGGCGGCCGGCGGGACGGAAACGGATGGGACGACGCGAAAGGTAGGCATCGCCCGGACACGCATGTGGATCTCCTGGGCAGTCACTGTACCGATCATCGCGTGGATGATCCCGGATATGGTGCTCGGCATCGATTGGCCTTCCCCACTCATCTACAACCTCGGCATGATTGTATTGGCGACCCCGGTGCTTTTTTGGGTGGGACGCAAAACCTACTCCAGCGGGATCCGGGCGCTGCTTCACGGCGGGGCCAACATGGATTCGCTGATCATGCTCGGCACGGGGGCATCGTTCCTGACCGGCCCGCTGTCGTTTGTCATCACGCTGGCCAACTACGCGGGCGTGGCCGCCATGATCATGACCTTCCACCTGACCGGCCGCTACGTGGAGGAATCCGCCAAGGGGCGGGCGTCCGAGGCGATCCGCAAATTGCTCGAACTGGGCGCCAGGACCGCCCGGGTGTTGCGAGACGGCCGGGAGGTGGAAGTCACGGTCGGACAACTGGCGGTGGGTGACGTGATGGTCGTGCGGCCAGGCGAGAAGATCCCCACCGATGGACGGGTGATCGAGGGCCGGAGCTCGCTGGATGAATCCATGGCGACGGGAGAGAGCATGCCCGTCGACAAGGGTGAGGGCGACGCAGTGATCGGGGCCTCCATCAACCAAACCGGCCTGCTCAAGGTCGAGGCGACCAAGATCGGCGAACAGACCTTCCTGGCCCAGGTGATCAAGCTGGTCGAGGGCGCGCAGGGAACGCGCGTGCCGATTCAGGCGTTTGCCGATCGCATTACCGCAGTCTTCGTCCCCGTCGTGATGGGCATCGCCGCCGCCACCTTCGCCGCCTGGCTGCTGTTCCCGGACTTCATGGGAACGCTGGTGCACGCGGGCGCCTTCCTGCCCTGGGTGAAGCCCAACCTGAACATCCTGACATTGGCCATCGCCTCGTTTGTGGCCGTCCTGGTGATTGCCTGCCCATGCGCGCTGGGCCTGGCCACGCCGACGGCGATCATGGTCGGAAGCGGCATGGGCGCGGAACATGGGATCCTGATCCGCTCCGGCGAATCGATCCAGACGCTCAAGGACGTCAGGATGGTCATCTTCGACAAGACCGGCACCATCACCAGGGGCAAGCCCGCGGTGACCGACGCGCTACCCTGGGAGGGATTCGACGAGTCCACGTTGCTGGCCGCGGCGGCCGGCGCCGAACAGGGCAGCGAGCATCCGCTCGGCCAGGCCATCGTCCAGCACGCCAAAGACATGGGCATCGACCTTTTCCCGCCACGGGAGTTCGAGGCGATCCGCGGCCGCGGCATCGTGGCAAAACTCGACGACACGCAAGTCCTTGTGGGGACCCGGTCCATGATGACGGATCACGGTATTAACCCCGCGCCAATGGAGCAGCAGATGATACACCTGGAACGGGAAGCCAAGACCGCCATGCTGGTGGCCGTGGGCGGCCGGCTGGCCGGGGTGGTCGCGGTGGCTGACACGCTCAAAGAGGATTCGGTCAGCGCGATCTCCGAACTCCGGCGCCAAGGGCTCAAGACTGCAATGATCACCGGAGACAATGAGCGCACGGCACAGGCCATCGCGCGCCTGGTGCAGATCGACGAGATCCAGGCCCAGGTTCTGCCCGACGGCAAGGTGGCGGCGGTTCAGGACTTTCAGAAGCGCTACGGCCGCGTCGCCTTCGTGGGCGATGGCATCAATGACGCACCCGCCCTCACCCAGGCGGACGTGGGAATCGCCATCGGCACCGGCACGGACATCGCCATCGAGGCAAGCGACGTCACCCTGGTGCGCGGAGAACTGACGAGCGTGGTGGAGGCTATTAACCTGAGCCGGGAGACGTTCCGCAAGATCCGCCAGAACCTGTTCTGGGCCTATTCCTATAACGTGGTGATGGTCCCCCTGGCGATCATCGGCTGGATGCACCCGCTGCTGGCGGAGATCGCCATGGCGACCAGCTCCATCACGGTGGTAAGCAACGCCAACCTGCTACGCCGGGCGCCAATACGGGCGCGCCTGCGGGAAGTGCAGTCTCAAGCGCAGCCGGCAAATCGCAGCGCGCCGGCTCAAGCGCAGTCCCGCGCCGCGGCCTGAAGTCCGTCAAAGCCGGCCGCGCACGGAGATTAACGCAGCCAGGTTCAGCCTGTCCGCGGCGCGAACATGATGATGGCCATGCCGCACAGCGCCACCGCCGAGCCGACCAGGTCCCAGACGCCTGGCCGGACGCCGTCAACCAACCACAACCACAGGATAGCCACTGAAATGTAGACGCCGCCGTAGGCCGCATACACGCGTCCGGCCGCGGTGGGATGCAGGGTGAGCAACCAGGCAAATGCGGCAAGGCTCGCCGCCGACGGCAGCAACAGCCATACCGGCCTGCCCTGCCGCAGCCACAGATAGGCGAGATAACAGCCCAGGATTTCGGCGACGGCCGTTACCGCGAACAGCAGAACGGTCTTGATTTCATACACCTCCGGTCCCGGTCCCCTGGAAGTTGCGCTTCAAACAGGGCGTCGATGACCGGGCGCCGATCAATACGGCTCGCTGAAGAAGTTCAATATGGGATTGGTGGCGCCGTAGCTCGAGGAGTGGCGCATCCTGCGTTCCCGCATCCGCCGTTCGATGCGGTAGCGGAGCTGCCGCCGCCGGTCGGCGAGCCAGTCCTCGCGGCTGACCTTGGCATCCTTGCCGTGAGTTGATTCACGACTTTTTCGAAATTCGCAAAATTCCCGGTACCCGTCCAGCTCATGCTTGAGTTCTTCCATCACGATTTCCGCCATCAGCGCGTCATCAAGAAATCCCAGGCCCGGGATCTTGTCCGGGATCAGGTCATCGGGTTCCGCGAAGTAACTGATGGCTGCGAGGATGCGTTCGCGATACTTCTCTTCCAGCGGCCATTCCTTGTCCTCCAACAATGACAGCATGGTGCCGAGATCCGCCAGCCGCTTGCTGACATAGTCGGGCACTTGCGAGTCCTGCGCCTCCTGCAATAAGCGGCGAACGCCTTCCAGGATCTCCTTTTCTTCGCGTTTCGCGTTCCGCTCCCAGGTTTCCACAATAACCGTGCGGAAGTAATCCAGATCCTTGTCGCTGAGTTCCAACTCCAGTTTGAGCGGCATCTTCTTCTCCTCATACTGTTTTCGCGGTCGCGACCGCCAGCTCCGTACCAATGGCTGAAAAGGGGGCCCTGGATGCGGCGCCGCGGTCAATACCCTGCTCTGAATCTAGTATCTCTGGAAGCGGGCGCCGTGGCAACCACGGTCATCAGCCCCCAAAAAACGTCAATCCGGAATTTCTCCATGGCAACATCTTCATAACCCGCGGTATTGAGCGCTTTGAGCAGCTCCCCGGAGCTGAAAGTTCTTTCGTGAGCCCTTCCCAGCAGCGGCAGAGCCCAGGCCAGCACCCGGCACCCGATAAAATCGCCGCACCAGTCGGTGACAACGAGTCGCCCGCCGGGCTTCAGCACGCGACGGGCCTCAACGAGGACACGATCCGGGGTATGCAAATAGTGAAACGCACTGACCGAGGTGACTATATCGAAGGCCGCGTCCGCAAACGGCAAGTGGTGGGCATCGGCGTGCACCACCTGGCCGGTGGAGCCCAATTTCTCCGCGGCCACGCGCAGCATTTCCTGGGAAAGGTCCACTCCGGTAATGACTGCATCGCGGTAGCGCGCCTGGATTGCGCTCATAAGCTCGCCGGTGCCGCAACCGACGTCAAGTATCCGGGCACGCGCAACTATGGGCAGGCGTTGCAGTGTTTCGCGCGTTGAAGCCGCCACGTACCTGGACCAGCGGCGATCATAGCGGGGCGCGAGCTTATCGTACTCAAAGCGCACATCGCCGCCGGGTCCGCGCGTGCTTATGGGATCGGACACGGCGATGTCAGGAGCGATGAAAGCGGCGCTTCAGGATGCAGCAATTGCAGCTTGCGCATGTCACAATAGAACCTGAAATTCAACCTCAGGATAACCGCAATGTATGGATTTGACATCACCGTTGCCGCGCCCTTCGACACAGTAGTAGAGGGCGTTTCCGAGGCATTGAAAAAAGAAGGGTTCGGTGTCCTCACCGATATAGACGTAAAAGCCACGTTCAAGGCCAAACTCGGCGTCGATACCAGACCCTACCGCATACTGGGCGCGTGCAATCCCACCCTGGCGCACCAGGCCATCGAAGCCGACCCCGACATCGGCCTGCTACTGCCCTGTAATGTCCTGGTGCGCGAGCAGGAAGACGGCCGCATCCGGGTGGGATTCATGGACCCGGAAACGGTTCTCAAGCTGGTCGACGATCCGCGCGTACACGCCCTCGGCAGCGAGGTTCGAGCGAAATTGGAGCGGGTAAGGGATGATCTGGGCGTGCGGTTCACACAGTCTGGAGGAGACTCATAAGATCAAATTTCACGTACAACGAGACTATATAGGTGTTCCAAAGCGTGATACATGCGGCTAAAGAGTTGCAGTATCCGGGTGCCGGACACGTTGTAGAGACATCCCTGTAGGCTCGATCGCCGCGTCCCTGCGCCTCACGGTCCGTCACCCGGATACCGCAACGGCGTTTGTTTCGGAGTTCGGAATGTCCATCTAGCCGATGACCCAAACGGTGAAGCCGGCGCCCTCTCGCACCAGTTCATCGCCAGTGTGGTGGGGATAAATCCCGTCCAACCCTTCAATGCCGTACACGATGGGAACGTGTTCCCGGGCTACCGCAATAGTCCCGCAATGACGCTCCTGCGCCACGCGCCTAAGGGCGTCGGCCAGGGTTTCTCCGGGATAGACTTCCTCATCTATGCAGAAACGCACGGCGCCCGGCGCCAGGCCGCAATCGGCCAGCTGCTGCTTGCAGTGCTCCAGAGTAGGTTCCAGGTCGGCCTTGAGGGAGGCGACCCATTGTGCGATACGTTGCGAAAGCTGGCGGCCCAATTCGGTTTCCCGGTCGGGGTATTCCGATCCGCCATGCTCTCGCAGCTCCGGCGGCAACGCCGGCAAACGATGGTAGAGATCCACGTGAAATCCGGCCCGGCCGCCGGTTATTTCACCTACGTATTGCAGTGCCCTGTGGGCGGCCTTGCTGTCGTCGACCGCCAGAAGTATGCGCTTTTGCACTTAGGATTTCCGCGCGCCGTACACAGAATTTACCGCCTCCAAACGAAGAGCCACGTGAACCTTATGCCGCCCCTGTACGCAATCCCCCATAAGATCAACAGTTGTTCAGTCTTTGTTCAACTTCCCTCTCGGCGGCCAACCAGTGCTCTGTGGAGTCGCCGGCAAACCCCGCCTTCTGCGCGTGGTAATACGCAGCCTCCTGAACCATGAGATAACGTTGTTCCGGGGTGGGCTGGTTGGCGCCAGCCGACTTCTTACGGTTTTGCAAGCCGTTGCCTGCTTTCTTCGAGGCCCCCCCTTTCTGTTTGCCTGCCTTGCTGCCTGCCTGTGCCATTTCAAATCACC
>CAZNWR010000115.1:7059-8984 GCA_964576645.1 uncultured Enterobacteriaceae bacterium | reverse complement strand
CAAGCTGCGCGCGATAGGCCATACCCGCTGTCACCCGTCCGGAGCCATTCTTGTGGCTCATGAATAATCCGGGTTGGGCCCCTGACAGCAGATCGATGTTCGAAATTCAACTACACGTGTGGTTGAAGTGCGGTGATCACCAGGCTTTCCAAGGTTGCCGATTCATGTAGGATGGGGTCCACACAGCGGCTGTAGTGCGAGCCCGAACCCTTGTTTGATTTTAGCGAAGGGAACACGGCGCGTTTCCCTAACGAACCTTGACTCCCTCTCTCGGCATCGTACGCTTGCGAACATGGGCAGCGACAGCGACAAGTGGAACCGCATTTACCGGGACCGGCCTGCTTCGCCGCCGACGGCGGCACGGGTACTGGCGGATCACGTGCACCTGCTGCCGCGCGCCGGCGAGGCGCTGGACTTGGCCTGCGGGACGGGCGGCAATGCACTATTGCTTGCCGCCCACGGTCTCGACACAAATGCCTGGGACTGCTCCACGGAAGCGCTTCAGTCCCTGCGCGAGTCCGCCCGGTTACGGCAACTGACCGTGACGACGCAGGAGCGGGATGTCACGGCACGGCCGCCCGTGCCGAATTCCTTCGACGTGATTGTCGTCAGCCACTTTCTGGATCGAGGGCTGGTTCCGTTGCTGACCCGGGCTCTGCGGCCAGCGGGGCTGATCTTTTACCAGACATTCATCAGCGATAAGGTCAGCGACACGGGACCGCGCAACCCGGCATACAGGCTCGCCCCCAATGAACTGCTGAAAATGTTCGCGGCACTGCAGCTTATTGTCTACCGCGAAGAAGGGACTATCGGTGATACGGAATGCGGTTTTCGCAATGAGGCCATGCTGATTGCACGCAAGCCGGAGAATGAACTTGGATCTTGAACAACTTGAAAACATGCTCGCCGCGGGCACGGACAACGCGCTGCTGCGCTTCTCTCTGGGATCGGCGCTCATGCGCAGCAAGAAATTTTCAGAAGCCGCCGCACACTTCGCCAGAGCGGTAGAATTCAACTCGGAATATTCCGCGGCATGGAAGAATTACGGCAGATGCCTGCTCGGCGCGGGTGACGCCGGCGCGGGTGAGGTACTGCGAAAGGCTCTCGAGGTGGCAAAGCGCAACGGCGACAAGCAGGCGGAGCGGGAAGTGCGCGTGTTTCTCAAGCGGCTTCCGGTCTCCCCGCGCCCGGCTGAAGGCAGGCAGTGAAAATCGCGAAATCGGGAAGTAGGGCGCCAACCAGCACGCTGCTCCTCTGCCTGCTGTTATTGGCAACTCTGGCAATCTACAGCGGAGGACTCAATGGGCCGTATCTGCTGGACGACGTTCCCAACCTGGTTTACAACCCGCACCTGATCCTCCACCACCTGTCGTGGCAGGCGCTGAAATCCGCCGCCCTGTCGTCCCCTGCCGGTCCGCTGCGCCGGCCCATCGCCATGCTGTCTTTCGCATTGAACTATTCGCTTGCGGGCGACATCGCGCCGTTCTCCGCCAAGCTGGTTAATGTGCTGCTCCACCTGCTGACGGGTTTCTGTCTGTTTCTGTTGACGCGCCGGCTGCTGCCCCGGCTGCGGCTGTTTGGAAGCGCATCACTGGAACCGCGCGACGTGAACGGCGCGGCACTGGTGGTCTCCGCCGTCTGGCTGCTGCATCCACTGTTCGTTTCCACGGTCCTGTACACGGTGCAGAGGATGGAGATCCTAAGCGCCCTGTTCACGGTGTTGGGCTGCCTGATCTACCTGGAATTCCGCAGCCGTCAGATCGAACGCGGTGACCGCGGCTATCTGCTGATCGCCGGTATTGTTCTGTTCACGCTGCTGGCCCTCCTATCCAAGGAAAACGGTGCGCTGCTCCCCGGTTTCCTGCTGCTGCTGGAATTCTTCACATTCCGGTTTCAACGGCCCGCCGGTAGTTCCAGGTTCGATC
>CAZNWR010000115.1:0-7049 GCA_964576645.1 uncultured Enterobacteriaceae bacterium | reverse complement strand
TGCTGCTGGCGGTACTGGTGATCCCCACTCTGTTCATACCGTGCTATCTGGCCACACGCTTTGCCCTCCACTGGGACCTGCAGGCGGGAGCACGCGGATTTACGGCGTACCAGCGCTTCCTGACCGAATTCAGGGTACTGCCCCAGTATGCAGCCTGGCTTCTGTTCGCGGGCGGAGCGCCCATGGGCCTGTTTCACGATGACTTCCACCTCTCACACTCTCTCCTGCAGCCCCCGACCACCCTGCTCTGCGGGCTGGTGATATTGGCAGCCGCGGCGGTTGCCGCCTTGCTGGCGCCCAGGCGCCACATCGTCTCGTTCGGATTGATCTGGTTCTTCTGGGGCCAGATCCTTGAATCGACGACGCTGCCGCTGGCGCTGGTGTTCGAACACCGCAACTACCTGCCGGGTTACGGCCTGCTCCTGTGCCTGGGCGTGGCGGCCTGGCAGGGGGCCGGGCTGCTGAGGCGGTTGCCGGCGCTGCGCTATGGTCTGCTTGGCCTGCTGCTGATGATCCCGGCGTGGCAACTTCACCAGCGCGTATCCGCCTGGTCCAGCGAATCCGCGTTCCTGGTGCACGCACTGAATGCGCACCCGGATTCCTCCCAGGTGCTCGTCTTCGCCGCGGTGTACCTGGGAAACCGGGGAGATTTCCCCGCTGCCATGAAGGCGCTGCGACGCGCCGAGGAACTGGACCCCGGAGAATTCGCCTACCCCTGGCAGGAGCTCGCGCTGCGCTGCCACTTTGCTCCGGACGAACGCATTCCGGCGCGGCTGGGCGGGCGACTGCGGCACAGCACCGCCGCGAAGCCCTGGTCCCCCACGGCAAAAGTCACCTTTGTCAGGGCCGTCAACGCCTGCCGGCGGACGAAGGCCAACGACACGCTGTTAATGCAACTGTACCGTTCGCTGCAACCCCGTGGCGGCGGGTTTTTCGGCATGTATTCACTGCTGGGGGAAGCGAACGTGTACTGGCACCGGCACGACACGCGGTCCGCGCTGGCTGCCTGGGAAAAAGCCGTGGCCCGCTATCCCGCCACGGGCCGGCTGCAACCGATGCTGCAGAAGCTCAAAACAGCGCTGCAGCGTGCCGGCGAGATCCCTCCCTAGCGCTTCATGACCCGGCGGGTTGCCCCAGGTCGGCACCGTGCAGTTCCAGCGTGCCGCAAAGCTCACGCACGTTGGAATAACCGTGCCGGCCCAGGTATTCGGCAACGCCGTCATTGATCTTCGTGCACACCAGCGGGTCGTAGAACAGGGCCGTACCCACGCCCACCGCCGCGGCGCCGGCGATAATGAACTCCAGCGCGTCGGCCGCGCTGCAGATCCCGCCCTGCCCGATGATGGGAACGCCGTGGGGGGCGCACACCTCGCGGACCTGCTGCACCTTGAGCAGGGCGATGGGCTTGATGGCGGGACCCGACAGGCCGCCCTGGTTGCGCCCGATCACCGGCTTGCGCGTTTCAATATCCACCGCCATACCCATGATCGTATTGATCACGGCAAAGGCGTCGGTACCGGCCTCGATGCAGCAGCGGGCGTTCTCCGCGATGTCCGTCTGGTTCGGGGACAGCTTGGTGATCAAGGGCTTGGATGTGGCCTTGCGGCACGCCGCCACCACCCGCGCCGACATTTCGGGGTAGTTGCCGAACGCCACGCCACCCTCCTTCACGTTGGGACAGGAGATGTTGATCTCGATGGCGTCGATGGGGGAATCGTCGAATATACGCGTCACTTGCGCGTATTCCTCGATGGTGGAGCCGGACACGTTGGCGATAAACCGGGTCTCGGAGAAATCCAGCGCCGGCAGGTACTCGTCCACCACCGTGCGCGCGCCCGGATTCTGAAGGCCGATGGAATTCAACATCCCCGCGGGGGTTTCCGCCATGCGGTGCGGCTCATTGCCGAGACGCGCCTCCAGCGTCGTACCCTTGAGGCAGACGGCGCCGACATCGCCATTGGAAAAGCCCTTGATGCGCGTGTATTCCTCGCCGAAACCCACGCAGCCCGACAGCAGCACGATGGGCGACACGAAACTCATGCCGCAGAACTGCGTGGATAACAGGCCTTGTTGTTGCTCGGACAGCGGCATTATTTCAATTCCCGCCGCGGCCCCGTTCAGGGCGCGGTGGTAACGGTGGCGCGGAGTTTGCGCTGCACGTAGTCGGGTGATCCCAGGGTGCCATGCATGGCGGTGGCGGTAAGCTTGAAGACATTGTACGTGTCCGTACCTTCCGTTGCACTGACCGACGAGCAGGTGGCGGTCACGGTGTAGCCGCCGGCGGCGCCGCCGCTCAGAGAGAAGTTGTCCGGGGTGCCGAAACAGCTATTGTTCTTCAACACGTATGCTTCACTCCATTGCATGCCGCTTTCCGCCGCAAACACCGCGCGTGAACTGAGAAGCGACAGCGTGGCGGTCATCTGCTGGGTGGTGCCGATGGTCACCATGTAGGTCCCAAGCAGGGCCACCACCACCAGCAGGAACACGGCGGCGATCAGTGAAAAACCTCTGCAATTCCGCTTCATGGGATGTTCGGTACCTGGATCTGCTGCACCAGCCGCACCTTGTTGCTGTTGCCCTCGGTATCCTTGGCGCTGAGGACCAGGGCGATGGTCAGCAGTGCGTTGCGCGAACCAGTCCCCTGCACGTAGGTGAAGGAACAGGAGGAAACATTATCCGCCAGCATGTCGGAGATGCCGCCGGGATTGAGGGACTGGGTCGGCGAAATGGTGTAATTGGCGTCCCGGTTAACGGTGCCCGTGCCGGTATTGCAGACAAAGCTGACCGGCATGTCCACGATCTGGAATCGCTGCCGGGGTGACTGGTAGGGGAAATGGGTCACGGCGCCGCCGCCGATATCGAAGGTGATGGAATTGGCGGTGGCGGCCCGGATGGCGGCGATATTGTCGCCGTCGTAGGCGTTGGCGCCGGTCTGGCCGGTGTTGAATATGACCAGGCAGTCGGTGTTGCCATTGAGACAGTCGGACTGGGTCGCGGTGGCCAGCGTGGCCGGCAGATCGGTAAGCCCGCCCACCACTTCAAAGCAATCGATGCTGGCCGTGAAATCCAGTTGATCGTCGTCGGGCGCGGCGCAGTAGTCGTTGTTGCTGCCGTCGCTCTCCAAGCGGTAGCGCCCGCCGTCCAGCGTGCGCAGTATTTCCACCGAGCACGAGCTGCCGCCGGAAGCGGAACACGATTGCAGGTTCTGGGCGGCACCGTCGGTCAGGCGCACGCTGTTGGGCAGTGCCAGGCGTATTTCCCGGGACATCCGGCGCAGGGCCAGTTCGGTAGTGTCCACCAGTTGCGCGCGTTTGCTGAGATCCAGGAATCCCGCCACGGGGCGGGTGATGTTGTGCGCCACCAGTACCGCGACGATGCCGGTGAGGGCGATTACGATCACCAGTTCGATGAGCGTGAACCCTCTCGCAGCGCTCATCAACGGCCTTCAGTAATTGGTCCGGAAACCGGTCACTTTCACGGGACTCTGCATATCCGGGTGGGTCACGGTGACCGTGATGCGGGCCACCTGTCCCGCGCTGCCGGAAAGGCCGTTCAGGTTAACCGAGCTGTCGTCACTCACCTGGACGCTCACGTCATAGCGCCCGAGCCCCGCTATGGCATTGCCGTTCTGATCCACGGCGCCGACATTGCTTAAGCCCTTGTAGTCGCAGATGTCGTCGTAGAGCGGACGCGACGGTTCATTGGGAGAGCCGGGGGAGCAGGTGCCACAGACCGGACCCGTGCAGTAAACCGGACAACTCTCACCGGCGGAGGCAAGCGCGTCGGGGTCGCAGAACCCCTTGTTCATGACCTCGGCCAGGTAGGCGTGCGCGATGGCGACCGCCTGCTCCTGAATCATCGGGTCGACGCTGTGCTCGATGCTGCGGCTGGTCAACTCCATTAGCACCACCACGGCGATGGACACCACGGCGATGGTGACCACCAGTTCGATGAGGGTGGCGCCGGAAAGGCGCTTCAGCAGCCGGCGCTGCATCGCACGAATCCCGTTTCGGGGGTGATGGTGATGGTGCGCCCCCCCACTACCACGCTGGTCGCGGCGCTGAGGAGCGTGCCGAAGCCCGCCCCGGAGGCACTCCGGGGCCGGCCGATATCGTCGAAGTACAGCAGCGCCGTTCCTACGTTCACGCCGCTGGGCGCCGTGTCATTGAAATTTCCACCGCCCGGACGCGGCAGCGCCACCAGGCCCGCGCCGCCGGAATTGGCGGCGCAGGAGCCGCCGTTAATCCACTGGGACAGCGTATAGCCGGTGGATGTGAATTGCACCCGCACGTCACAGCCGGAGGCGATGGCATATTTTTGCGCATAGCGCACCGCCTGGATGGACAGTTCGAAGAAGCCGCGGGCGTCGAAGTCACTACGTTTAAAAAAGCGCGGCCCGGCGAGGACCGCAATAATGCCGATTAGCAGGATCACCATGACCAGCTCGACCAGTGTCATACCCCTGCACTGTGGAATTCGTGTCAAAGTTCCCCTCCGGGCGGGGTCAGCGCATCCTGCATTATAACCGGGAGAAAAGCCGGGGGCCGAGGCGCATGCGCCGGCCTCTTTTCACGTTCCAAAAAAAACGGGCCCATGTCACCATGGGCCCGCCCGAAACGATCAGCGTAAATCCAAAAGGTGATAAGGGTCCGGAGCAGGCGCTCCGGACCCTGTCGGTCACGGCCCGATATCAGCAGTTGCTCGTGTCGGGCGTTATGGTTGGAGCCTGACCCGTCGCGGCCGACTGGACGTATGTCACCTTGCACTGCGAGCCGCTGCTTGGGGCATCCGCGCGAAGGAACGTGCCCGGAGTGGAAGTATCAAACCCCTGGGTATCCTGAATGGCATTCGCAATGGCGGCCGTGGTCGGATAGCCATTGATCATGCTGATACCTACGCCCTCCAGGGTCACGGTCGTGCTGTCCGAATAGCCGTTCACCAGTTGCACGGAATGGGCCAGCGCCGCGGCCGCGCGGATGCTTCCTGTCAGGCCGTTAATCGCAGCTTTACGGGCGCTGGATTCCAGGTTGGCGAAGCGTGGCAGCGCGAAGGCCGCCAGAATGCCGAGGATGGTGATGACCACCACCAGTTCAATGAGTGTGAAACCGCTCTGCTGCTTTTTCATGTATCTGTCTCCAATATCAAGTACACGGGACCGCAGTCCCGATTCATATGAATGCCGCTGTTCCCGCCGGGACCGCAGCCCCGGGAACAGGCCGTGTCCGTTACGGCCGCGACATCCGTTCGACCCCCGCCTCCGTGTGCAGGGCATCCACCGCAGGCGCCAGGCCTGCTGTAAATTCGGTCATTCTCCCTGAAACCCCATGAACTGGTGTGCCGGCACCGCGCCGACCACCAGAATTTGTTAACCCCATCACATAATTTATTATATAATTCAATGAATTGTAGCACATTTCTAAGTTTCCGCAATATTAGAGGCCATGCCTCCGGATCAGAGGAACAGTCGCAGGCTGAACATCACATACAGGCTGCCCAGCACCACCAGCAGCCCCACCAGGCGGGGATTACGCACGAACAGCCGGTCCGGGGCGGCGACCTGCTCATCCAGCCGCTTCAGGGAATCATCCGCGGCAAACCAGGTGTTGGCGCGCTGCTCCAGCCGCTTCAACAGGCTGGGCCGGAAGAACACTACGACGCCGATGCAGAACGCCACAGCGCTGAAGACGACGGCAATGAAACCCAGCGCGCTGCCGAACAGCGCCGAATAGTTGATACCCAGCGCGAACTGGTACATGACAAAGCCCGCGCCCAGGACGAGCAGGATGCCGGACAGCCGGTGGTGCCGGTAAAACGCCCGCTCGGTCAGGGTGGACGAATCCAGCCGTCTGAACAGGGCATCGGTCGGGATCCAGCGGTTCAGGGCCTTGCCGGCGCGCGCCACCAGTCCCGGAGAAACCAGTATACAGGTACCGATGCACAGTGTTATGACACTGGCCCAAAAAAAAGCTTTCCCCGCGAATGCAATGACTCCCAATCCTGGATTCATGGCGCCCCCTGGAACTCCCATGTGAATTTGTCCAGCACGTCCACCTTTATTCCTTCCAGCCGGTCGATTCCCGCATCGTAAACACCGTTGTGATTGGCGTCACGGTACTGAAGCTCCATCTTTATCCGCACGCGCTTGGGCCCCGGAATCTGAGAATGGAAATACTCGCCATGGATGATGTAGTAAACCAGGGTATGGTCATCCATATCGTAATACCACTGTCCAGGCTTTAAGTCGGCGGCGTCGGCATCGTGCAGCGCTCCTATGTATCCACTGGGTGCATCGATAACCGTGCCCACCGGACTCTCCCGGGTGAGCGCCATAATCTTGTCCTGCCTGCCGGTCAGCAATTGAGTTGAGACATACAGCATGGTGCCGGTACGCAGATTCCTGATGGTGATGTCGAGCATCCTGGATTCCACGACGGCATCCAGGGTAGCCAGTCGTTTCATGGCCAGGGCAAACAATATGGAAATCAGGGAGATCGAAACAATGATTTCAAGCCGCGAAAGGGGCCGGTTCAGCCGTGTCTGCCGGAAAGCCATGGCCCGCCGTCAACCGTGGTGCATGCTGACCTGCGCCAGGTCCCACATGGGCAGAAATACGCCGAGCGCGAGGATCAGCACCAGCACGCCCAGCAGAATGATCATGACGGGCTCGATGGTGGAGGCGAGATTCTTGACGTCATAGTCCACTTCGCGCTCGTAGAATCCCGCCACTTCGGCCATCATCTCGTCCACCTGCCCGGTTTCCTCGCCCACTGCCAGCATCTGCAGCACCAGCGGCGTGAACATGCCGGTGGCCGCCGCCGTGCGCGACAGGCTTTCACCGCGCTCGATGCCGTTGCGCATGCCGAGAATATGCTCACCGATATAGTCGTTATCCACCGCCCGCGCCACCACGGTCAGGGCCTGCACCAGGGGCACGCCGGCGCTGAGCGACATGGCGAACGCGCGGCCGAACCGGCCCAGGGTGGCGCGTACGATGATGTCTCCCACCAGCGGCAGCCGCGTCTTCAGCTTGTGCCAGAAATAGCGGCCCT
>CAZNWR010000114.1:0-9028 GCA_964576645.1 uncultured Enterobacteriaceae bacterium | reverse complement strand
GGTGCAGATGGATCAATCGAAAATCCATTACCTTGTCAACGAGCGCCGTTGCGCGACCGGCAAAGTGGTTCTTGTAAGAGATAAACGCCACCAGCATGCCTATGGATAAGCGCCCGTCCAGGATTGCGATGGCGCCAAGCCACAACACGGCGACGTTTTCGACCGCAAAAATACCGGTATTGGTCAGCTGCCGAATGAGGTGCAGGCGGCGAACGCGCACATCCGCGTTGAGCGCTTCCACCTTGTGATTCTGCCACGTTGCCTCGCGCATGGCTTCCCGCCCGAAATTTTTAAGCGGCATGATCGCCCGGACGGTCTCCATGAGCAGGGAATTGACCCGCGCCCCGAGTACCAGCGACTCGTGCGTTGCCGTCCACAAGGCGTTGAACATGGCCAGGCGCAGTAGTGAATAAATGAGCACCGCGACAATGACCGCCGATGCGAGCAGCGTGCTGTAGAAGAACATGACACTCACCGTGGTGATCGCCATGACGCCATCGACAATGGCCTCCACCACGGTGTTGGCCACCAGCGCCTCCACGGAATGGATTGAATCGAAGCGCGACACGATATCCCCCATGTGCCGCCGTTCGAAGAAATCCAGCGGCAACCGCACCAGGTGATGGAACAGGCGGGTGACCCAGCCGAACTGCAAATTGGCGCCGAGCGCAATGATCAGCCATCCACGCATTCCCGCTATGCAGACACGGATAGCCGCAATCAGCAGAAAGGCTGCGCCCAGCACGGTCAGGAGATCGCGGTCGTTGGAAACAACAATATCGTCTATCACGACCTGGCTGAACAGCGGGCCGACCATAACAAAGATCTGCAAGGCCAGGGACAGGCCCAGGATCCTTGCCAGGGCGCCGGGCAGACCCCGTACACCCCGGAACATAGTGGATAACCGCAGGGGGGTCGCTTCCCTGCGCCGCTGAAAGCCTTCCGCGGGCGTAAGCTCCAGGGCGATGCCCGTAAATCGCCGGGAAACCTCATCCAGCCTCACCATCCTCCTGCCGGCAGCGGGGTCGATGATGCGAATACCGTGCGCGCCCACCCGATCCAGCACCACGAAGTGATCCATGTCCCAGTGCAGGATCGCCGGACATTTAAGTTGTCGCAGTTGCGCCATGTCCAGTCGCAGAGCGCGCGGCGCCAGCCGCAGGTCCCTTGCCATTGCCATCAGGTCGGAAAGAGTCAGCCCCTTAAGGGAAATGGAGTAACGCCGGCGCAGGCCGGGCAAATCGATGCGGAAGCCATGGTAGCCGCAGATCATTGCCAGGCAGGCCAAGCCGCACTCGGCAGCTTCCGACTGCAATACCATCGGCAGACGTGAACCGCCGAAAAAGGAAAACCCAGGTTGCGTCAGACTCATAACAGCACCTCCCTGTGCCCGTGCTGGCGTTTACCTTGGTAAGCTATTGAAAAACCGCGACCGACTATGAATTCAAATCCCCCGAACGGCGGCAAGCAGCGGATCGAAGACCCATTCGATGATCCTGCGCCGGTCGCGCACGATATCCGCCTTCAAAGTCAGCCCGGGTTGCAGCGCGATCCGCCGACCATAGGCGTTGATCTTTTGAGACTCGAGAACTGCAATAACCCGATAGGCCGGCGCCGACAAGCGAACCGGCCCCATCTGGTCCTGAGGACTCAGCACCGTGCTACTGATGGACGTGACCCTGCCCCGGTAGAGGCCGAATTTCTGGTACGGAAATGCGTCATATCGCAATTCCACCATCTGCCCTTTACGGATAAAGCCGATGGCGCGCGTCGGAACAAGCAGCTCAGCCTGAAGCGAGCTGTCCTTCGGAATGATCGCCATCAACCGATGCTGTCGGTTAACGTTCATTCCGGGACGGGCAATGATCGTCGTTACCCTACCGGCAACGGGTGCATGGACAACGGTAGACCGGTCAACTTTCGCTTCATCCAGGCTGCGCTCTACCTCAAGCTCGCGCGAATGGAGATCGCCGCGCCGGATGTCAAGTCGTAAAGGGATCTGTTGTGTCTCGGCTTCGAGGCTGGAAATCTGACTCGTGAGCTGGTCTATATTGCCGTCCAGTCCATGTACGTCGCGCCGAACCTGCAGTAACGCCGCCGTTCGTTTATCCAGCAGGCTTGGAGCGACATTGCCCTGCTTTTGCAGACTCTTCAGCCGATCAACGTTGTGACTCAGTATATTCAGTCGTTCCAGTGCATCCCTGCGCTGCGCTTCGCTGCTTGCCAACTCGTGCCGCAATGCTCTTATGCGGACCTGGTCATCCCGCGCCTGGATCCTGGAAAGACGTTCCCGCCTTGCGATCTGTGCCGCGATAATATCCCGCTCTTGCACCAGGTGCGCGATCCGCGAGTTGTCGAGTTCCAGGCCGCTTAAAGCGTGCTTCGGCAACGCTACCGTAAACAGCGGTGCGCCGGCCCTCACCGACTCGCCTTCCCTTACGCTGACATGGGTGATCAGGCCGACGCGTGGGGATTCAACTTCTATCAAGCCGGCACTCGGAACCAGATACCCCACGGCATGCTCCTTGCGCGCATAGCTGCCGAGTGCCAGCAAGGCGGCAAGACATGCAGCCAGGCCAATGGAGGTGAGCGAAAAAATCGTGGCGGCCGGTCCGGACCCAACAGCGATATTCCCAAAGACCGAGGCAGCCCTGTTCGCAACCGCTTCTTCCCTGAAGAGGTTTGGCATTGAATCCAAATCTTCCCAAGCGTTTAGCGGACTACCAAACGTTCTAAGTCCGCTCAACCCTCCCTGTTACCGACGCTCAAATTAGCTAGATCCTTCCAGTCGCGTTCTCAAAGAGCATCCACAACATCAGGCCGCATACAGCGCCTACCCCTGACATCGCCAGTGCAAAAATGAGATGCGCGCCGTTGACCATAGGATCTGAGAATAAGCTAACAACCCGTACCACACCCAATACAATCAGCAAGGCCATGAATGCGAGCATTGCATGTTCCCCGGTCGTGGTGGAATCACTACGGAAATAGACGGATGACTTCCTCCCGACTACCCCTGTAATGGCTCCGCATACAGGCATGAATATGGCCGTATACTGCGTGACGGTGTAAGGATCGTAGCTTATTGACCAGCCCAAATAATGCGCCACCTCGGTAGCCGCCAGCCAACCAAAACCGAATACCATAGCGCCAAGAGCAACCCAGCGGTTCCTGGTTGAAAGCTTTGAACCGGCCAGCGGTCTATTGCCTATTGCCATGTGCAAGGTCAGCTATTTCACTGCACTCACTAGTAAGACAAGAAATGTTTGTATACGTAGGTACCGCCCACATAACCCAAACCCCACGCAAAGCCTATCCCTGCACCTACAGCGCCACCCCTTGCCGCTCCTTCGGCGGTATCTGTGAGCAGTATCCCTATTGCAGCGCCTGCTCCGCCGCCCAGTCCTATCGATTCGGCCAGTGCTCCAGCTCCAGAAACTGTGTTTATTTCGTGCACCGATAATTCGCGCATTTTTGGTTCCTCCATGAATGAGTTTTCCTATCCAACACGGGTTTTGCTGTCGCGCTGCAAAATAAGGTCAATTTCGCCGGAAAAGACTTATAGATGGCAAGAAGGAAGTCACGATTGGGGCCAGGTATTAACCTTCCGTGAGACCGATCTCTGGCACATTGCAATTGCCAATTTTCTTCCTTGTATTACCAATCCAAGCACAACAACGCCGTATCAGAAAGCATAGATCAGGATTTCGAAGATGCCAGCACGATTTGATGCCGGTACACCGTGTGCGTGAGAGTCCTTGATTGGAAATACTCCAACAAGGTGACGTCGGACCTCCTCCATCAGGAGAAGGTCCCCGCATCTATTTTGGAAAGCGCGAACTTATAAACGCGGGATCTGTTTCGCAAACCCGGTTGAATACCTGGCCGGACCCAGGTGCTCCGGCAAGTGCGGCTCAGAACGACCCGTACACCGACAGCCAGGCCGGATCAAAACCAGCGGCGGGCGCAAATTAACGCAAATATCGCCAATCGATCCAGCGCTTCAGGATCGGGAAATACAGTCCGCAGCGGATATTTTCATCACCCAGCTCAGACATGAGTGACGCGTAGCTATCCAGTTGCCCGCGGTAGCGCTCCACCTGCTGCGCCAGGAAGGCGTCCACGTCCGGGCCCTCGTGGCGGCTGGTCTTGTAGTCGATGATCCAGCGCGTGCCGTCTTTGTCGATGAAGGTGCGATCCAGCACCACGTTCACCAGGCGACCGTCGTGCATGCCGGTCAGCCGGTATTCGCTCTGGGCGTCGCGATGTTCCGCTGACAGGATCCACCGGGCCTTTTCGTCATCAAGAACATTGCCCAGCGCCAGTTCCACCTGCTCCACCGCCCAGCCCAGTTCTTCCTGCACCACGCCCAGTTGCCTGAGCGCCGATTCATGTGCGCCACGCATCGATCGCAACTTTTCCGCGCTCCACCCGGCCGCACCCTCCTGCGCCATCTGCTGCAGACGCCGGTGCACCACGGTACCCACGTGACGAATGGTCTCGCTGGCCCACTCGAATTCCGGTGCCTCGTCACGCCCCGGCCCATCGGGCACGCGCATGGTCCAGGCCGCGTCCCCGGGCGCCGGCGGCGGCGCCCAATCCGCCGGCAGGCGCTGGAGCGCGGCGGCGGCGACCGGTGCATCGGTAGAGGACTGCGCTCTTGCACCGGCATTTTCCAGCGCACGCTGGAATTCCGGTTCCACTACCGGCCAAAGGTGCGACAACAGGCTACCGGACCAGGGAGCTCTCAGGTCCTCGCCATCCTTGAGGTTCACACTTCCCAGCAGGTGCAGTTGCTCCCGTGCGCGGGTGGCGGCCACGTACAGCAACCGGCCTTCTTCGTAGCGCCGCCGCTCCTTCTCGAAGTAACGCAGACATTTATAGAGTTGTGATTCGTCGCCGCCGGTTTCCTGGATCGGTGCCAGCAGCAGATCCTGGCCGCCGTGTTCGCTGGCGCGCTCGTCCCACAGCAACAACTCCTTATCGTCACCGCGCGGCCGCCTTCCGAGCCCCGGCAGTATGACCGTGTCGAACTCCAGACCCTTGGCCTTGTGCATGGTCATGATCTGAAGTCCCGGCTCCGCGCGTACATCCGGTGCCGCAAACAGTTTCCCCACTTCGCGCGTAAGGCGCCCGATATCCTCCACAACGCCGCCGGCGTCATGCTTGTCCAGCAATCGGAGAAAGGTGCGGGCGTTGTCCAGGTCGGTGGCGTCGGCCAGCACCGCCGCCCCGCCCAGCGCCAGCCACACGCCTTCCACCCAGCGCCGCAGGGTGAGGCGGCCCTGGTTCGCGATGGCCGCGCTGAACACATCGCGAACCCGGATCAGACACCGCTGCGATGCTTTATCCAGCTTCCCGATGCGCTCCGGGTCGTTCATGCAATCCCAGACACTGACATCGCCATTGCCGCCCGCCAGTTGGTGAAGCGCCGCCAGGCTCAGGCCGCAGCAGGGTCCACGCAGCACGGCCAGCCAGGCGATGCGATCGGCGCGGTGATGCAGGGCGCGCACCAGTGCCAGCAGATCCTGTATTACGGGGCGCCCCCCCAGGGCATCGATCTCCACTGCGCGGAAGCGCAGCCCGCGGGCGCGCAGGCGCGGTACGATCCCGGTCAGGTGGGTGCGGGTGCGCACCAGCACGGCAATGGTGCCTTGCGGCCGTTGCTGCTGCGCTTCCTCGATCAATCGCAGCACGGTGTCCGCTTCACGGCCATGGTCCCCGTCGAAAAACGGGTGAATGCATACCGCCGGCGCCGGGCCCGCCGGGTGATGGGCCCGGGCCGGCGCGTAAGGCACCGCGCCGCGGCCCACGTCCGCGGTGGCCGGCAGCACGAGCGAAAAGCTCTCGTTCACCCATTCCACGATGCCGGCCCCGGAGCGGAAGTTAACTTCAATTTTAAGCTGCTCCAACGGCACCTGGCCCAGGCGGCGCTGCTCCCAGGTATCCAGAAACTTGCCCACCTCCGCCTCGCGGAAGCGGTAAATGGACTGCATGGGATCTCCCACCAGGAACAGGCTGTGGCCGTCATCGCCGGACCAGCCGTCGGTCAGGCGATGCAGCAGTTCGTACTGGTTGATGGAGATGTCCTGGAACTCATCGATAAGCAGGTGGCGAATGCGGTAGTCCAGGTGCAGGGTCAGATCAGTGGGTGCATCATCGGTCTGCAGCGCGTCGATGGCGGCCAGTGCCACGCCGATGTAGTCGGTGCAATGTTCCTGTCCGAACAACACCCGCAACTGGGCGTCCGCCAGCGTGAGAAGTTTCGACAAGGCTTCAGCTATCTGCCATTCGGCGTCGCTGAATCCATCGGCCGGGAGGTACTGCACTTCCAACAGATACTTTTGCAGGCCATCGTTTTCATTGAGCATGGACAACAAGGCCTTGAAGCGATCCTTCATGGCCGCGCGCTGCTCGCGGCCCGCGCCCGTGCCCGCGGCCGGGAAACCCTGCCTTGCGTCGGCCTGCTTGCGCCAGGTCCCCTGACCGGTCAGGAGAAACTCCGCGATCCCCTGCCAAAGCGGAAGATCGTCTGCGTGCACGCCCGGCAACTGCTCCAGTCCCGCGCACAACCGGATCGGCGATTCACGGTTCTCGCGTTCAAGGTTTTCCGCCGCGTAGTCCAGCAGTGCGATGAGTTCGGCGTGGACGTCATCGGCTATCGCCGCGCGCAGGATGGTAAGCGTGGATCCGATCAACCGGCGAAACCCGGCCTCCAGGTCCGACCGGTTCACGCCGCCCGCCACGTGCCGCAACCACTGGTCGCGCCTGACCAGCATGCGCGCCAGCAGATCCCGGGCGCGCGGCAAGTCGTTGTCCAGGTGCGTCAGCAGGGCCGCGATTGGATCGGACCAATCGCCGTCCTGTTCCAGCATATCCAGCGTGGCCGTCGCCGCCTCGCCCTGCAATTGGGACGCGTCATCCAGGATCTCCGGCTCCCCGCCAAGCCGTGACAGTAAGGGCATTTGCCGGGTGAGATAGTTGCAAAGGGAGTCCACCGTCTGCACCCGCAGGCGGCCCGGGTTATCCAGCAACTGCCAGTCGCACGCCTTGTCCCGCTCCAGGGCTGACCGCGCCAGCCGCCAGGTTACGCGTTCATGTTCCGCCGCCGGTTCCGGATCCGTCGCCGCGCGCCGAAGCGCGCCGACGATGCGCCCCTGCATCTCCGCCGCTGCCTTGCGCGTGAAGGTGATGGCGATAATTTCCTCCGGGTGCTCCACCAGCGCCAGCAGCACCAGGAAACGCTGGATAAGCAACTCGGTCTTGCCCGATCCCGCCGGCGCCTGAACGATAAATGACTTACCAGGCGTCAACGCCTCGGTCCGCGCCGCCTGGTCGGCCGCGGCCTTAGGCTTCATCTTCATCTCCCGCCGCATTCAGAACTTCATGCACGCGGCAAAATGGATGTAGATCACAGAGACGGCAGGTGTCCGCCTTCTTTGGCGATACGTCGGCGCGCCCGCTTCGGAATTCCGCCGCCAGGTTGCCCAATACCTGCCGCCATTGATCAATGCGGCCCTGCCAGTCCGGATCTTGCGCGACTCCGGGGATCAGGTCCTGCTCCTCGGCCGCTCCAATGAACTGGCACTGGCCGCGTCGTACCCCGGCAAAGGCCAGCGCCGCCGGCGCCGTGTCCGCGATGACCGCGTACAGAGGCAATTGCGGCTCATCGGGACGATCGCCATCCCAGGCGCGGGTGTGCAACTGGTTACCGGTCTTGTAATCCAAGATCACCTGGCGGCCATCCTCCAACTGATCGATGCGGTCTATCCGGGTCTGCATGTCGAGTCCGGCGAACCGCGCCGCCTGTTTCCGCTCACATGCGATCACCTGGAACGGCTCGCGCAAGCGCTCCAGTTCCAGCCATTCCCGCACCAGGCTGCAAAGGCGCGACCGCTCCAGGTCCGTGAAGCGGGCTGTCCAGGTGGCCGGCCGGTGACGCGCCGCAGCCGCCAATACCGCGTCCACCGCGACGGCGATGGCCTTTTCCAACTCAGCCGGTCCGATCTCCGACAGGCGTGCGTGACTTTCCATCGACTGCCAAAATCCCTGCAAGGCCCTGTGCACCAGCTTGCCGCGCTCACTCGCATCCAGGCCGATGTCGATTTCATCGAGACCACGCGCGTGCAGACGGTAATGGGCAAAGGCGCGAAACGGGCATGCCGCCTGGTCGGCAAACAAGGCGGCGCCGCCACCCACGCGGCTGCCGGCGCCGATGGCCGGCCCCATATCGTCCCGGAATTGTTCCATGGCTGCACCGCCCTGCATCCGTTCGGCCCAGAAACGGAAACGCGGCATCGACTCGAGCCCGCTGTCACGGGGAAATGACTGCAGTAGCGGGCTTGGCCGCAATTGCCGGTCGCCCTCATTGGCGGGCCAGGAAAAAATGACTTTCGGCGCCGATGTCGACAGGTCCGCGGTCAGCCGCCGCGCCTGTTCCAACGCCAGTTCGGGACTGCAGCCGGGCACGCGGTGCTGCCTTTGCAACTTGATTGGTATAAAAGGATTGGGACGCGCGGGCCGCGGCCACACCTCCTCGTGCAGGCCCATGACCCACAGACCATCGAACTCCATGGCCGCCGCACCGGTCACGCCCAGCACCTGCACCGGCGCTTCCCGCGTTTCCGGTTGGAACGTGGTTTCATCGGCCAGACGCCGCATTTCACCCGCAGCCGTAGGCAGATCCATGCCCGCGCTCACCAGGTCCAGAGAAACCAGCCCGCCCAGGACTTTTTCCCGCCACGCGCGCAGGCACTGGTACTCGGCGCTGTCCAGCGTGCGCTCGCCGGGCCAGCCGAACAGGGAAAGCACGGTGGAGAATTCCCGGGCCCATGGTTGCGGCCGCTGTGTGCGGGGCAAGGCATCGAGCCGTTGCCGGAATGCCCGCAAAGCTTCCAGCAATACGGGACAACCGGCGTTTTCGGCAAAAGAGATCAAGGTGCGCAGGGACACGTACGGTTCGCCCAGGTGCCGCAGGGCGGCATCGAGTCCCGCCCGGACCGTCGCCTCCTGCTGCGCATCTTTAATA
>CAZNWR010000113.1:0-9044 GCA_964576645.1 uncultured Enterobacteriaceae bacterium | reverse complement strand
TGGTGCTGCGCAACTGGAACGCGTTCCATAAGCTTGGCGTACACGATATCTATCTGCCCGGCGGCTATTGGTCTTCATTTTCGCTGGATTTTCCGGTCTCAATGGGTAACTACGAATTTCCGACATCACCTGATCAGCCTTGCGTGGTTCACCTTCAGCGTACGCCCTGCGCGCCCGGATTGTCGAACAAGGATCAGTATCGCGCCGGTCGGTGGGAACTCTACTCCACGCCGTTCGAGGTCTTCGAGAAGCATATTCTCGACCTGTTTGACCGCGTACTTTCCAATGCCGGTTTTGATGCATCGCGCGACGTCGAGGCGATCACCGTCAATCGCTGGCCACACGGTTATGCCTATGAATACAACGAGCTCTTCGAGCCGCTTGGCCGGCCGGACTCCCAACGGCCGTGCGTCATTGGGCGCCAGCCTTTCGGTCGCATTACCATCGCCAATTCGGATTCAGGAGGTGTAGCGCTCACGAATATTGCCATAGACCAGGGTCACCGGGCTGTCGTTGAGCTGATGGCGACGATGGCCGGCACCGCCGCGCATTTCGCACACTGACCTGGAATCGTAATAGCGTGGAACAGCGCGGCCATCCTCGCCATCACCGGTGCATATGTCTTGGGGCTGGCCGTGTCAGGCGGCTACGCGCTGGAACATCTACGGGACACAGACTGATTAATCCTGTCCTCGGGCTTGAAGGCCTCAGCGCATGTTAACGCGTCCCTTCACGGCGCGGGGGGTGCTGCGCAGAAATCCAGGATACACTGAATGGAATTCCGGTCATCTCCTGCGAGCTCGAGATCACAGAATCGTTTTGTCAGTATCTCGTGTTCAACCAGGCGATGGAGTACTCCCGCATCATTGGAAGGACACTCAGCCTTGAGTTTTGCGTAGGCCGCTATGTCGGCATCGAGTTCCTGGGAAAACCGGCGCATCAATTGGTTCCAGGGCATGGCCACGTATTCATGGGCGTCGGCAATACCCTTCTCGCGTGACCGCGAGTGCTCCGTGGTATCGCCACCGTAGCGTGCAACCAGTGAGCGCAATTGCGACTTCGTCTCTGTTTCTATCTGAGCGAGGACGCGCCACTTGTACGCACAAGCTGGGTCCTTCATGGCTGCCGCGATCGCCAGATACATGGCCTCGCCATAGACTTCACCCTGGTAGGCTTCCTCGATGCGCCGCAGATAGGTCGCGTTCATTCTGTCGAACCATAGATAGAAAATTCACTCGGTGCAGGTACGAAAGATTGGCTGTGTTGCGGCGTTTCTGCAAGCCGGCGGCGGTTCAAGTCTAATAGATCGATCCTTGGGGTTGGGTGGAATGCACGCGGCCGCTTTTCACCGAGAGCTGATATTGATTACCCCCATTGCCGACCCACGTGGTCAGGTCGAACTTCGATCCGGTGGGTGCGTGAAAAACCGAGATGTGGGTAAAGGTCAGAGGACTTCCCGGCCTGCAGATTTCCGGCTTGCGTGCCGCGCGTATGAACCAGGCGCCGCGGCCCACTCCGATAATGTTGGCCTTTCCGTCACCTTCAACCAGCACCGCGGAGCCTTGATCGACGGCGATCTCGCGCGGGCTGGTAGACCAGCCATACTGCACGATGCGGGCAAGAAACACCAAGGACCGTCCCATGCGATCGCGTTTGGCGAAGTGCGTGTCGGTGAGCGTGTTTTGCATATAAGGAACGTGGAGAAAATTGCGCAGCACCGTCACCCGGTAAAAGTATGGATTTGGCAGCACGTCGGCGGACGTGAGGTCCTGGTCCGTTGCCTTGTCGCGCATCGCGCCGTAGGCAAAGTCTCCGAGGATCGCCAATCCGGCACTGGTCCCGCCGATGGGTTTCCCACCGGCAATATCAGCGTTTATGGCGGCCTCCACCGGCGTTCCCTTCCAGAATCGGACGTACAGACTCTGATCTCCGCCGGCGATGAAAACCGCTTCCGCCTGGCGGATGATTTGGGCGACCTCAGGTGATTCGGCGGCCTTGCGGCTGGGAATAATGAGTGTCGCCACCGAGTTGAGCTTGCAAAGCCCGTTGACCCAGGCGTTGTAGTCATCGTCGCCGCGGGCGCGCAAAACGAGAAAGTCGCCGCCATTCGCCTTGCGGCAGAGCCAGCGGAAGGCCAGATCCAGATCGTCTCCGCCGCCCATCAATGCAGTGCCGGGCTGAGGGATGGTTTCGGCATCCTTTGCCGATCCGAGCCGGATGTATTTGTAATCGGCGGCGTGGCTGCTTCGGGCAAAAATTGCGGCTGCAAAGTATATCGCCGCTACGGCGGGCAACTCGGCAGTCATTGCCGCACTCAATTCAGCGCGTTCGCGTCTTCTAGCGGGCGTGTGCAGCGAACATTTTGGCAAACATGTCCGGTTTGCCGGGAATGCGTACCAGGTGCGGGTAACGCGGTCCACCGTGATAGTCGACATCGAAGCTGTGGTACCAGCCGTCGCGTTCGACCAGGAAGACCGTCGGCGCCTTGGAATGCTGCGCTTGCTTTAGCACGTAATCCAGCACCTCCGGCGTGAAGCTCTGCCCGTCCACCGCGTGTATGACGCCACCGGGCGCCATCCCCGCCTCCCAGGCGGGCGATCCCTCGCGCACATCATCGATCTTGTTGTCCTTGTCGATACTCAGACCGTAGGTCAGCCATTGATCGTCGGTGTGATCGGTCTTCTCGTCCGCCTCGGTGAACTTGTTCGGTTTGGCGTTGTAGACGAACTTCCAGCCGGCGCGTTCGAATTCCTCGGACGCGGGCAGCTCGGCAATCTTGTAGACATATTTTTCAAAGAGCCCATGCCAATCATAAGGAACGACCTCGTTAAGCAACTTCTCGATATCCGCGCGGGTGTAGGTCTTGACTATGGGGCCGGTGTCGTGCTGGCCCGCGTACAGGTGCAGAAAGTCATCCAGCGATTTTTTGCCGTGTGATTTTTGGCGGATGATCGTATCCACGTCGAGCCAGACCAGTTCGCCCTCGCTGTAAAAATCCACCGAGCGGCGGATGTTCGGATACTCCCCGTCTTCGTCGTAAAGATACGGGGCCGCAGTAGTGGTATCGATCAAAGGTGTGGTCTTGCGGCCGGGTATGTTGGCCACTTCACTGTAGAGCGTGGCCACGTACTGCGCGTATTTGCCGGGACGTATCCCCGTGCGGAAGGAAAGCAGATCGCCCAGGTACTGGTTCAGGCCCTCGTACACCCATAGCAGATCCGTCCTCATCGGGATCTGGAAATTGAGCGTGGCCAGGTCCGCCGGGCGCCGGTATTTGCCGTTCCACGAATGCGAGAATTCGTGGGTCAGCAGATCCCCTTGCGCCAGCCGTTCCTGGGGATTGGTCATGAAGTCGTCCGGCCCGCGGTTGTCGCTGGACTGGTGATGTTCGAGGCCGTCGAGAGGGATCTTGTCCGACATCTCCAGCAGGAAGTGGTAGTTGTGCCAATGGCGGGCGCCGTATAAGGCCAGTGCTTCCGGCACCACGCGCTTGTAGTTGGCGATCAGGGAATCCGGAACGTCCAGGTCCTGGGGCTTATCGCCGAACATATCCAGCATGACCCGTGAATCGCCCCTGTGCCAGAGTTCGACGTGTTTGTAATAGCGTCCGCAGTCAAGCGGCGAATCAACCAGCACGTTAAGCGGTACCACCGCGAAGTCGATGCGGTTCCCGTGCTGCCGGGGATCCGGCATCGCCGTGCCGTAGCCCCAGCCCTTGGGCAGGATGATGCTGGCCTTGAAATACACGTCATGGGAGTCGGTATTGTTCTGGTAGAACAGCTCGCGGTTCCATTCCACGATGGCGAGATTCGGCGTCGACATGGGAAGTGCCTTGGGTGAATTAATCAGCGCCGTGAACCGAACGTGGATGTGGGATACGCCTTCGGGCACATCCACATGAAAGTTGTACATGTCCACCCTGTCGCGGTGCCAGGCGATCTGCTTCCCGTTCGCGCTTACCACGACTTGCGACACCGTGCCGATGGGGTTGTCGGGGCTGTGATAGCCGGGGAGCCATTTCGGAAACACGAACGTAAAAGGACCGGGCCGCACCGGAATACTCATGTTCGACGTAATAATGCCGCGGCCGACCTCGCTGGCGTCAAGCACCAGGGTTTCCGGATCCGAACGGGTGGCATACGAGGTTGCGTTGGCGTTGGGCTCGGGAATAAGTCCGGTGGTGGATGCCGCGGCGGAAGAGAGCAGACCTGGAGCCGCAATAAGGAAACAAAGGATCAGGTAGATACGTTTCATGGAGTCTTTCATATCAATCCCTTAGTCGTTGTGTCCGTCCACTGAGAGAAATTGATCTGCCTTGACCAGGTCGGCTTCAAGCTTTTGTTCGACCTGCGCAGCCTGTTCATGAAGCTCCTTGAACACGGCGTAGTGTGCCGCGTTAGGTCGGCCATAGGACAGGTCAATGTTTTTCGCCAGCGTCGCCAGTTGACTACGCAGCTTGGTCTCGTGAAGTACGTCGCCTTCGCTGGAATCAATGGCCATCTGCACAGCGCTGTCAATGTCCCGATCGAGCGCCGCCAGGAGATTTGCAACTTCCGTATTGCCTGTCTGCTTTGCTACCAGCATCTTCTCCAGTTTGTCGCGCGCGTCCAGTGCCCGGTTAACGGTTTTGTCGAGCTTGTCCAGGTCCGCGTGTATCTGCAGGTCCAATGCCAGGCGCGCCTCCAGGTCCTGCTGAGTGGCATGGAGTCTGGGGTCGAGGCGGACTGTGAGGGACTGCGTCGATTTGTGTCCGCCGTAGTTGAGTACCACGGAATATGTCCCCGGCACGACCACCGGACCGTCTACCGTATCTTCCATTCCGCCGGCTGCGATGGGAGTGTGAAACCCGTTGACCTCGGTGGCATAGGGATAACGCAGGTTCCACTGCAGTCGATTCATTCCGGGGTCTATGGCGCTCAGCTGTGCTTCCGATTTCTGAATCTTCTGTACCGACGTTTCCTCGCTGTGATCCGGTTTGGAAGTGGAGCTTGGCAGATAACCGGCGCCTTCGCCCTGGAAAGCCTCCTCCTTTTGCTTTTTCTGTTCCGCCGTCGCGAGATGCAGTTGGATATCGCGAACGACCTTGCCCTGCGCATCGATGAATTGCAGTGACGCCGGGGTTTTACCGCTGTAGCTCTGCGGGATATGGAAGAACACGGTCGCGCCGAACGGCGGGTTGGTGCCGGCGCTGGGCGGGCGTCTTTCATCGGAGCCGAGCCCGCCATAGGAATGCGTCAGCCATGCCTGTTCCGGCGCGAACAGGTAGCTGGCATCGGCCTGCACCGCCGGGTGGGCCGCCAGTTGCTCCAGGAAAGTCAGGTTATCCAAGACCCAGAAGGCGCGGCCGTGTGTCGCCGCCACCACCTGTCCCTGGCGTGTACTGATGGCAATGCCGCGTACTTCCGCCACCGGCAGATTCAGGGTGAGGGGCCGCCAGCGTTGGCCGTCATCGAGGCTGTAATACACCGTGCTGCGGGTACCGAGGAACAGCAGCTTCGGCTCATTCGGATCCTGCTTAATGCTGTAGACAAACTGGTCCTTGGGCAAACCGGTCGTGATCGCGGTCCAATGCCGGCCCAGGTCGGTCGTCTTGAACACATAAGGCCGGTAGTCATCCAGCATGTAGCGCTGGGCCGTCAGGTAGGCGGTTTGCCCGTCCTTATGGGAAGGTTCAATGGAACTGATCCATGTGATCCTGGGTAAGGCGGGCGGCGTCACTTTCTTCCAGGTCTTGCCGCCGTCGGTGGTCACGTGCACCAGGCCGTCCTGGGAACCCGCCCAGATGACTTTGCCGTCAAGCGGTGACACCGCGAGCGCGGAGATTGACGGATAAATTTCCGCCCCGGTCTGGTCAAGATCGATGGGACCGCCGGTGGGCACCTTGGTCTCCGGCAGGTTGCGGGTCAGATCAGGAGAGATTCGATCCCAGGTGGCGCCGTGGTCGTTGCTCTCAAATACATACTGGGCCGCGGTGAACAGTTGCTTGGGATTGACCGGTGAGAACAGGATCGGATGCGTCCATGCGAACCGGTACTTGAGGGCGCCGGAGGAGGCGCCGTCCGTATATTGCGGCCACGGGCTCACGCTGCGGAATTCTTCGGTGTCCTGGTTGTACTTCAGAAAAATGCTGTAGTAGCCGCTGCCATAGGTAATCCTCGGGCTTTCCGGTTGCGGCACGGTCCAGGTGCTTTCGCCGAAGGCCACGGCATGCCAGGCACTCAGCGGTATGACGCCGTCGCTGGAGGCAATGGTGCCTTCGTAGGATCCTTCGTCCTGCTGCGCGCCGAAGATATGGTAGGGAAAGCGATTATCAATATTTACGTGGTAGAACTGGCCGGTCGGCTGATTATTTACGGTGCTCCAGGTTTTGCCGCCGTCCGTGGAGACGGTGGCGCCGCCGTCATTTCCCTCGAGCAGGATGCGGGTGTCATGGGGATTGATCCAGAGCGAGTGGTTGTCGCCGTGGGGCGGACGCAGTTTGTTGAATGTCTTGCCGCCGTCGTGGGAAACCCATAACGCATCGACGTTGGGCGCATAAACGGTGTCGGGATCCTTTGGATCCGCATAGATCGTCATGTAATAAAACGCGCGCTGCCGTATCTTCATTTCCTGGTTGACCCGCTTCCAGGTGGCGCCGGCATCATCCGAGCGGAACACGCCGCCTTCCTTTGCCTGGATAATCGCATACACAATGTTCGGGTTGCTGTCGGCAATGGACAAACCCATGCGGCCCAGAACGCCCTTCGGCAGACCGGGATTGCGTGTGATGTTGGTCCAGTGCGAGCCTCCGTCCGTGGTCTTGTAAATGCCGCTGCCCGGGCCGCCGCTGACCAGTCCCCAGGGGGTGCGCTGTGCCTGCCACATGCTTGCGTACATCACGTCCGGATGACTTGGATCCATCACCAGGTCGATGGCTCCGGTTTTGTTGTCAACGAACAGGATCTTTTTCCAGGTTTTGCCCCCGTCCGTGGATTTAAAAATGCCGCGGTTGGGATCCGGGGCGAACACGTGACCCATGGAGGCAACGTAGACGACCTTGGGGTTGTGGGGGTCCACGACCACCGTGCTGATAAAGCGCGCGTCGCGCAGACCGGCAAACTGCCAGGTTTTGCCGGCATCCGTGGATTTATAAACGCCGTCGCCGGCGATCAGGTCGCCGCGAATGTCGCTCTCGCCGGTGCCTATGTAGATCGTGCTCGGGTCGGATGGTGCTACGGCCACGGCGCCGATGCTGGAGCTGGCCCCGGGCAGTTTACCGTCGGTAATGTTGCCCCATTCGAGGCCGTTATCAGTACTCTTCCAGAGTCCGCCGCCCACCGCGCCCGCGTAAAACAGGTTGTCGTTTCCGGGAACGCCGGTCACCGCGATCACCCGGCCGCCGATGTAGGGGCCGATCGAGCGCCATTTCAGGATGCTGACCAGCGACCTTGGGGGCAGGGAGTCCGAATTCTGGGGCCAGGCAACGGCGGGAAGCAATGCGATAAGAAGGAATACGAGCGACGTCCGGATATTCACGAAGGTCAAGAAATTATTCATTGTTCAACGCTCCTGGCAGATTACGGACCTCATAGATGGCAATATACACCCACTCGGCGATCCTCTTAAAATGTTGCAAATTGTTCCAATGTATAATCAATTCACGCCGCGGCCCGCAGTCGTCCATTCGCGGGTATGCCGGCACGCAAAGGAGATTCGATCAAGATGAAAGTACCATTCGCTGGAGGCTGCCGTTGCGGCGGCATCAGATTTGAATGCAGTGCCGAGCCGTTGCGTGTTGTGCACTGCTACTGCACCGATTGCCAGAAGCTCACGGGTACACAAATGAGCACAAACGTGCTGTTGCCCAAGAGTGCATTCAAGGTAACCTGCGGCACGCCGGCTCAATACCAGACAAAAGGTGACAGCGGCCAGAACGTTAACCGGTTTTTCTGTTCCAGTTGCGGCTCGCCGCTTTGGGGCGAACCGGAAGTTCTGAAGGACGTCGTGGTCATAAAAGGAGGCAGTCTGGACGACGCCGGTTCGCTGGAACCGGCCGCAAGCATCTACGTGGATTCCGCTCCCGCCTGGGCGATCATTCCCGACAATATACCGCGATTCGGGAAAATGCCGCCGGCCTGATTGGAATATCCGTTCCGTATAGTGGGCTTGCGCATCGCCAGCGGCTCACCTTTACGCGTTCATTCGCCTGTATCGGGCGGGTTTCAGGCCTTCCAGGGATCACCGGCACGCCGGACCGGCTTGCGTGGCTGGGGCCGGCCCTTTTTCAGCTTTCCAATGCCGTAGCCCTGGACAAAGGACGCCTTGGCGACCAGTACGAATTTCATATGCCATCCGGCCAGCAATGCCAGTACGCATGCCGACGCCAACTGCCAATTGAGGTGCATATAGAGAAATGCCACACCGAGCACTATCGGTACAAGGTTGCCTCCGAACAGGAACAGTCCCTGGATCTTCCGCAACTGTTCCAGGGCGCCCTTCGGCGCGCCGGCGCGTCTGAGTGCCGCGAGGTAGTTAAACCATGCGCCGCTGCGCAGAACGAGTAGTGCGAGCAACAGGTACACTCCAGTTATACGTACCGGGCTGTTCTGTCCGAGCGCCAACAGCAGTACCGCGCAGCCCTCGCTCAATCCCGTTCCCATCACCAGAGGCTGCAGCGCGGGTTCGCGCCAAGCGGGAATGCCCTTGGAAGCGCGCAGAATGCGTGCCTGGCAATACAGGAACAATAAACCCACCACGCCGGCGCAAGCGATAAGCACCGCATTGCCCCAAAACAGACCGGTCGCGGCCAGGATAAACAGCAACGTGGCGACCGATGCTTCGCGCGTCATCCACGATCGCTGTGGATGAAACAGGACGTTTATAAAGCGCCAGGTGCGTCCGATTTCCAGCCATACCAGGAACAATCCTGCTGCTACAAAGGCCAGGGCGGCAATTGCCAGGGGAGCCGGTGGCGAATTGGGCCAGGTGGCCAGGGCGGTAAACAGCATCAGCGGCCAGGTCGATCTCCAGAAAGACGATGCGTTCTTTCGCGAGAACCTCATGGA
>CAZNWR010000112.1:0-9122 GCA_964576645.1 uncultured Enterobacteriaceae bacterium | reverse complement strand
CGGACTTTCGAGCGCGCAGGACAGCGCGGCGAAGAAAGCGGCGATCGAGCGTACAGGGGCGAGGCGGATACAGGCAAACGTCCTGTGAACGTTTGCCCCGCCGAGCGGGTTCGCCAGGAATGGCGAACCTCGGACTTGCAAGCGGAGCAGGACGGCGCAGCGCAGCAAGTATTCACAGCGTGTCCGGCACCCGGATACCGCAACGCCCACAGCTCTCCGTAGATTCTTAACCAGCTATACGGCGCTCAAAACTTCCCTGATCGCCCCGGTGAGCCGGCTCAGATCCTCCGGCTCGATCACGTACGGCGGCATGATGTAAACCAGCCGACCGAATGGCCGCACCCATACACCGCGGCGCACGAACTCGCCCGGCATCACCTGCATGTCCACCGGCTGCTCCATTTCCACCACCCCGATGGCACCCAGCACGCGGACATCCGCCACGCCAGGAAGCCCGCGGCACGGCGCCAATTCTTCCCGTAGCTGCTGTTCCAGCGCCGCGATCCTGCGTACCCAGTCACCATCAAGCAGCAGGTCGATGCTGGCCAGCGCAACGCTGCATGCCAGCGGATTGGCCATGAATGTCGGGCCGTGCATGAAAGGACCGGACCCGGATATGGTCCGCGCTACCTCCCCGGTGCAAAGGGCGGCGGCCATTGTCATGTAACCGCCGGTCAACGCTTTGCCGATACACATGATGTCGGGGCTCACGTCCGCATGCTCGCAGGCGAACAGTTTGCCGGTGCGCCCGAAACCCGTGGCAATTTCATCAAAGATAAGCAGCGTATCGTGCTCATCACACAGCCTGCGCAGTTCGCGCAGATATTGGGGATGGTAGAACCACATGCCGCCGGCGCCCTGCACCACCGGTTCCAGGATCACCGCGGCAATTTCATCCCGGTGTTCCGAAAGCAGCGCCGCCAGCGCCGCGATATCGTGAGTGTCCCACTCTCCGTCAAAGCGAACCTCGGGCCTGGGTGCGAAGAAGTGCCGGGGCAGGACGTCCCGGAACAGGCCGTGCATGCCGGTGACCGGGTCACACACCGCCATGGCGCCGAAGGTATCCCCGTGGTAGCCGCCGCGCAGGGTCAACAGCTTCTGGCGCCGCGGCAAACCCAGCGCCGCCTGGTACTGGATGGCCATCTTGATGGCCACTTCCACGGAGACCGAGCCGGAATCCGCGAAAAACACCGTGGCCAGCGGTTCCGGGGTGATTTCCACCAGCCGCTCCGCCAGGCTTACCGCCGGTTCGTGGGTGAGGCCGCCGAACATCACATGCGCCATGGTCTCCAATTGCCGCGCCACGGCGGCGTTCAGAACCGGATGGTTGTAGCCGTGGATCACGCACCACCAGGACGCCATACCGTCTATCAGCTCGCGCCCATCCGCCAGGCGGATGCGTACGCCGGCGGCGGACTGTACCGGGAAAAGCGGTGGCGCGCCGGCCAATGACGAATACGGATGCCACAGGCAGGCGCGGTCGCGCGCCGTCAGGTCGTTGTCTGTGCGGTTCATGGAACAGGCATGGTAATCAGTTCTACGTCAGCCCGACAAACATCGCCGCCGGGACAGCGCCTGGCCGCCTGTGAAATAATCCGCGCCTGGGTTTCTTTCCGTTTGTTTCCACCGTGAACAGTCCCGACCTGATCGTCGAAGCCTCGAACCTGCTTAAATCCTACAATGGGAAGCCGGCGGTGCGCGGTATTGATCTGAAGATCCGGCGCGGCGGTTGCTTCGGCCTGTTGGGACCCAACGGCGCCGGCAAGACCACCACCCTGCGCATGATCCTGGGCCAGTGCCGCCAGAGCGGCGGCCAGCTCTCGGTCCTGGGGCTGCCCATGCCTGCCTCCTCCCGCGAAGTGCGCTCCCGGATCGGGGTGGTGCCGCAACTGGACAATCTGGATCCGGATTTCACGGTGCGTGAAAATCTTGTCGTCTATGCCGGCTACTTCGGTTTGCGCCCGCAAAGCGTCCATGATCGCATTTCCGAACTGTTACAACTGGTGGAACTCACGGACCGGACGAAAACCCGGATCAACGAATTATCCGGCGGCATGAAGCGCCGCCTGAGCGTAGCCCGGTCGCTGGTCAACGACCCCGAAGTGCTGATCCTGGACGAGCCCACCACCGGGCTGGATCCCCAGGTCCGCCACCTCATTTGGAACCGGCTGCTGGAACTCAAGCGATCCGGCAAGACGCTCATTCTCACCACGCACTACATGGAAGAGGCCGAGCGGCTGTGCGACGAGCTGGTCATCATGGATCACGGCGAAATCGTCACCCGCGGCACGCCGCGGGAACTGATCCGCGGCCAGGTGGAACCGGACGTGGTGGAGATCCGCGGCTTCGAGACCAGCCGCCTGCCGGAGCTGCCCGCCGGCGTGCGCACCGAGGTCGTGGGCGAAACCCTTTATTGCTATACGCGCGAATCGGCCGCCCTGGTAGAACGGCTGGAGGCCGAGCCGCATATAAGTTATCTGCATCGGCCCGCCAATCTGGAAGACGTGTTCCTGAAGCTCACCGGGCGGGAGCTTCGCGAATGAGCGGCGCGACGGCCAACATGGCCGGGCTGGACCGGCGTCTGCCGCGTTTCAGCTACGGCGCCTTCGCGGTATGGCGGCGCAACCTGCTGGTGTGGCGCAAGCTCATGGGTACCAGCCTGCTGTTCAATTTCGGGGAACCGTTCATCTACCTGCTGGGACTGGGACTGGGACTGGGGCATTTCGTGCGCCAGATGTCCGGCATCCCCTACCTGACGTTCCTTGCGTCCGGTCTGCTCGCCTCCTCGGCCATGAATTCCGCCACATTCGAAGGACTGTATTCCGTATATACGCGCATGGTGCCGCAGCAGACTTATGAAGGTATGCTGGCGACGCCGCTGGATGTGGACGATATCGTTGCCGGGGAGTTGTTGTGGTGCGCAACCAAGGGCGTGGTCAGCAGCAGTGCCATACTGGTGGTCGCCTGGATCCTGGGGGCGGTCCATGCCTGGAGCGCGCTGTTGTGCCTGCCGGTGTTTTTTCTGGTGGGTTTCTGCTTCGCCGGGCCCGCAATCATGGTCACATCGGTTTCGCCGTCGTATGATTTCTTCAACTATTATGTAACCCTGTTCATCACGCCCATGTTCATGTTGTGCGGAGTGTTCTATCCCGTTTCCACGCTGCCCGCGTTTCTGCAGACCACGGTGCAGTTCCTGCCCCTGACCCATGCGGTGGCGCTGGTACGCCCGCTGGTTTCGGGACGGTCACCGGAGCACGTGCTGCTGCACATTATCGTTCTGGGTATTTTTGCCGCGGCGGGTTTCTATGTTTCCGTCGTCCTCACCCGCCGGCGCCTCATTCATTGATATGAAATACATCAACATTGCAGCTCCCGGCGGACCGGAGGTGCTGAGGGTCGCCGAAGGCGAAACACCGGTAGCCGGTAACGACCAGGTGTTGATCAAGGTGCATGCGGCCGGCGTCAACCGCGCCGATACGCTGCAGCGCCAAGGAAAATATCCGCCGCCCGCGGGGGCGTCGGAGGTACCAGGCCTGGAAATCGCCGGCGAGGTCAGCGCCGTTGGGGCCGGCGTTGCCTGGCCGAAAACAGGAGACCGGGTCTGTGCCCTGGTGCCCGGCGGCGGCTACGGGGAATTTGCCGTGGCGCATGCGGGCTCCTGCCTGCCCGTGCCGGACAGCCTCACCCTGGAACAGGCCGCCGGCATCCCGGAGACATACTTCACGGTGTGGAGCAACGTTTTCGACCGGGCAGGACTGCGTGAGGGTGAAACCCTGCTGGTACATGGTGGCGCGAGCGGTATCGGCACCACGGCCATACAGCTTGCCAGGGCCTTCGGCGCGCGCGTCTTCGTCACCGCAGGCAGTGAAGAAAAATGCGCCGCCTGCCGGGCGCTGGGCGCCGAACTGGCCATCAATTATCGCAACGAGGATTTCGTCAAAGCCTGCAAGACCGCCACCGGTGATCGCGGCGTGAACGTGATCCTGGACATGATTGCCGGCGATTACATGACCAGGAATATCGATGTGGCGGCGGTGGAAGGACGCATTGTTATTATCGCGGGCATGCACGGCTACAAGGCGGAGGTGAATTTCCTGCCGGTGATGCTGAAACGCCTGATCATCACCGGCTCGGGTTTGCGTGGCCGCTCGGATGATTTCAAAGCCGCCATCGCCGCGGCGCTCAAGGAAAAGGTGTGGCCGCTGCTGGAGGCAGGCGTGGTGAGGCCGCTCATATACAAGGTCGTGCCAGCGGAACAGGCGGCGGAAGCCCACCGGATCATGGAAGCGGGCGAACACACCGGCAAGATCATCCTCTCCTGGCACTAATTTATGCACAGACCGGCGTTCAACCACGATGCGGAGTTCTTTATAATGCGCCCTTTTGCCGCGGAAGCGGCTGCAAGAGGGAATCACTGATTCATGGCCAGGATTAAATATGTTGCCGCTGATGGCACGGAGACTGAGGTGGAGGCCGCCAATGGACTGAGCGTCATGCAGGCGGCGGTGAATAACGGGGTGCAGGGCATAGTCGCGGAATGCGGGGGCGCGTGCAGTTGCGCCACCTGTCATGTGCACGTGGATGCGGAATGGTTTGCGAAACTGCCCGAGCCCGAGGACATGGAAAGGGAAATGCTGGAATTCGTTATCGATCCCTCCGACACCAGCCGCCTGAGCTGCCAGATCAAGATCACCGATGAACTGGACGGCCTGGTGGTGCACACGCCCGCGTCGCAGTACTGACCTTCTCGTCCTGGCGGACAACCCCACACCGTCGTCATTCCGGCGAACGCCGGAATCCAGTAAATAAAGCGCGCCTTCGGCGCAAATTAAATCTACTGGGTCCTGGAACTGCCGCCGCCGGCTTATGCCGGCTCTGCATAGGGTGTCCGCTCCGCGGACCTCTCAGACGGACTGGTTCCTGGTCGCTATGGCTCCCAGGATGAAGTTGTTCCAGGATGACGACGATTGCGCCTGTTCACCATATAGATCCCCGCCGCCACCAGCATTGCTCCCCCGATCAACTGTCCCGTCACCGGTTCGCCCAGCACCAGGACGCCCGCGATGACGCCGAAAACCGGCGCCACGAAGGTATAGCCCGACAGGATGGATACCGGGTAACGCGCGATCAGCCAGAACCACGCCATGTAACTGGCGAAGGCCACCACCACGCCCTGGAACAGCAGGCAGGCGAGCACCAGCGGCGTGAGATTGAACACGCCAGGTTCGCCCATGAGCGCCGACACGCACGGCAGTATTAATGCCGACACGGCCAACTGGTAGAACAGGGTACGGCTGGGCGCAATATGCGCAAGCCGCGTCATGCGCACGGTGAGCGTCGTCAGGCCCCAGAACACGGCGGCGCCGAAGGCCAGCAGATCGCCGAGCCAGGTTTTCCCGCCGGCGCCGCCGATATTCTCGCTGAAGATCACCAGCACCCCGACAAACGCCAGCAGCATCCCGGTATTCTGCACCCAGCTCAGGCGCTCCGCCGGCACCAGCCAGTGCATGCCCAGCGTCACCACGAACGGCGCCATGTACAGAAACACAATGGCCCGGGATGCGCTGGTGTATTGCAGGCCGTAGTAGAGCAGGGCGAATTCCAGCGCAAACATGATCCCCGCCGCCAGACCGGGGATCCAGACGCGATCCGCGTCGAACAGGCGGATGCGGCGCAGTCTCGTCCATATGAGCAACAGCAGCGTGGCAATGACCGAGCGCAGCCCGGCCTGCATGACCGGCGAGATCCCGGCAATAGCCAGCTTGATCGTGACCTGGTTGAAACCCCACAGGGCGCAAAGGAACACGAGCAGCAGCGCGGCCTGGATGTCCAGGTGCTGGCGGCGGACGACGGGAGAATGTTGAGTGGTCAAAACCCCCTCTCCCTTACCCTCTCCCCCAAGGGGGAGAGGGGAATTCAAAGTGCTCCCTTCCCTGCATTGCAATTGGCCGCATCGTCTGTACTTCCTCTCCCGCTCTTCGAATTGGACGCGTCCTCAGTCTTCCTGCTTGCGGGAGAGGGCCTGCCCCGTCTTGCTCCCTCTCCCGCTTGCGGGAGAGGGCCGGGGAGAGGGTGATTTTCAGCCCTGAGCGCGCTCCAGCACCACCGCAATGCCCTGCCCCAGGCCGATGCACATGGTGGCCAGCGCGTAGCGGCCTTCAATTTTCTCGAGCTGGCGCAGCGCGGTGAGGATCAGGCGTATGCCGGTGGCGCCCAGAGGGTGCCCCACGGCGATGGCGCCGCCGTTGGGATTGATGCGCTCGTCGTCGAAGGGAATTTGCAACTGTTTCAGGCAACCGAGAACCTGGGTGGCGAACGCCTCGTTCAATTCGATCACCTGCAAGTCCTTGAGCGACAGGCCGGCGCGCTGCAAGGCTTTCTGGGAGGCCGGCACCGGTCCCAGGCCCATGACCCGCGGCTCCACGCCCGCCACCGCGCCGGTGATCACCCTGGCGCGGGGTTTAAGGCCCAGCTTGCGGCCCATTTCCTCCGTGCCCAGCAACAGGGCACCGGCGCCGTCGTTTATCCCCGAGGCGTTGCCCGCGGTGACCACGCCATCCTGTTGCAATGGCTTCAGCTTCGCCAGTTTCTCCAGGGTCGTATCCGGTCGCGGATGCTCATCCTCCGCCACCATCTGCGGCGGGTCCTTGCGTTTCAAGGGCGGCACTTCCACGGGCAACAGTTCATCGGTGAAAAACTCCGCGGCACGCGCGCGCGCGTATTTCTGCTGCGAGCCGTACGCAAATACATCGCTTTCCTCGCGGCTGATATTCAAGTCCCTGGCGATGTTGTCCGCCGTTTCCGGCATGGAGTCCGCCCCGAACTGCTCCATGAAGCGCGGATTGGGGAAACGCCAGCCGATAGTGGTGTCGTTCATCACCTGGTTGCGCGCCCAGGGCGAGGCTGCCTTGCTCACAACCCAGGGCGCGCGGCTCATGCCCTCCACGCCGGCCGCAATCATCAGGTTGCCTTCGCCGCAGCGCAGGGCACGGGCAGCATCCAGGGTGGCCGCGGCGCCGCTGCCGCAAAGACGGTTGACGGTAATGCCGGCCACGGTGGTGGGCAGTCCCGCCAGCAGCGCCGCGTTGCGCGCCACGTTGCGGCAGTCCTCGCCCGCCTGGTTGGTGTCTCCCGCGATCACGTCCTCGATGAGACTGCCGTCAATGCCGGCACGCTCCACCAGCGCGCGAATAGCCTGCGCCAGTAATTCATCGGTGCGAACGTTCGCAAGCGCGCCGCCGTGCCGGCCGAAAGGCGTACGGATACCGTCATAAATAAATACTTCGTTCATGTTGTTGTCTCCCTAGGCCGGGTTATTCATGAACAGCAACATTCCATCCGGACGGGTGACAGCGGGTATGACCTGTCGCACGCAGCTTGCGAGCACGAAGGTCATGCGCGCTGGCAGGACCCGTCCGCCACCCATGTTCGACGTTCATGAATAATCCGGATTAACAATTTACATACGCCCGCTTATTCGCCATGCAAAAGGGACAGGCCCAAGGCCGCCCGGCGGCGCAGCCACGGACTCGGGCGATAGCGGGGGTCGGCGTAGCATTCCTGGAGATTCTCCAGAATCGCCAGTATGCGCCCCGCACCGATGCGATCGCCCATGGCCAGCGGACCTTCCGGATAGGCAAGCGCCAGGCGCGCTCCGGTATCGATGTCCTCGGGCCGGGCGATGCCCTGCTGGGCGATCTCGCAGGCGATGTTGACAATGGTGGCGACCACGCGCTGGGCGACGCAGCCGCCGCTGTCCCGAATCACCGAAACCTTGCGGCCGGTGCGGGCCAGCAGGGCGTGCACACCGGCGGCGACCTGGTCGTCGGTGACCGGCGTGCGCATCAGGGTGATGCGCTTTTCATGATTGAAGATCATATCCACGGCAACGCTGCGCTCTGCATCGGCGCCTTCCTGCACTGCCAGCGTCGTGGCGTCATGCCCCTCCGGCGTCAGCAACGCAACGCTGCCCGCCGCCGGGCGGTTTCCCGTATCCAGAGTCACGCCCGTGTCCTTCAACAATGCCTCCAGCGCCGCGGCCAGATCCGGCACGCTGCGGCCGATCCATACCGCCGTATCCAGTGACGTGTCCGGCGCCGGCGGCTCCTCGCCTTCGACCTTTTTACCTTCCCTGTAGCGATAAAATCCCTGGCCCGTCTTGCGTCCCAGGAGACCGGCGATAAAGCGACGCTGCTGCAGCGGCGTCGGGCGCAGGCGCGGCTCCTGAAAATACTGGTTGTATACCTGTTCCGAGGCCGGATAGGTCACGTCCAGGCCGGTCAGGTCCATGAGCTCGAACGGGCCCATGCGAAAACCCGCGCAGTCGCGCATGACCGCGTCAACGGTCTGAACGTCGGTGACGTTTTCGTAGAGCAGCCGCAATCCCTCGGTGATAAGCCCGCGGCCGATATGATTCACCAGGAAACCCGGTGAATCCTGCACATGCACCGCCGTATGACCCACGCGCTCGGCCAGCGCCGCCAGTTGCACGGCCAACTCGCATTTCGTGCGTACCGCGCTGATCACTTCCACCAGCTTCATGAGCGGCACCGGATTGAAAAAGTGAAAACCGGCCACCCGTTCCGGTTGCTTGCAGGCGGCCGCAACGGCCGTGACCGACAGGGACGAGGTATTGGTGGCAAGGATGCATTCGGGAGACACCACCGCCTCCAGTTCCCGGAACAGGGACTGTTTCAGGTCCAGTTTTTCAATGACCGCCTCGATGACGACATCAGCACCCGCCAACTCCTCCACCCGGGAAGCCACCTTGATGTGCGACTTCGCCCCCGCGGCGGCATCCTGTTCCATGCGCCCTTTCTCAACGGCCCGATCCAGCATCCTGCCGATGAAGCCGATGGCATCTTCAATCACGGCGGCATTCACGTCATAAAGGATCACGTCCACACCGGCACTGGCCGCCACCTGAGCGATACCCCGGCCCATGATCCCGGCACCAATGATCCCCAGGGTGATCGGATCGCGGCTGAAGTCCTTCATGACCCTCTCCCCTGGCATAGGTAAAGCCAACCCTTGTTCCACATATTGAAACGCACTATATTTATTTCGGAATGCATTAACCTGTATTGTACAGAATTTGAAACACTGGTTATGTATTTTACCAC
>CAZNWR010000111.1:0-9456 GCA_964576645.1 uncultured Enterobacteriaceae bacterium | reverse complement strand
GCGTCGGCCGGCACAATGTCACCGAGGCGCAAGCGAATCACGTCGCCGGGCACCAGCTCCCGCGCCGCCGGGTTGATCCATTTGCCATCGCGTTTCACCCGGGCCGTGATCGCCAGCTTGGCCTTGAGAGCCTCAATGGCGTTGCCCGCCTGGCGCTCTTCCCAGAAGCCGACCACGGCGTTAGCCACCAGCAACAGGAGGATGATGCCGAAATCCGGCCAGTGCTGGACCACGCCCGACAGAATCACCGCGACCTCGATCATCCACGGGATAGGGCCCCAGAAATAGGTGAGGAATTTCAGGAACGGATTGGTTTTCTTTTCTTCGATCTCGTTCGGCCCATATTGGGTCAGCCGCTTTGCCGCCTCGGCTTGGGTGAGGCCTTGCGGCGACGAGCCCAATTTTTTCTCGACTTCCGCCAGGGGAAGGGATTTCATATCGTCCTTCGCCCCGGGCTTGGCATCGGGTTTCGATTCGGAAGTCTTGGGCAGGTCGGTGTTCGTTTGCATGAGATCTGCTCCTTGGGCCATTACGTTTGCAAGAACGAAGTCGCTCGGAGGCGTCCCAGATGCGGTAAGGTGATATAACCAACCGGGTATGGGCGCAACCGCCTGACGATCGAAAGAACTGGTGCTTTACGGCTGCGCGACGGAGTGGGCAAGGCTCCTAATCGGGCCCACAAGCACCGGAGACACTCTCGGTACGCTTGCGCCAGTCACCCTAATAATGAACGAGGCCCTGCTGAATAATTCTCGCCCTTTCCCGTCAGCCGCTCTGTGCGGTTGCGAACATTTCTTCGTATTCCTTCGCAAGCCAATTCCGGCTGCGACAGATTACGTCCATACCTCACCTCCCGAAATGAAATCACCGTTGCCACAGGATGTGAGCGGCCTCCAGTGGAACCGCCACGCCATCGCGGTGTGGTATGAGTCGCGCCGTATAGTCGCTCGCCGGACGGGTTGCTGGCACGCTTGCATGGTAGGCGTAGCCGTTCACTGCGCCCACCAGTTGCCGCACGCGCTCCATTTCCATGCGCTCCGGCGCGGCACCGTTAATGCCGTCGGCATAAAGCTCGACCCGCACGGCCTCCGGGTCGAGATCATCGAGATAGACCTGAACCTCGAACAGGTGCCGCTCGCCGTCGGTCCCCACCTTCACTTCGCCGAAGCGCAGGGCGGCCCATTTTTGCTCCAGCTCGTGGCGCCACTGAACCAGCTCGACGCCGATTCGACCTTTGTCGGCAGCGCGCGCGCGGTAGGCGGAGGCCGCCGGCAAGTAGAATTGCTCGGTGTATTCGCGCACCGCACGGTTGGTGGAAAAGCGCGGCGTCAGCCGCGCCATGCTCTCACGCATCCGCGCGACCCAGGCGACGGGGAGACCCTGCTCGTCGCGGGCATAGAATTCGGGGATCACCTCGCGCTCGAGCAGATCGTAGAGCGCCCCGGCATCGACCGCGTCCCAGGCCGGGTCATCGCCATGTTCGCGGCCGTCGCCCAGGGCCCAGCCGACTTCGGGCGCGTAGGCCTCCTCCCACCAGCCGTCCAGTACCGACAGGTTGAGGCCGCCATTGACGAGCACCTTCATGCCGCTGGTTCCACACGCTTCCCACGGCCGCCGCGGCGTGTTGAGCCAGACATCCACGCCCTGCACCAGGTGCTCGGTCAGGAGCATATCGTAATCACTGAGGAAGATCGCATGCGGGCGCACCTCCGGACGGCGGATGAAATGCGTCCATTCCCGGATCAGCGCCTGGCCTGCCCGGTCCGCCGGGTGAGCCTTGCCGGCCAGGATGAGCTGCACCGGATGTTGTGGATCGGTCATCAGGCGCAACAGCCGCTCCGGATCGTGGAGCAGCAGGTTCGGCCGCTTGTAGGTCGCGAAACGGCGGGCGAACCCCAGCGTCAACGTGTTCGGATCGAGCAGATGCTTCGCCGCTTCGAGCGCCTCGGGCGCGGCGCCCGAGGCGGCCAGTTGGCGGGACAATCGTCGGCGTGCGTATTCGACCAGAGATTTGCTGGCCGCCGTGCGGAATTGCCAGAGACCGGCGTCGGAGACACGGCGCATGTTCTGCTCCAGGGTATCCGTAGTGCTCCGCCAACGATCCTTGCCGCAGGTTTGCGTCCACAGATCATCGGCCGGGGCCGAGTCCCAGGTCGGCACGTGAATACCGTTGGTCACGTGTCCGACCGGTACCTCGTCCTCCGGCCAGCGTGGAAACAGCGGCAGAAAGATGTGCCGGCTCACCTGCCCGTGTAAGCGACTTACGCCATTCACCGTGCCGCTGCCGCGCACCGCCAGATATGCCATGTTGAAGGGCTCCGACGGATCGTTCGGGTTGCTGCGGCCCAGGGCCAGCAAATCGTGGAGGCTCAGGTCGAGCTTCCGCTCGGCATAGCCGCCGAGGTATTGCTCGATGAGGCCCGGGGCGAAGCGATCGAAGCCCGCGGAAACGGCCGTGTGGGTGGTGAAGAGGTTTCCCGCCCGGGTGACGTCCAGCGCGACTTCGAAAGGTTGTGCGCTCGCCTGCATGAAACTGCGCGCGCGCTCCAGTACCGCAAAGGCTGCGTGTCCCTCATTCAAGTGGCAGACTTCCGGCTGGAGACCGAGCGCGGCGAGCAGCCGCCAGCCGCCGATGCCGAGCAGCATCTCCTGCTTCAGGCGCAGCTCCGGCCCGCCGCCGTACAGCTCGCTGGTAATTCCCCGATGCGCGGGGATATTCGCCGGGTCGTTGCTGTCCAGCAGGTACAGTTTCACGCGACCAATCTGGACCTGCCAGGCGCGCAGCCAGACCGAGTAGCCGGGCAGGGCGATCTCCAGCCGCAACCACTCGCCATTCTCCTTGCGCAACGGCGTGATCGGCAGCTGTCCGGGATCGTTGTAGGGGAAAAGCGCCTGCTGCGCTCCGTCCTTGTCAATCATCTGGCGAAAATAGCCTTGCTGATACAGCAGTCCCACGCCCGTCACCGGCACGCCCAGATCGCTGGCGCCCTTGAGCTGATCGCCTGCCACGTTGCCGAGCCCGCCCGAGTAGATGGGCACGGCTTCGCTCAACATGTATTCCATGCTGAAATAGGCTACGCAGCGGAGCTGCGATTGCGGATAGGCCTGCTGAAACCACGCCGGCGCCTCCGCCGCCTGGCGCCTGGCTCGCACCAGATCGCCGACGCTCCTGCGGAAGGCGGAGTCGGCCGACAGGCGCTCGATCCGATCCCGGGAGACGGTCTGCAGGATGCCCCAGGGGTTATGCGTGAGTTCCCACAACACGGGATCCAGCTCTCGCCACACCTGGTCAGTGGCATGGTTCCAGGACCAGCGCAGGTCCAGGGCAAGCTCGGCGAGGGGCTCGAATCCCTGCACGTCGGCAGGTAAAAGGCTGAACAGGGGATGACTGGTCCGTGGGTGGTCGCTCATGGCCGCTTATCCGGAGCAGCGCTGACGATGGTCTGTGCTTGCGCCAGGATGCGGGGCGGATGATCCGCTCCGCTAATGTTCCGTGCATGGATTTCCGGGAAAAAAGTCAGCTCCAGAGGGAACCGACTTCCCTGTCTTCTAGAACCGTGCGGTGAGTCGCAACATCCTCTGATGAGATGAGTATTTATCCTGTGTCCATTCATAAGTCGTAAACGGCGTTAAGTGACCAGGACACCGCGTTACACACACCACATGAGAGGAGTTTCAGACTGGCTCCTGCGTTGTAGCTGTTGTCATCCGGACTAAACCCGCGGGTTGTAAATGGAACGACCCGGTACCGCAAAACCGGTAGTCATTTTCGGCGTTGAATTGGACAGCCTGTGAAACCAGTTGATATGCGCCTCGGTTACAGCCAGCTTGCCACGAAAGCTGAAGTCGCGTTACATCCGTAATCCCACGCCGGACTCGGTGAAATCGCATTTCTGAGAGTTCACTTTCAGGTTGAGATCGCCGGCACCCTTTTCCTTGTAGCCATCCAGATTCAAATGACTGTAATGGAGCGAAACATTTGGAATAATTCTGACTTCCGGTGTCGCGTTGTAGTGATACCCGAGATTCGCATAAACCGAGTAATCCATCCCCTTAAAATCCGCAGACGCGACCCGGTCAACGCCCGGATACAAAATGATGCGCTTGCCTGAACAGTCATCCCAGCCGACGGAGGCGTTGCCATGTATGTACCACGGCCCGTTTTCATGGCCGGCGTACAGTACCCCCATCCAGCTGTCGAATTTGGTCTGGGAAGCGAACCTGTTCCCATCAATCTTGCTTCGTGTATAGCCCATACCCAAGCCTGCGCGGGTGTCATGGCCAAGCGGCATATCGTAGCCAATCATGCCGCCGTAAACCCTGGAATCATAGCCGAAGGTATTTTGCGTGGCGCCCTGCTCGCCGGCAAAGGCGATGCCCTTTTCCCACCAGTTGGCGCGCCGGTCGTTGTTGTCCCGGCAGGTTTGCGGGTTGACTTCGTCGTACCGGTTGTCGCCGCGACATACGTCCAGGTGGGACATGGAAAAATTCTGAAACAACCGGGATCTCTCTAATGGCAATACCAGCGGCGCCGCCAAGGATGAAATCGATGGGGCAAGCTGTGCAATTGGATAGGCGACTGCGGTCGGAGTATTGAGAGCAATGATGGCAGCCACGGCCTGGGTGAGATCGGGGGTCGGGGGAATGTCCACTATGGCGGGGACAAGCCGGACAACTACCGGGTCCACCCTGGCTACGACCGCCGGATCCTTGACCGCTGTAGTCAACGGAACGCCGGTCACCGTGATGGTCAAACTATCGTTCAGGGCGGGTGTGGCGGAAAACGTGTACAGCGGATTGGTCGGATCCTGCACCGTCACCGAGGCAACACTTGTCCGCGGGCCGGCTTGGGAGTTGATGACAAGAAAATCGCTGCTGACTTTGAGCAGGGTCGTTTTGGGAACCAGCACGGTGACCCCGATAGTTGCGAGGAATGATGTGGCCCCGCCGGTGGCGACGACATTCCCGTACACGGTATCGCTGCTCAAGGTTGTATTGATGCTGTTGGGCCCCGGGTTTCGGATCCTGAGATCATCGGTGATCTTCAACCTCTGATCTCGATATGATTGAAAATCAGTCCCGGCGCGCCTTTGTTCCCGTTCACGGTGGACGAGCCGTTGAACAGGATATTGTGCGTTGCGTTCGCATCAGTAGAGACCGCGGTACCGGGGGCCAGGGGCCCGGCATTATTCGTAAAGATATTCTGCATGCCGACGGGCAAGGTGCCCGCACCGTCCGTCATGGCTGTTCTCCCTGTACGTCCGGGTTGCCACTGCCGGCGATTACCTGCACGGCAAGACCCGGCGAACTCCAGGTTGCCATGACGGCGGCACAGACCAGGAGAGAAAGTACGGGCTTCGCAGGTACGAAGGCGCGGGAACAGTCTCTGTAGACCTTGATCAGTGCATGCAGCGCGATGGCAAAAAATTCAGGTTGTCTCATGTCATCCCCCGCTACCGCAAATTCGTGGACAGTTATGATCCCTACCATATGAATACGAGCCTGTTTTGACACGCCTCCGGGGTGGCCAAAGGCTGCCGTCAATGATTTCTGATTCGCAAGAGTCTATCTGTGCGCTGGCGTACATAAGCATTCAGAATTCACTCGCAGGGATATTGGGGTAGCTTCCCGAATATTCGTGGTCCGCTTTGTGCACTGGCACGGCCGCCCGGACGCTGATGACAGTGTGGCGGTCAAACCCTGGGAGTTGAAAGAAGAAGGCCCGTTCGTGCGAGATCTGCACGAACGGGCCAGTTGGGAATCCACGCTGAGCGTTCGCCCGGGGGGGGAATAGGCGTGGCCGCTCGGGGGTACCACTGCGCGGATTCAATCCAGTGTCAGAATACACAGCGGGCAGTATCGGTTCTGTACGATGTCGCACATGACTGATCCGCTCCCCGGCTGCGGGTAGCGGTAATGGCCGGTTACCTCAGTGGAACATCCGGTCATAGTCAGCGCCTTGTAACAGTCGCACGCGGCTATGGTCACGGCGCTCCTCTGAACTCCAGGCATCTCGGCCAGGAACTCTGTTCATCCTTCTCCTCCCGTTCCGGCCAAGAACCGCCGGAACCATATTTAATCGCAATAGATCATCGCCCAACGGCTGATGTACGGTACCGCACATACTGCGCGCGCCCGTGCCCCGGACAGGCGCCGCGCAATGGCCCTTGTGTGCGCCGCCGTACGGAAGCCAATCGGACCGGGCGCTTAACATGCCGACCTGAGGGTATGAGCCCTCGCCAACCTGAGGTTGCCGGCATGCTCGAGACTGTTGTTGTTGTCCTGCTGATACTGTGGGTGCTGGGTCTGGTTACGGCACACACCATGGGCGGACTCATTCACGTACTGCTGGTCATCGCCATCGTGCTGCTACTGATGCGGGTCATTCGAGGCAGGAGGCTGTAGTGCCGGCATTCCGCGCTCCGCAGGCGGGTTCGATGACCGTGGACTTGCCGTCGGCAGGCCACCGGAGACCATGAAATGAGCCTGGTGAAAATAGCAGCCATACTTCTGATAGTGGCCGGCGCCGTGGGGCTGGTGTACGGGGGCTTCAGCTATACCCGCGAGACTCACACCACAGACATCGGCCCCATACACTTGTCGGTGGCTGAAAAGCGCCATGTCAATGTCCCGATCTGGGCCGGCGTCGCCGCCATCGTCATTGGCGGGGTATTGCTGGTGGGGGTCCGAAAAGCGTAGCTATCGACCTTACCGGATGCCGATCATCCTTAGCACGCCAGCGTGCCAACGGCGCAAAACATTGTGACCAGTCTGTCCTCCGGGCTGGGAATCTCCCATTAAAATGTGCAGAGGTAGAATTCAATGAACGCTTCAAAACGTAGCGTAATCACCGTGGTCTCCCTGGCTGCATTGCTCACCCTTGGCGGGTGCGCAAGCATGTCGCAGCAGGACAAGAACACCGCGTACGGTGCCGGCGCGGGCGGCGTGGCAGGCGACGTGCTTACTACCGGCAGCCCGCTCGGAATCCTGGGCAGTACGGCGGTGGGCGGTGTCATTGGCCTGTGGTGACCGATACCAACCATAAAAGACAATAAACTCGGTAACCAGTAACGGAAGGCTGCGGCTGTACCCGCAGTTTCGAGGCACATTATGCGCGGGGCCTCGCCATTCGGCCCGGAATGGCAACGCCGGCGCGTTATTTTTGCCCTAAGTGTTCCAGCGTACCGATGCCGCCCTTTCCCCCGCGTAGTCTCTGAACCAGAGTCGTACCACGCACACGCGACTACTGATGTAAACAGGATTTTGTCAGTGCGCAGATGAAGTAGAGGATTTGCCATGAAACACACAACATTGCTGGACAAGATGGTCAAACGACCGCTGTTGATCGCAATTGTTGCGGCGCTCGCCACCGGCTGCGCCGCAACTGGACCTGTCGACCAACCGTATCAACCCCAAAGTTACACCGGGCCTGCTGGCCCCACCGGCGCCACCGGCGCCACCGGCGCTACGGGCGCCACCGGCGCTAACGGTGCCACCGGGCCCGCAATAGCGGGTCCTGCCGGTCCTACCGGCTATACCGGTGCTACCGGCGCTACCGGCGCTACCGGGGCCACGGGTGCTACCGGCCGCATGGTCGTCGGTCGTGCCGGCGCTACCGGATACACGGGTGCACAGGGTGCCACGGGTGCACAGGGCGCCACGGGTACACAGGGTGATAGTATCCCGGGTCCCGCCGGACCTAGAGGCGCCACCGGATACACCGGCGCGACCGGCGCCACCGGATACACCGGCGCTACAGGCCCGACTACGGTGGGTCCGACCGGCCCGAGAGGCGCCACCGGATACACCGGTGCCACCGGTGCCACCGGATACACCGGAGCCACGGGCAGTACTGAAACCGCGGGTGTAGAAGGTGCAGCCGGCGCCACCGGCGCCACCGGCGCCACCGGCGCTACCGGCGTTACCGGGGTCGAAGGCCGACTGGCCATGGGTGGAAGTTGGAGCCCGTACCGGACTTACACCTTCAATTCCGACGGTAACCAGATCGAGGCCGCAAACAGCGACTATGCGCCCGATATCGCGAACTACGTGGCCCGGAATCCCTCCTACCAGGTGGGAATCGACGGTGTTAACCAGGATCGCGTCAGTAGCGTGTACCAGGCGCTGGTCAATGCCGGCGTACCCGCCGACAGGATTCACGAAGGTGCATTTGGGGATCCGGACCTGCGGAGTGACAGCACCGTAGCAGTTCTGCTGTTGAACTGATCCGGTCTCGGAAGTAGCAGTAACCGAACGGCGCGATCGTAAGATCGCGCCGTTTTTCATTTCCAGATCCGGCCGGAACGTCTATTCAGCCGGCAGCCGGGTTTTCGTAGCGGGGCAAGATCGGCTCCAGCACCGCGAACAGCTCGTCCAGGTGCTTCTCATAGCGGCGCCAGCGGCCGATGGAATCGGCGTATATGGGCTTGCGTACCTGCTCGGAACTGGCCGTGCGTACCGGGCGATCGGTTTCGTAATAGTGCAGGCAGGCATCCTCCCAGGGCAGGCCGCAGAAGTCCAACAGGCGCCGCACCTGGTTTTCGAAGTCATTCACCATGTCCTCGTACTGTACCGTGAGCACGCGGCCCGGGAGGACCTCGTTCCAATAATCCATCATGCGCTGGTACTGCAGGTAATACTCGCCGATGTCGGTCAGGTCGTAGGTGAAGGTCTGGCCGCGGGCGTAGAGCTGCCGGTAATTACCGACACAGGCATCCAGCGGGTGGCGCCGGGCGTCGATAATCCTGGCGTTTGGAAGAATCAGGTGCACCAGACCGATATTGGGAAAATTGTTGGGCATCTTGTCGATGAAGCGCGGTGCACCCTCGGTCCGGTGCATCTGCGCCAGACGCATATAGTCCTCGCCCAGGGCGCGCAACTGATCCGGTCCCAGTTCACGTACCGCCTCCGGATAATTCACGCCGTCCGCCCGGTTCAGGTTCAAGGACGTGGCGACGCGGCCGACGTAAGGCAGTTCACTGGTGCCTTCCACCAATACACGTGTCCCATGCACCCGGAGGTGATGCAGGATCACCCCGGGCACTGCCCCAAATGCGGCATGGCGCTGGAAGCGCGCACCGTCCAGGTAGAGCAGGACAATCCGGAATTGATCATGATGTCGCGACGGTTCTGGTTCAGCACTGCGCTGGCACTGCCCACGCTGGCACTGGCCATGATCCACCTGTCCTAGCACCATCCCATTGAGCCGGAATGGCAAGACCCAACCAGCTTGCGTGAGCGTTTCCGGCCACCACCGGGCAAAAGCATGGAACGCCGGCTATCCTTGAAAGGTTCACGCCACTTCCGGCCAGGGAACGGCCATGCACACGGAACCGTGCACCGCCACAGGCGGCGTCTACCGTCCGCGCACACCACGCGCCAGCCCGCTGCATCAATGCGTGCGCCGGCACTACGACGAGCTTGAAGCCGGCGGCCACTTCTCCCGCCCGGTGGAGG
>CAZNWR010000110.1:0-9473 GCA_964576645.1 uncultured Enterobacteriaceae bacterium | reverse complement strand
TTGAATCGCCGCGACAGTAATATTGGCGAAGGGAATAAATCAAGGAGTTAAATAGAATAAATCATGAATTCCGCAGTCAGCAGTACCCTACAGGAAAATCACGAACTACCGGACGCAGACGGCGTTGAAGAAATATTTCTTCCCGCGGAAACGCGGGTCAACGGCGGTCTGACCCAGGACAGGGAGTGGTGTGAAGTCCTGATAGACGGTGAGCGCCGCAGGATACGGTTTCACGATTATGACGAGATTTTCCGCGTGCCCACACTGTACGAGAAGATCTTCTACGAAAAGTTGAAGTGTTGCTCTCCTCGCGTGGTCGTTGATCTGCTGGAAGAGGTTTCCGTGGACATGGGCGCCGACCCGGCCGAGTTCAACGTTCTCGACCTCGGCGCCGGCAACGGCATGGTCGGCGAAGAGCTGCGCAGGATCGGCGTGGATTCCGTGGTCGGCGTGGACGTCATCCCCGAGGCCAGGATGGCCACCCACCGTGATCGTCCCGGCGTCTATGACGACTACGTAGTCGCCGCGCTGCCGAAACTGTCGGCGCAGCAGGAGCAAAGGCTCGAAGGCCAGGGAATTAATTGCCTGACCACGGTCGCCGCGCTGGGATTCGGCGATATTCCGCCGGCCGCGTTTCTCAAGAGCCTGTCACTGGTGGCGACGCCCGGCTGGGCGGCATTCAACATCAAGGAGGATTTTCTCAAGGAGGAAGACTCCAGCGGTTTCAGCCGCCTGGTACGGGAGTTATGCCGCGAGGAAATTCTGCAATTCCAGTGCTACCGGCGCTATCGCCACAGGAATTCGGTTGACGGCAAGCCTCTTTATTATGTCGCCGTCGTTGCCAAGAAACTTCGCGACGTACCGGACGAGATAGCCGCCGCCTGGACCGAGTAGCAATACCCGCCTGATTCTGAACCTTCCGGATGCGCATCCGCCGGTCTCAACGGCGGATGCGTTTTCGTCCCCTCCCGGGCGGTTTTCGTGGCATTAGCCCCCCGCCTTTGGCATGCTGTCCGAAACGGATAATGCGCCCGGATACCGGTGCGCGCTCTTTTGTACTTTTTCCACTTTCCGGGGGACCTGCCATGGCGCTCGAAACCGACCTGCTCAAACATGTTGCGATTTTTCAGTTGCTGGATGACGAGGAACTGGAGGAACTCTCCTCGTACATTGATCAAAAAAACTTTGCAGCCGGCCAGACCATCTTCAAGGCCGGCCAGGCAGGCGGCGAGATGTACGTGGTGTTGTCCGGCAAGGTACAGACATATATCCATGATGAAGACGGTCAGCAGGTCGTGCTTGCCGAGGTGGGGCCGGGGGAATGGTTCGGGGAACTGTCCCTGCTGGACGGCGATCAGCGCTCCGCCACCGCGACGGCACTGACGCAGACGCGCACCTGCATTGTCGACCGTGAGGATCTGCACCTCCTGTTCAGCAAGAAACCGGACGCGGCACTGGACGTGCTGGCGATACTTTCAAGACGGCTGCGCAACACCGACCAGATCATCGCCCAGCGCGCCGCGCGCAATCCCAACGTGGTCATAGAGAAACGCGCGACCTGGGGAGACAGGATCGCCGACGGCGTGGCCCGGTTCGGCGGTTCCTGGGCCTTCATCAATACCTTCTCCGTGGTCATGCTGGTGTGGATGGGGATAAACACCTGGAGCTGGCTCATGCCGAAACCGTTCGACCCGCCGCCGTACATCGGGCTTAACCTGTTGCTGTCCATGCTGGCGGCGCTGCAGGCGCCGGTGATCATGATGAGTCAGAACCGGCAGGACGCCAAGGATCGGGTGCGCGCCGATATCGAGTATGAGGTGAACGTGCGCGCCGAACAGGAGATCACGGACCTGGAGAAGAAGGTTGAAAAGATGAAGGAAGACCTGCTGGAAGCCATCCTCGGCGCGCGGCCGGCTCACTGATGGAAGTTAAAAGTGGAAAGAGCAGGCGGCATGGAAGCGGGATGGAGTGATGGAGTTTCCGCTCCGTGAGTCATCCTTGGTTCGGTCCCGCGCCAGCGTAACTTCGCGCATGAGACCTGGGCGCTTCTAGTTCTGTGTGCCCGCCTCCGGCCAAAAACTGCAAACGTATGGGCGCGCGACGCTCGCGGAAGAGCGCCCGGGAAGAGGATCAGCTTTCACATCGTTCCACGTCGCACGGCCAGCAGCGCAGGCTGTTGGAACTGCTGACGGGATCGAACACGCCCGCGTCGATGCAGGAATTGTAACTGGCGTTTTCGGGACCCTCGATCTCATGGGCCGGCAGGTCCAGGTCCGCGCAATCCTCCCACCAGCCGTACTGGGCGCACACCACATTCGGATCCAGCTTGTTGTTGAACCGCGCGCGGGCCTTTATCCGTCCCAGGCAGGTGCGCACGCGCATCCAGTCACCGGCGCCAATGCCGCGGGCTTCAGCGGTGAGCGGATGGATCTCCACCAGCGGTTCGGGCATCAATGCGCGCAGGGCGGGCAAGGCGTGATGCTGGCTGTGGCAGTATTGCACCCACTTGGCGCAGGTCAGCACCAGCGGATAGTCTTTACTCTCCGCCTCGGTGTGCGCGTCGAATTCCGGCAGGGGGGCATAGCCGTACTCGAGCATCTGCTGTGAGTAGATCTCCAGGCGCCCCGACGGCGTAGCGAATCCGCGCTCGCGGTACTTCCGGTACTGCATATTCAGTTTCAGGTCGATGCCTTGCGGATGGGCGCGAAGTTGCTCCGGGGTGAGACCAGTTCGGCCCAGCTGGTGCCGCAGCGCCGCTTCGGCATCCCCTCCGAAAAAATTCCCGCCCAGTCCCAGCCTCCGAGCCAGGTCGAAAACGATGGCCTGGTCGGAGCGTGACTCGCCGCGCGCGGCAATGACCGGCGGCCGCAACTGCACCCGGGATTCCGCTGCCTGCGAGATCTGGAAGCCGGTGTACAAGCCGGACCGTTCCCAGGGCGAGGCCACCGGCAGCACCAGATCGGCGAACGCCGAGGTGGGATTGTGGAACAGATCCGCGTGCACGTGTAACTCCAGCTTCTCGAGGGCGGCGCGGGCGTTCGGATCGCGGGCGCCGGTCAGCAGCGGGTCGCCGCCGAAGCTGACCAGTGCGCGCACCGGGTAGGGGTGGTGCTCAACGACGGCGCGCCAGAGATCGCGCGGATTGATCCAGCCCCTGGTACCGGGACCCAGTGGACGCTGCGCTACTCCCAGGCAGCCGGCGCGTTGCGAGTCCGTCAGCAGGTCAAGCCCGGAAAGATCGGCGACGGCGGGCCGGGTGAACTGCACGTTGCCGCCGCGCGCGTCCAGGTCCCCGGTGAGGGCGTAGAGCAAGTTGACGGCGCGCGTGACCTGGGTGGCATCCGCGTGCTGGGCGGTGCCGGTCCAGGTGAAAAAACTCACCGGCTGTTTCTCGTGCAGCAGCCGGGCGGTGTCCACGATCTGTCCGGCCGGCACGCCGGTCAGCGCCTCGGCGCGCTCCGGCGGATACGCGCGGCAACGCTGTGCGTACAGATCGAAGGCCGTGCGGCAGTCCAGCGCGCCGCTTTGCGTTATTACCTGGAAGCGTCCGGACAGCGCCGGCGCATAGCTGTCCGTGGCGGACTCCACGAAGCGGAAGTTCCCGCTGCGGCTGTCCCGGATCACGAAACGCGCGGGTGAGCCGCAGTGCCGAACGTCGGCCTCCGTCAGCAGGCGGCCGTTGTCATCGCGCACCAGGAACGGACCGTTGCTGTAATTTTCCAGGAACCCGCGATCAAACCAGTCGCGTTCAATCAACACGTGGGCCAGGGCCAGCGCCAGAATGCCGTCCGCGCCCGGGCGTACGCGCAACCATTGGTCCGCGCTGTTGGCAAGCCCGGCCCGGCGCGGGTCGACGGCTACCAGCGCCGCCCCGCGCCGCTGCGCCGCTTTCGCCTCGATGGCCTGGGCCAGCCAAGACGTCGAGGGATTGAAGCCCCAGTAAACGATGCAGCCGGTGCGTTCGTATTCGGGCATGCCGATGCCGGAACCGAACGTCAGCGCCGGAGAAAAATCCTTGTGCCAGTTGCAGTTCTCGGTGTTGAACAGGAGGTTGGGGCTGCCGAAGGCGCGCGCCAAGCGGCTGATCCAGGCAAAGCCGTCGGATACCGCGGTGCCGCTGGGCGTGGTGACGCCGAAGGCGACCGCCTCCGGTCCCTCGCGCGCGGCCATTACGCCCAGTTTTTCGGCGATGGTATCCAGCGCTTCGTCCCAGCCGATGCGGGTCCAGCCGGGATCGGCCGCGCCCTTGGGCTGCGTGCGTTTCAGTGGATGCAGCAGGCGCCGCGGGCTGTGAACCAGTTGCGGCGCCGCCTTGCCCTTGACGCACAGGGCGCTGCCGGTGGGATGGCCGGGATCGGGTTCCACCGCCTTGAGGATGCCGTCTTCCACCACGGAAATGCAGCCGCAGCGGGAAATGCAAAGGGCGCAGTAGCCGTGTATGCGCTGTTCGGCCAGCGTGATCTCCGATAAGAGTTCAGGGGTCGGAGCATACGCCCCGAGCCCCGGACCGGGAAAGGATGTAGCGGGTCGTTACATGTGCCCCTGTCCCTGGCCGTCTCCCCGGCGGGGAGAGGGTTTTTCGGCAGCCACCAACCGCTGCTTCCACTGCAGCCACACGTAAATGGGCAGACCCGCCATGAGCAGCAGGAATCCCCAGTAGACGATCCTGTCGCCGGCGCCGGCGATGGCCCAGAGCGAGTACGCAAACCCCAGCACCCCCAGCAGTGCCGTGGACTTCTCGAACTCCGAGGCGCGCGACGGATCCCTGACACAGATCATGATCGTGCTCAGGCTGCAGAACAGGTACGGGATGAGCGTGGTCAGGGTGGCCAGCAGCAGAATGAAAGTGAATTCCTCCACCAGGCCCTTGGAGAAATTCATGCACATCAGCGCACTGACCAGCACGCTGGAAAAGATAAGCGCGAAGGCCGGGGTGCCGTTGTCCGACATGCGTGCGAACACTTTCGGAAACAGTCCGTCGCGCGCGGCGGCCCGCGCCACCTGGCCCTGCATCAGGATCCAGCCGTTGAGGCAGCCGAAGCAGGAAATGACGGCGCCGAATCCGATGGCGTAACCCGCCCATGGTCCCCACATGACGCGCGCGGCGTCGGCGAACGGCGCATTGGAGTGGGTCAGGGCGGAAGACGGAATCACGCCCATGACAGCGGCGGTGCCCAGGATATAGACGACGGCCGTTGCCAGTGTGCCGAGTATGATCGCCCGCGGCATGGTCTGCTGCGGGTTCTCCACGTCGTCGGAGGGAACCGATCCGGATTCGAAACCCAGGAACGCCCACAAGGTCAGCGCCACGGTGGAAGTAACCGCGGAAAAATCGGATTTGCCGCTGGCGTTGAATGGTTCGAAGTGGGCCGGATGCAGGTAGAAAATGCCGATGAAGGCAATGGCGGCCAGCGGCAGGTACTTGAGGATGGTGGTGACCAGCTGCACGACGCCGGCATTATGCACGCCGCGCACATTGACCCAGGTAAGCAGCCAGATAGTGGCCAGCCCCACGGCGGCGGCCAGCGGCTTGTGGGTGGCAAGGGCGGGCCAGAACAGGCTCAGGTAACTGACGAAGGCAACCGCGATGGCGGCGTTGGTGGTCCAGGCGGCGATCCAGTAACCCCAGGCAACGAGAAAGCCGGCGAAGTCGCCGAAACCTTCGCGGGTGAAGGCATAGGGGCCGCCCGCGTTGCGCACGTTGCGACTCAGGCGTGCGAATATGGTGGCAAGCAGCAGGGAGCCGGCGGCGGACACCACCCAGCCGATGATGCTGATACCGCCGAACGGACCCAGTGACGCGGGCAACAGGAAAATCCCGGAGCCGATCATGTTGCCCATCACCAGCGCCGTGCACATCCAGATACCGAGCTTCCTGGTTGGACGATTCATTATTATTTCCCCCAAAGCGTAGCCGGATAGCCAGGCCCATTCTACACGACCCGTGGCCGCGGCGGTCTGACTGCATGCTCCGGTCCGCGGCTGAATTGTTTTATGAAACGATGTCGAACACGGGGCAAGCGCTCTGCCCGCCCTGGTCGTTGGCGCGGGCGGGGGATGTGCAGGTGTCCGGCACTGACTCGCGGGCACGGGTGCAGAATGTGGAACAGGTGCACGCGGCGGCCGGCGTCCGGGACACCATCGGCCATCACTGTCCGAGTTTTGGGGGCGCGGGTCCCGCGCGGCCGGCTATTCCATGGATAACGCCGATCAACATGCAGCGCAGATGGCGCAGGGGAGAGGGCGCGCTGCTCACGTAGGCCGGTAACAGCAGTACCAGGCGTTTCAGTTCAGTCAGCTTCCAGCGGGCCGGGACATAAGTGCGCCGCATGAGCAGCAGGGCGTTTCTGAAAATGTAGTAGTGCCGGATCGGCGAGCGGTATGGAATACCGATGCTCGGCATCCAGCGCAGGTGCAGTTGCCGTTCGCCGAAACTGTGCTCCATGTGTGCGGTGCAGACCCCATAGCAGTTGAATCCGCGGTTGCGGGCGCGCATACACCATTCCGTGTCCACGTAGTCGATAAATAATTCTTCATCCAGCAGGCCGACTTCCTTGAGCGCCGCGAAGTCGATCAGCGAACCGGAAGACATGAGATACTCGGAGCGAATGACCGCGCCCGCCGAACAGGGAATGCGGCGCAAGTGTATGCCGTCCAGCTGCACGAACAGGGCCTTGCCAGCACCATGGCGATCCTGAAAGTCCGGTCCAACGGCGGCCACGGGTGCGTCGTCCACGCGTAATTCTTTCCAGGCGGTGACCAGTTGTTTCACCATGTCCGTCCCGGGCCGCGTGTCGTCGTCCAGCAGCAGCACCAACTCCGCCCCTGCGCCCTGTGCCGCGCGTATGCCCTGGTTGAATGCTCCCGCTGTGCCCAGATTGCGGCCGTTCAGGATCGTGTGTACCGGGCACGCCAGTTGTTGGGCATCCGCCCATCGTCCCGCATCCATATTGTCCGAGTTGTCGACGATAAATACGCCCGCGAGTTGTCGCGCACAGTCGCGCAGGTTGTCCACCACAGTGCGCGGATCGGCCCGGTACGCCGCGACCACGCCGTGCACGCGGGGCGTTATGCGCTCCATGTTTCCCCTTCCGACTGATGGCTTTGTAGCCGATCTGGATCATTGCACCGCCCCGCCGGCTCCAGACGCCAGGTCCGCAAGCGATGCGGCCGCCCGCCGCCGGGCATCAGCGGCAGCAGGAACAAAGAGTAAGCGAAATAATGGCGCAAGTGTGTGCGGTCAGAAGATGGTTGACACGGTACGCGTTCTAGCTCGCCCTGGCGCGCCGCCTGAAGCGCCGCACCTTGGCCGCGTTGCCGCAGTCTTCCATGGAGCACCAGGTGCGGCTGCCGTTGCGGGACGTGTCCAGGAACAGCCAGGTACAGCCGTCCGGGGGCGGGCACATCTTTACGCGCTTGAGCTGCTCCGACTGCAGCAGCTCCGCGGCGGCTTCCGCCAGCATTCCCAGGACCACTTCCGGGCGCCGGACATCGATCTTCCATTCCCGGTCCAGGTGCGCGCCGTGGCGGTGGAAGCGGTGCAGGTCGGCGGTGCGCGCCAGCGCACGGTTCAATACCGCCACGTCCCCGTCGCCTGCGGCCTTGTCTTCCACGCCCGCCCGGAACAGGCGGTAGAGGGCCTCGCGCAGTTCAATGGCGTCCGCCAGCACCCGCCGGCCCGCCGCGGCCGGCACGCCGTTTTTCAATGTTCTGGCCGCGCCGGGTTTGAGCAGTTCCAGGCGCACGCACAGGTCCAGCAGTGCGCTGAAATCATGCAGGTAGACCTCAGGCCCGGGCCGCCTGCGCGATTCCACGGAGTTCAGGAAATCCATGACCGGGTGTCCGCCCACCAGTTTCAGGTCGGCTACGGCCTTGGTTATTTGAGTATCGCCGGATGTCATAAGTAACCAGTATATACAACTTGACTAGTTACATACAAGAGACTACGATGTAACTAGTAAAAGATATATAGACGGTTACACTACTGACAGGGGTCGGAACGCATGCTGCGGCCCCGGTTCGGATAAAAGGAGAATGACTATGAACGCATTGCTGGTGAGGTCGGTATTGGGACTTTTTCTGGTCGCAGGGGCAATGGCGGTTCCCGGCGTCCACGCCGCGGGCCTGGTGGTAACACGCGCTGCCGCGGCCCCGGCGGGTTTCGACCCGGGATCAGTCGCCCGGCTCGAGGCCCGGCTGAACAGATCCATGCGCGCGGAGGTGCTGCGGCAGTTGCGCGTCAATGTCCGCGCGATGCTGCCAGAGTCGACGGCGGGGATCGCGGCGGAGCAGGGGCGCAGGCGGCGGCTTCAAACTCCGTTGCCGGCGCGCCCGGAAGTTGCACAATGCGGCGCAGGTGCGGCGGGCCGATTTTCCGCTACGTGCTGAAGCCGTGCAGGGGTCGGAGCGAATGCTCCGACCCCTGCGCCGGCGGCTGACGAATGATACCTGCCTGTGGCTTCAACCGTCTCGCGATGGCGCCCGCTCCGGCTTGCGGCGACCCAGCGGAATAAGCATGGGCACGCGCCGGCGGTATTCGACGTACCTGTCACCGAAAGCGTGTATGAGATCGCGTTCCTCGAGCTGTATGGCCACCAGGATGTAGCCGGTGGCGGCGGCGGCGAACAGCAGGTGGCCCGCCGTCATATGCGGCGTTGCCCAGAATGCGATAAAGAATCCCAGGTAAAGCGGGTGGCGCACCAGCGAGTAAAGAGAACCGCCCTTGAACTCGAACGGCGCCAGTTCGCGCGCGTGCAGGAAGTGGTACACCTGGCGCAGTCCGAACAGATCGGTATGACTGACGAGGAAAGTGGACAAGAGTACAAGCAGCCAGCCGAACGCGAAGGCAATCCAGAGCACGGCGCTGAACAGAGGCGGGCCGACCCACCAGATCACCTGGTCGAAGCCCTGCCATTGCCACATGAGCAGGGCGAGCACGGCGTTGGACGCCATGACGTAGGTGGTGCGCTCCACCGGCCAGGGCACCAGTTTCGTCCAGATGCGCTTGAAGGCGCGCCGCGCCATACCGCTGTGCTGCACTGCAAACAAGGTCAGCAGGAGCAGGTCGATGATGACCGCCGGCACCACCGGCAGCTGGGTGGCGGTGTCGACGGTCTTGGGGACGACGATGCCGCCGACAAAGCCGATTGCATAGAGAAAAACGGCCAGGAACAAAATATAGGCGGCTATTCCATAGAGAAAAGCAATCACTCTCATGTTGGTGCCCTCCTTGTTACCTCGAGTATACGGGCCGCGGCCGTAGTACCGGTCACCGCGAAAGCCCGGGGTATTTGCCGGGCGGGTTAACGGTTAACCCGCCGGGTAGACGCCGCTCGCCGCAAGGCGGGAGCGCGATTTCTGATTATCCTGATGGTGGAACCGGCAGACGGCCTCCAGCTCCTGCCATACACTAAATATAGTAGTGCCCGGCGCAAACCGCATCCTGCGCGTTGACTTCCGGCGCCCCTCGGAGA
>CAZNWR010000109.1:1742-9533 GCA_964576645.1 uncultured Enterobacteriaceae bacterium | reverse complement strand
CGGCGTCAGTAAGCGGGTCGGAGCGCATGCTCCAACCTCTGTTTCCCATCCCTTATCGCCAAACTGTTGCCAGAATTGGACAAGAGTTTAGGGCAATCTCTCGCCAAGACGCCAAGGCCGCTAAGCATGCCAAGGGAATCAAGATGGCATGGATTAAGTTTTCTTCGCGTCCTTGGCGTTCTTCGCGATCTTGGCGAGAAACTTGTTTGGTTTTGGCTCGTCCGAGTCAGGTTTTATTCCGGGCATCTTCCTTTTTAGGCTGGCGGGCCAGCCGCCGCTCCTCCATCTTTTTGATCACGCTCAGCCGCCAGAGCAGACGTACCGCAATGTAGCCGATGATTGCGGATACGGTGCCTAACACCAGGCAGCCCAGCAGCAGCGACGGCCAGATCTGGGTAAACGTAGTCGCCAGCCACTTGAGCGTGGGTTCGAAGTGTACGTGGTGCGTCGTGCGCTGCAGTATCCTGGCGCCGGTTTCGTAGGCCAGAAAAAACATCGGCGGGATGGTGATGGGATTGGTAAGCCAGACCAGTACAACCGCCAGCGGCAGGTTGACCCGAAACAGAATGGCGGCCAGAGCGGATACGATCATCTGTCCGGGGATGGGCAAGAAGGCCACAAACAGTCCGGTCGCCACGCCACCCGCCGCGGAGCGGCGCGTCAGGTGGAAAATATTCGGGTCGTGCAGGATATCGCCCAGGAATTGAAGCTGGCGATGGCTCTGAATGTGTTGGCGCGGCGGCAGGACGCGTTGAAAGAATCCTTTTAGTCCCATTTGTGTTAACGGTATTTCGGCTTGTTGAAGGGCGCGCTATTATAACCGAACGCCCTGACAGGGAATTCGACGGGTATGAGGACAGGAGGTCCGCTCTTTCTGGTCGGCGCGGTCGCGTTGACACACTTCGCCGGCCTTCCCCCGGTTTCATTGCTGTGCCTGTTGCCCGCGGCCGTCCTGGCGGCTGCCAGGGGCCGGCGGGGTTGGCGCTGGCTGGGCTGGCTCGCCTGTGGTTTTCTTTGGGCCCTGCTGCGCGCCGATTACGCCGAAATGCACCGGTTCGACACCAGCCTGGAAGGCCGGGTGCTCCAGGTTCAGGGTGTCGTTGCTTCATTGCCCCGACGGCGCCCCGGGCGCGCGCGATTTGAATTTTTGATTCAGCATCGGCCCGGCGGGCGGGCAGGGCGGCAGCACCTTTCGGGCAAAGTGGTTTTGAGCTGGTATTTGCCGCCCGCTGCCCTGGTTCCGGGCGACTGCTGGCGTCTGCGGGTGAAATTAAAGCGGCCGTGGGGCTTCAGGGATCCGGGCGTGCGCGACTACCAGGCATGGTTGTTCCAACGGCGGATCCTGGCCACCGGCTATGTGATCAGCGGCAGGCGCATGGCCGGCACCTCTACACCGTTTCGCTGGCGCCTGGACCGGGTGCGCTACGGTTTGCGCAAGCGATTACGGGCGAAACTGGCGCACGATCCGCTGGGATCGTTGGTCATCGCCCTGGCGCTGGGGGACCGCGGCAGCATGACCTCCGGGCAATGGCGCGTGCTCACGGCGACCGGTACCAGTCACCTGGTATCGGTGTCAGGACTGCACGTCGGACTCATAGCCGGGCTGGTATTCCTGATCGCGCGCTTGTTGTGGCCGCTTTGCGGCAGCGCCTGTCTGCGCATTGCGGCGCCACGATTTGCGGCCGTACCCGCTCTGGCGGCAGCAGCAGCGTACGCAGCGCTGGCCGGGTTTTCCGTACCGACGCAGCGCGCGTTGATCATGCTTTGTGCATGGATGACCGCCACAATCGTGTGTCGGCGCAGGAGCGTTCTGGACGTGGTCTCAACGGCCCTGTTCCTGGTGCTGATTGTCGATCCTTTCTGCACCCTGGCGCCGGGATTCTGGCTGTCCTTCGGCGCTGTCGCCGTCATCGCATTCGGGCTGAGCGGCCATCTGCGGCGTGCCGGAAACTGGTGGCGGGTCCAGCTGGTGGTAACGACGGGCCTGTTGCCGCTGCTCGCACTGTGGTTCCACCAATGGCCGTTGTTGGCCATTCCCGCCAACCTGCTTGCGGTGCCCTGGATAAGCCTGCTTACCCTGCCCCTGGTTCTGGCGGGTTGCCTGACCTTATTGCTGTACGCGCCCGCGGGCGCCGCCTTGCTTCACATGGCGGCGGGGTCTCTGCATCCGCTGTGGTTTGTGCTGGGAGCAATGGCCGGCTGGCACCCGGCGCTGTTCCCCGTGGCGACGCCGGCGAGCGCCGCCCTGGCAGCAGGCGTTGTCGGCGCCCTGCTGGTGCTCATGCCGCGGGGGTTGCCGGGACGCTGGATCGGTCTGTTCTGGCTTATGCCCCTGTTGTGGCCGCCAGGTGTGCGCCCCGCGCAAGGCGAATTGGGCTTTACGCTTCTTGACGTCGGCGAAGGCCTGTCCGCCGTGGTGCGCACGGCCAACCACGTGCTCCTGTATGAAACCGGGCCGCGCTACAGCCGCTGGTTTAACGCGGGCCGGGCGGTAGTCGTTCCGTATCTCCACAACCTGGGCGTGCGTAAACTGGATGTGATTGTTCAGAGTCACGGCAATGGGACGCGCACGGGCGCCCTTGTCGATGTGTTGCGTCATTTCCCCGTCGCCCGCATCCTGACCGCCGTACCGGAGCGAATGCCGGTATCAGGGGTTGTTCGCTGCCGCTCGGGTCAGGCATGGAGCTGGGACGGCGTCCGCTTCCGCATTCTGCATCCGCCTTCCGGGGCTGATTTTCACGGCCACGACGACGCCTGCGTGCTGCGCGTCTCCACGGCGCACCGATCGCTGCTCCTGACCGGGGATATCGGGCGCCGCGCGGAATCCGCCATGTTGGCGGAGCAGGTTCATCTGAAGTCTTCCGTGCTGGTAGCACCACATCACGGCAGCCGGACCGCGTCAACTCCCGGTTTTGTCGCCGCCGTGCATCCTGACTACGTTTTATTTTCCACCGGTTTTCATAATCGCTTCGGCTTCCCGAAACAGGCTATAATCGCGCGCTACAGACGATATGGATCGAAAATTCTGGACACGGCTCATTCCGGAGCCATCGAAATTCGTATTCGAGGTGGCGGCATCTCGGTGCGCACCCAACGTCAAACGGCCGCGAGATTCTGGCAGTCGCGACCGGACCCTGAATAACAATAGCGGGAGTCGACACTGTGCTTGAGCTCATGAAAGCCGGCGGCATTCTCATGTGGCCGATTCTGTTCTGCTCCATTGTCGCATTGGCCATAGCTGGAGAACGGTTCTGGTCACTGCAAACCAAGCGTATTGCCCCTCCCAATCTGGTCACCCAGGTCTGGCAATGGGACCGGGCGGGGCACCTGGACAACAAACGCATTCAGGAACTGCGCAGGAGTTCGCCTCTCGGCCGGATACTGGCGGCGGGACTGGTCAACCGGGGCCATGAGCGCGAGGTCATGAAGGAAAGCATTGAAGAGGTGGGGCGGCACGTCGTACATGATCTGGAGCGGTTTCTTAATACCCTGGGTACCATTGCGTCCGTTACGCCACTGCTCGGATTGCTCGGCACGGTGGTGGGTATGATAAAGGTGTTTACCGTCATAACCAGCAAGGGAGTCGGCGATCCCGGTTTGCTGGCCGGCGGCATATCGTATGCACTGCTAACCACTGCAGCCGGTCTCACCGTGGCGATCCCCTCCCTTATTTTCTACCGCTATTTCCGCGGTAAAGTCGACGAGCTGGTTGTCACCATGGAGCAAGAGGCCTTGAAGATGGTGGAGGTCATGCACGGTCAGCGCGAACATGAGGCGCAGAGCGAGGGAAATTCCAAGTGAACCTGCAGCCGCAGAAGCGCGAGGAACTGCAACTGGACGTCACGCCCCTGATAGACGTCGTATTCCTGCTGTTGATTTTTTTTATGGTGTCTACAACATTTCAGCACAAGTCGGACATCAGCATCACCCTGCCTAAGGCGAGCGAGGCAGGCACCCAGGCAAAGTCCAACGACATTCGAGTATCGATTGATGTAAAGGGACGCGTCTTTGTCAACGAGCACGCGCTGGTCAACTCCCAGTTGGGTACCATTCGCAGCGCACTGCGTGAAGCGAGAACCGATGTGAAGAAGCCGCGCGTAATTATCAGTGCTGATGCAAGGGCGACCCACCAGTCGGTCATGACAGTAATGGATGCAGCGCGCCAGCTCGGTCTGGTGCACATCACCTTTGCCGCGGAGAAAAGGCAGGATTCGGGGTCGGAGTAACTCCGACTGGCCATGCCGACGAGCGACCTACTCGAATCCGTCTGGTACGGGGGCCATCCGCTGGGCGTCATAATGGCGCCGTTGGGCTGGGGATACGCGGCCTGTATGCGGATACGGCGCGCCGCCTATGGCCTGGGAGTCTTCCCGGTTCGGGAACTGTCTGTGCCGGTTATCGTGGTGGGAAATCTTACCGTCGGCGGCACGGGCAAGACGCCGCTGGTGATATGGCTTGCCGAATATCTCAAGCGGGCCGGCTATCGTCCGGGTGTGGTCAGCCGCGGGTACGGCGGACGCGGCGCAAAGTGGCCGCAGCAGGTGCGTCCCGACACCAGTCCCGACCTCGTTGGCGATGAAGCCGTGGTCATCGCGCGCCGCACCCGTTGCCCGGTCGCAGTATCCCCCCGGCGACACGTAGCGGCGCGGGAACTGGTGCAGCATACCGACTGCGACCTGGTGATCTGTGACGACGGCCTGCAGCACCACGCCATGGGACGCGATATAGAGGTCGCGGTCGTGGACGGGGACAGGCGCTTCGGTAACGGCCGTTGCCTGCCCGCCGGCCCCCTGCGCGAGCCTGTCGGCCGGCTCTCATCCGTGGATATGGTGGTTGCCAACGGCCGCGCGCAAAAGCAGGAATATCTCATGGAATATATCTATTTGCCGCTGCGCTCGGTGCGGGACGACTCGGGATCGCTTGACCTGTCGGCGTGGCGTGGGCGCGAGGTGCATGCGGTGGCGGGGGTTGGCAACCCCGCCAGGTTTTATTCCCACTTGCGCAGCAGGGAAGTGCACGTAATCAAGCATACTTTCCCGGATCATCACCGATATCTTGCGTCCGATCTGCGGTTCGGTGACGATCTGCCGGTGGTGATGACGGAGAAAGATGCGGTAAAATGCCGTGAATACGCAGGCGGCGACACCTGGTATTTGCCAATTGAGGCGAAGATGTCCGCAGCCTTCGAGTATCGCCTGGGTACATTGCTCAAGAATGTCGCAGATGGACAAAAAGCTGCTTGAAATTCTGGTCTGTCCCGTCACCAAAGGGCCGCTTATCTACGATAAGGAACGCCAGGAGCTTGTGTCGGCTTCCGCGCGGCTGGCGTATCCGGTACGGGACGACATTCCCGTGATGCTCGAATCCGAAGCGCGTCCTCTCAGCGAGGAGGAAGCCGAGCGCTATAAGAACCGAAAGAAGTGACACGTATTTATGCATGACACGGCCTTCAAGGTCGTCATTCCCGCGCGCTACGCCTCTACCAGACTTCCCGGTAAACCGCTTGCCGAAATAGGGGGTATGCCTCTTATCCGCCACGCGTACGATGCGGCCCGCAACAGCAGTGCCGCATCCGTGATCGTGGCCACGGACGACGGGCGTATCCACGACGCGGCTGTCGGGTTCGGCGCCGAAGTTGTCATGACGTCCGGCGGGCACGCGTCGGGCACGGAACGAATCGCCGAGGTGGTTTCCCGGTTGGGTGAACCGGACGACGCCGTCATCGTGAACGTGCAGGGTGACGAATACGGCTTGCCGCCGGCGCTCATAGACCAGGTGGCGAAACTGCTGCTTGAAAATCCCGAGAAGCCCATGGCGACCCTGTGCGAGCCCATCGACCGGGATAGTGATCTGCATGATCCCCACGTGGTCAAGGTGGTGGTGGACCGAGCCGGCGAGGCGCTCTATTTCAGCCGTGCCCCGATCCCCTGGCGCGGTACCGACGAACAAGGTAAAGATCCTTCACCCGTGTCCTTTCGCCATATCGGCTTATATGCCTATCGCGCCGCTTTTCTTCGCAGGTTCGCGAGCCTGCCGCCCTGCGCCCTGGAAATCAGTGAACGGCTGGAACAATTGCGGGCGCTGTATTACGGATTTCCGATTCTGGTGGCAGCGGCCTGCGCGGCAGGCGGCATCGGTGTGGATTCACAGGAGGATCTTGAGCGGGCGCGCCGCCTGGCCGCGGCGAAGAGCTGAATAGACGTTCCGAATTCCGGCTACCGCAACACCTCCAACCTTGTGTATCACGTATCGGAATAGTTATAACTTTTCACTGGTGACTTGGTGCTGACAGACTTCGCATCAGCGATTGCGGTAGGTGATGCGTCCCTTGGTCAGATCGTAAGGCGTCATTTCCACGGTGACACGGTCGCCCGTCAGGATGCGAATGTAGTGTTTCCGCATTTTCCCGGAGATATGAGCGGTGACAAGATGTCCGTTGTCGAGTTCGACCCTGAACATTGTATTTGGCAGGGTTTCGATTACCGTGCCTTCCATTTCTATCTGGTCCTCTTTCGCCATATATTCTCCGATCTCAATAAGTCCATTGGTTATCAATGTAGCGCTGCAGGGGCTTGTATTCGACCTTGTATGCCATTTTGCGGCACTCGCCGATCCAGTAGCCCAGGTAAACCCAGTCCAGGCCGCGTCGCCGTGCCTCCTCGATTTCATACAGGATGGCGAACCGGCCGAGACTGCGATCATTAAATTCCGGGTCGAAGAACGTGTACACGGCCGACAGTGCGTCCAGCATGATATCCGCTACGGCCACCCCCACCAAACGTCCTTCCAGTCTCATTTCGTAGAATACCGTGTCCGACCATGACGCTACCAGGAATTCCATGTAGCTGTCCGGCGTCGGGTGATCCATTCCTCCGCCGGGATGTCGCACCTGCAGGTAGCGCCGGTATAGTTCGAAATGATCGTCCCGGAATTCAGCCGGCTGTTCAATCAACTCCAGATCCGCATTACGTCGCCAGGCGCGTTTCTGCGCACGCGACGGCTGGAATCGTGATACGGGAATTCTCACCGGCACACAGGATGAGCAGCTTCCGCAGTGAGGTATGTAAAGATGCTCGCCACTGCGCCGGAATCCGCAATCGGCCAGTGCCGTATATAAGCGCGTATTTTTAGGGAAACGCGGGTCCGCAAACAAGGTGACGGCTTCCCGGTTCGGCAGGTAACTGCAGTCATGAGGAGGCGTCGCGTAGAAGCCTATTTTCTGCGCCCGGGTCATGGCAGAACCGAGTGCTCGGGCCAGGCCGGCAGACACTCCTGGTGGCAGTAGTGCGCCAGGGTATTTACGAACAGTCCCCGCGCCATCGGCACCGCCCCGAGCGACTGCAAGTGACGTGAATATATCTGGCAGTCAATCAACCTGAAGTGGTTTTGCTGAAGCTGGTGCGCGAGGTGAACCAGCGCCACCTTGGAAGCGTCGGATTTGCGGCTGAACATGGATTCACCGAAAAATATTCTGCCAATAGCGATCCCGTAGAGGCCTCCAACCAGGCGATCGTCGTGCCAGCACTCCACCGAAACGCCGTGTCCGAGTTCATGCAGGGTGAGATAGGCGGTCGCCATTTCCGGCGTGATCCAGGTATCAGCCTGGGTCGGTCGCGGTTCGGCGCAAGCGCGCAGCACCCGCTCGAATGCCGCGTTGAAACTCACCCGGAAATCACCGCGTTTCAATGTCTTGCGCAGACTGCGGGAAATCCTGATGGCATCGGGTTCGAGTATGCAGCGCGGGTTCGGTGACCACCACAGAATAGGTTGGCCGTGACTGTACCAGGGGAA
>CAZNWR010000109.1:540-1732 GCA_964576645.1 uncultured Enterobacteriaceae bacterium | reverse complement strand
CCTTGTTGATAGGCGTGCAGTATGCGCTCCGGAGCCAGGTCGCCCCCGATTGCCAGCAGCCCGTCGGGATCCCGAAGGGCGCGGCTTACCTCCGGAAAGTCTTCGGCAATCGTGTTATCGGCGACCCAGTAAAGTCGGCCGCCTCCGGTGGTTTGTCCGGTAGTCGCTGTCATGTCTTTTTCGAATCGGCGGACCGGGCCGTAGCGGGCGCAGTGAAGGGCAGATGGTGCCTTAAAGACTCGACATATTGGTCGAAGTCGAGGGTCTCGCCGGCGAGATATTCTTCAATGGCCGCACGAAACCCAGGATGCCTGATCCAATGGCAGGACACGGCCGCCACCGGTTCAAATCCGCGACTTAACTTGTGTTCACCCTGCACGCCCGCGTCCAGTCGTTCGAGGCCGAGGCTGATGCAATGCTCGATGGTTTGATAGTAACACAACTCAAAGTGCAGAAAACGTATGTCCTCCGTGCATCCCCAATGACGTCCGTACAAGGTGTCGGTCCCGATCATGGCGAATGCGCCGGCGATATAGCGGCCTTGTCTGCGCGCCAGGATAAGCAAGGTCCGATCCGGCAGGCTACGGCTGAGAGATTGAAAGAATTCCATGGTGAAGCGGGGGCTGCCCCAGCGGCGGTGAAAGGTGGAGCAGTAGAATGTGTAAAAGGCCTGCCAGTGCTGTTCGCGGATTTCGTGTCCCGTCAGCCGTACGATTTCGACACCCGATTCACGGACGTGGCGCCTCTCGCGAAGGATCTCCTTGCGCCGCTTCGAGTTGAGCGCGCCCAGAAAGTCGTTGAAGTCCCGGTACCCCCTGTTGTACCAGCAATATTGCAGGGTTTTGCGTGCCAGTAAGCGATGTTGCAGAAATCCCGCGGCATCTACCTCTCTCGGGAACAAGCAGTGGAAGGAAGATAATTCCAATTGATCGGCAAGCTCAATGATGTGGCGGATCAGCAAGTCGCGCACGGCATCCGGATCTGTACAGGACGGATCTATCAGCAGCCTCGGGCCGCGTACCGGGGAAAATGGAATGGCGGAAACGAGCTTGGGGTAATAGGTACCGCCCGCGCGTTCATAGGCGTCCGCCCAGTTCCAATCGAACACAAACTCTCCGAATGAATTATCGCGCAGGTAAAGCGGTGCAGCGGCTACCATGGAAGATCCCGCGGTTACTACGATATGGCATGG
>CAZNWR010000109.1:0-530 GCA_964576645.1 uncultured Enterobacteriaceae bacterium | reverse complement strand
AGGCAGTCGTACTGCTCGAGCGCGGATAGAAATGCGTGGCTGACAAACGGATCTTCGTCGCCGGCAAGGTGATCCCATTGTTCCGGGGCGACACCGTTCAGAGCCGTCAACCGGGATACGCGCAGCCTAGCAGCGATGTCCGTGAACGGGTTGCAGGATGACGAGATGGGCATACAGCATACGGCAAGGGTGCCGATCAGTTTGCGTTGGTGGTGATGCCCGGCCCAATGGCGGCAAGCACCGAGCGCTTCGAGCCGGCAAGCGAAAAGCTGGTTTCGCGAAAGCCGCCCTCGGCCAGATGAAAACGGTAGGTAATTGAGATGCCGTTCATCAGGGCGAGCAGCCGCTGCGAGTCTATTGCATTATTCTTGATGTATCCCAGGATAAACTCGGCCCAATGCGTGTTTGAGATGCACGGTGTGTCATTGGACGAGTGGTTTACCGGCACCGCCTTATCCACTTGATAGGTCGGGCAGTCATGTTCGCCCAGGGACAGGAGGCCGCTGGGGAGTGTAAACCGGCTGCGCACC
>CAZNWR010000108.1:0-9663 GCA_964576645.1 uncultured Enterobacteriaceae bacterium | reverse complement strand
CCTCGCACAGGCGATCCTGGGGACAGATCCTGCCGCAGATCTCCGGCAGCGAATTGGTCTTGTGAGACAGCTCCGCCGCGGCAAACAGGTTGCCTTCCTCGATCAGCTTCAGCCAGTTGGGAATGTAATTGTGTACCGGGCATTTCCACTCGCAGTAAGGGTTGCCGCAGGCGAGGCAGCGACCGGCCTGCTCGCCGGCCTTGCGCTCATCGAATTGACCGTAGATCTCGTCCCAGCCGTAAACGCGCATGCGCGCCGGCGCCTTTTCCGGATCCTGGCGCGGCAAATTGAGAAATTGAAAATTATTGTGGGCCACCGGCCTGCATACCTCTTGAACAAAAATGCCGAAAAAGGCGGCTAGGCGGCGGCAAGCAGGTTGTCCAGCAACCCGCTCAAGTCCGCCGCCTTCGGCTTTGCCAGCCAGAAATTGCCGACCAGGTCTTCGAAATTATCGTATACGTGTCTGGCCCAGTTGCTACCGGTTTCCTTGAGATGATCAAGGATCAGGTCCTGAAGGTACGCCGGGTAGGCTTCCATGTGTTCCGGCGTGACCCGGTGCAGATCGATCAATTCGTGGTTGTACTTATCCACGAAGCTGTTATCCATGTCCAGCACGAATGCAAAGCCGCCGGTCATGCCGGCGCCAAAGTTGATGCCGGTGTCGCCCAGCACCACCACCACGCCCCCGGTCATGTACTCGCAGCCGTGGTCACCGATCCCCTCGACCACAGCCAGCGCCCCGGAATTACGCACGGCGAACCGTTCGCCGGCGCGCCCGGCCGCGAAAAGCTGGCCGCCGGTCGCCCCGTAGAGGCAGGTATTTCCCATGATCACCGTTTCCTGGCTGTGGAAGCGGCTGCCCGCCGGCGGGTACAGCACGATCTTGCCGCCGGCCATGCCTTTGCCCACGTAATCGTTGGCGTCGCCTTCCAGGTACAACTCCAGCCCGCCGGCGTTCCAGACGCCGAAACTCTGCCCGGCGGTCCCCTTGAGATTGAAGCGCACGGGCGCGTCGGCCATACCCAGGTTACCGTAGCGCCTGGCGATTTCACCCGAGACCCGCGCGCCGATGGAGCGGTTGTTGTTGCGGATATCGAAATGAAACGATCCGCCGGCCCTGGATTCAATGACGTCGATTGAGTCCGCCACCATGCGCTCCGCCAGTTCGCCCTTGTCGAACGGCGCATTGCGCGCCACTCGGCAGTAATGGGGACGCTCCGGGGGAATGCCGTGGTCCGACAGGATCGGAGAAAGATCCAGGGTGCGCTGCCGGTCGGTCGTCCCCTCGATAATTTCCAGCAGGTCGACCCGACCGATGAGATCACGCAGGCTCTTAACACCCAGTTGTGCCAGCAATTCCCGCACTTCACGGGCTACGAAGCGGAAGTAGTTAATTACCTTCTGCGGCCCGTTCGGTTTGAAATGTTTCGCGTACAACACCTTGTCCTGGGTGGCGACGCCGGTGGCGCAGTTGTTCAGGTGACAGATGCGCAGGTACTTGCAACCCAGGGCGATCATCGGCGCGGTGCCGAAACCGAAGCTCTCGGCGCCGAGAATGGCCGCCTTGACCACGTCCAGCCCGGTCTTCAGTCCGCCGTCCGTCTGCACCCTGACCTTGTCGCGCAGGTTATTGGCGCGCAGAACCTGGTGGGTTTCAGTCAGGCCCAGTTCCCAGGGCGTCCCCGCGTACTTGACCGAAGTCAGCGGACTGGCGCCGGTGCCGCCGTCGTAACCGGCGATAGTGATGAGATCGGCGTAAGCCTTGGCGACGCCGGCCGCGATGGTGCCTACGCCCGCCTCGGCGACCAGCTTCACCGATACCAGCGCCTCCGGGTTGACCTGCTTGAGATCGAAGATCAGCTGCGCCAGGTCCTCGATGGAATAAATATCGTGGTGCGGGGGCGGCGATATCAGGGACACACCGGGGCGTGCATAGCGCAGCCGCGCGATCATGTCGTTGACCTTGTGGCCCGGAAGCTGGCCGCCTTCGCCGGGCTTGGCGCCCTGGGCGATCTTGATCTGCAAGACTTCCGCGCTCACCAGGTAATGGGGCGTGACGCCGAACCGTCCGGAAGCCACCTGCTTGATCTTCGATGTTTTGTTGGTGCCGTAGCGAACCGGATCCTCACCCCCCTCTCCGGAATTGGAGCGCCCCCCGAGAGTGTTCATGGCCTGCGCCAGTGATTCGTGGGCCTCGGGCGAGAGCGCGCCCAGTGACATGCCGGCGGTGTCAAAACGGGGCAGAATGTCCTCTACCGATTCCACGTCGTCGACGGCGATGGCGTCGGCGTCCCCCGGGCGCAGCCGCAACAGGTCCCGCAATACGGTTACCGGCCGATTATTGACCAACCCGGTGAATTCCAGGTATCTCTCATAACTGTTGGTTTCCACGGCATCATGCAGCTTCTGCACGACGTCGGGATTGTAGGCGTGGAATTCACCGCCGTAGATGAATTTCAGCAGGCCACCCTGGCGAACCGGCTTGCGGGCGTTCCACGCCTCACTCGCCAATTGCTTCTGATCCTCATGGATGTCCACAAACCGGATCCCCTGCACGCGACTGACGGTACCGGTAAAACACAGGTCCACGATCTCGTCGTGCAGACCGACGATCTCGAACAACTGGGCGCCGCGGTAGCTCTTGATGGTGGAGATGCCCATCTTCGAAATGATCTTGTAGAGTCCCTTGTTGATCCCCTTACGGTAGGAACGCGCCACCTCCGGTCCCTTGCCGACGGGAATTTCCCCGCGCATAACCATGTCATTCAATATTTCATAGGCAAGATAGGGATAAACCGCCGTGGCGCCGTAGCCGATGAGCACGGCGAAATGGTGCGGGTCCCTGGCGCCGGCGGTTTCCACCACCAGGTTGGTGCCGCAGCGCAGGCCCGCCCGGACCAGGCTCTGATGCACGGCGCCGGTGGCAAGCAGGATGTGCAGGGGGAGTTTACCGGGCTCGATGCCGCGATCCGACAGGACCACCATGTTCCTGCCTTCCCTGACCGCGGCCATAACCCGATCGCAGACGGATTTAATTGCCTCCTGCCAAGCCATGTCATCCCGGAAATTGAGGTTTACCGTACAGTGTGAGAAACCGTTGCCGTCGTGTTCCAGTAACTTGTTGAACTTGTACTCCGAGAGCACCGGCGACTTGATCAGGAGTTGCTTGGCGTATTCCGGTTTTTCGTCGAACAGATTGCCCTCGAGGCCGAAATAGGTGGTGAGCGACATGACGATCTGCTCGCGGATCGGATCGATGGGCGGATTGGTCACCTGCGCGAACTGCTGGCGAAAATTGTCGAACAACGAACGCACCTGCCTTGAGAGCACCGGCATCGGCGTGTCGTCCCCCATGGACCCGACTGCTTCCTGTCCCGACTCTGCCAATACGCGCAGGACCTGGTCGCGCTCCTCAAAGGTGACGTTGAACATCTTCTGGTAGGCCGCCAGGGTGTCCGCTTCCATGGGCCGGGCGGTCAAAGGCTGGTCCTTGAGCGACCCCTCGATGATGCGCGTACGCTCCTTGACCCACTCCTTATAGGGGTGCCGCGTCTTCAACAGATTGTCGATGTCGGTCGGCATCAGTAGCGCGCCGGTGTGGGTATCCACCGCCATCATTTCTCCGGGTTTCAGCCGGCCCTTGGCCACCACCTGCTCCGGCGCGTAATCGTAGATACCGATCTCCGAGCCCAGCGTAATGTGGCGGTCGGCCGTGATCACGTAACGGGCCGGGCGCAGGCCGTTGCGGTCCATGACGCAGGCGCCGTAGCGCCCGTCCGTCAGCACGATGCCGGCGGGGCCGTCCCAGGGTTCCATGTTCATGCCGGAATATTGATAAAAGGCACGCAGGGCCGGGTCCATTTTCTGTACGTTCTGCCACGCGGGCGGTATCAGCAGGCGCATGGCGCGAAAGATGTCGACGCCGCCCTGAAGCAGCAGTTCCACCATGTTATCCATGGAACTGGAATCGGAATCGGTATCCGACACCACCGGCTGCAGATCATCCATGTTCTCGAACCAGGGAGAACTCATGCGATAACTGCGGGCACGTGCCCACTTGCGGTTGCCGCGGATGGTATTGATCTCACCGTTGTGGGCCAGGTACCTGAACGGCTGGGCGAGACGCCAGCGCGGCCAGGTGTTGGTGGAGAAGCGCTGGTGAAATACACACAGATCGGAGGCAAGGCGCGGATCGCGCAGGTCCGGGAAGAACACCGCCAGGTTGTCGGGCATGACCAGCCCCTTGTAGCTGAGCACCCTGGAGGAAAGGCTCGGCACGTAGAACACCGGGTCCCCGGGTTCCAGCACTTTTTCCGACCGGCGCCGCGCCAGGAACAGGCGGCGCTCGAATTCATCGGCGTCGACGGAGTCGGACTTGTCCACGAATACTTGGACGACACGCGGCATGGTGCGCAGTGCCTCCGCTCCGCAAGCCTGCGGATCCGTGGGCACTTCACGCCAGCCCGCAACGGCCAGTCCCACGGCTTCCAGCTGCACGGCCATCTCCCGGCGCGCTCGCGCGTCGAGATCGCCATCGCGATTCAGGAACACCATACCGACGCCGTAGCTCTCGCCGAGGGTAATGTCCAGCTCAGCGGCTGCTTCACGCAGGAACCGGTCGGGCATTTTCAGCAGCAGGCCGCAACCGTCACCGGTCTTGCCGTCCGCCGCCACGGCGCCACGATGCGTCAAGCGGCACAGTGAACCGATGGCCGTCTGCACCAGCCAGTGACTGGGTTCCCCGTCCATATGCGCGATCAGGCCAAAGCCACAGCTTCCGCGCTCAAACTCGGGGCGGTACAGTCCGCCGAGTGAATGTGAAGGGGATTGAGACATGCTTCTCCAGCAAACAGGCAAAGGGCGAAAATTATAGTAGCGCAGGCAGCGCCTGTCATCACGGATCCAGGCGAACTGTTTGACGATCCAGGCAGTTTGACGCTATTCGGCGACGTTCGCTACAGCTTGTTATCTCGCAAAGACGCCAAGAAATCCAAGATTCAAAACAGCCCCGATTCTCTTGGCGGCCTTGGCGTCCTGGCGAGAAACCTGTTTTGTCCGGGATCGTGCGGCTCAGGTAGTTTCGCGCGGATCCGTGAGCCGTTCGTACTCCGCGATGGCATAGCGATCGGTCATGCCGGCGATGTAGTCGGCGATGATGCGGGCGCGCTGTTGCTCCGAACTGTCCGCAAGTTTGTCCTGCATGTCCGGCGGCAGCAAGCGCGGATTGTCGGTGAAAACCGCAAACAGCGCCTTGATGATCTTCTCCGCCTTGAACGACATACGCTGCACCCGGTAGTGCCGGTACAGATTCCTGTTCAGATATCTCTTCAGTTCCAGGTGCCGGGCCTGAACCTCGTCGCTGAGGTTGACAAGCGCGCACCCCGCCTGGCGAACGTCGTCCGCCGAACCAGGCGCATGCTCAGCCAACAGGGCGCTGCTGTGGTTGACCAGGTCGGTGACCAGCAGGTCAATCATGCGCCGAATGATTTCGTAGATGGCCGTGCGCGGAGTGAGATCCGGCCAGCTCGCTGACACGGTCCGGGCCTGCTCTCCGAACAGGCTGCAGTCGCTCAATTCCTCCATGTTCAGCAGGTCGGCGCGCAAGCCATCGTCAACGTCATGATTATTGTAAGCGATTTCGTCGGCGATATTGGCCACCTGCGCTTCCAGACCCGGCTTCGTGCCTTCCAGGAAACGCCGGCCCACCTCGCCGAGAGACGATGCCTGCGCTTTCGAGCAGTGCTTCAAAATGCCTTCCCGGGTTTCGAATGTCAGGTTCAGGCCCGGAAACTCCGCGTACTTCTCTTCCAGGACGTCCACCACCCTTAAGGACTGCAGGTTGTGCTCAAATCCCCCGAACTCGCGCATGCATTCGTTCAGCGCATCCTGGCCGGCGTGACCGAACGGCGTGTGGCCCAGATCATGGGCCAGGCAGATAGCCTCCGTGAGGTCCTCGTTCAGGTTAAGGGCGCGCGCCACGGTACGGCCGATCTGGGACACTTCCAGCGAGTGCGTGAGCCGGGTTCTGAACATGTCGCCCTCGTGGTTGACGAATACCTGGGTCTTGTATTCCAGCCGCCTGAAGGCGGAACAATGCACGACCCGGTCGCGGTCGCGCTGGTACGGTGTGCGGTAGCGCGGCTCCGGCTCCACGTGCATGCGGCCGCGCGAGGTTTCCGGGCGGGCGGCGTAGGGCGCCAGCTCACTCATTGGACTTCCGCCTGCCCGGCGGCAAACCGCTCCAGGGTCTCTTTCAGATGTGCTTCACCGTAATCCGGGGTTACGACCGCCCTTCCCAGGTCCTGCAACAGCACCAGCCGCAGGCCGCCGGACCGGGCCTTCTTGTCCACTTTCATCAGTTCACGCATCCGGCGCGCGTCGACCGCGGGCGGCGGCGCCACCGGCAGCTTTGCCCGCCGAAGCAATGCTTTCAGCCGCTCCGGCACGTCCGCCTGCAACCAGCCCAGCCGCCGGGAGAGATCCGCGGCCATCAGCATGCCCACGGCAACGGCTTCTCCATGCAGCCATTCCCGGTAGTTGAGCGCGGTTTCGATGGCATGGCCGAAGGTGTGGCCCAGGTTGAGAATGGCGCGCACGCCGGCTTCCTGTTCGTCTTCGGCCACCACCGCCGCCTTGTTGAGACAGGATTGGTAAATTGCCTGTTCCAGCGCATCGCCCTCTCTCTGCATCAACTCGTCCATGTTCTGCTCCAGCCAGGCGAAGAATTCCGGATCCCGGATCAGACCATACTTGATCACTTCCGCCAGCCCGGCACTGAATTCACGCGGAGGCAGGGTAGCCAGCGTCGCCGTATCTGAAATGACGGCCGCGGGCTGATGGAACGCGCCGATCATATTCTTGCCGAGTTCGTGGTTGACGGCCGTCTTACCGCCCACCGCTGAATCCACCTGGGCCAGCAGGGTAGTGGGCAATTGCAGGTAGCGTATGCCCCGCTGGTAGACTGCCGCGGCAAAACCGGTAACATCGCCCACTACGCCCCCGCCCAGCGCCAGCAGCGCGGCATCACGATTAAACCTGCGCTTCAGCAGCTCGGTCACGATGTCGTTCATGACATCCAGGGTCTTGTAGATCTCCCCGTCCGGAATAGTCAGTGAATGTGTTTCGCACGCGGCCAGTGCTCCCATGACTCGCTTCAGGTAAAGCGGACCCACCGTGGTGTTTGTCACCACCAGCACCTGTCGTGAGTCCAGGTGCCGCGCCAGCATCTGCTCCGATCCCAGCAAATCCCCGCCTATATAGACAGGATAAGAACGTACCCCCAGTTCGACCGTTACCTGTCGCATGGCAAATCCAGCGCCTCGCAGATCAGGTCCACAGTCGCCTTAACCGATTGCGCGCCGGTATCAACGGTACAATCGGCCAGTTCCCGGTAAAGCGGCTCTCTTTGATTCATCAATTCGATAATGCGCTGCAGGCGGTTATCGGTATTCAACAGCGGCCGGATCTTGCTGCGGGACGTACGCTCGGCGAGTACCGACACGTCCGCTGAAAGATATACGATGGTGCCGGAGTTACGCAGCAAATCCCTGTTGTGCGGAGCCAGCACCGCTCCTCCGCCGGTAGCCAATACGACGCCGCGCTGCGCCGTCAACTCGTCCAGAATATGGGTCTCGCGAGTGCGGAATCCGGCCTCGCCCTCAAGCTCGAATATAAGGTCAATGTCCGCGCCGGTACGTCGTTCGATCTCCTTGTCGGAATCCAGAAACCGCTTCCCTGTCCGGGAAGCCAGGCGTCTTCCCACGGTGGACTTGCCCACGCCCATGGGGCCAATAAGGTAGATGTTGGTCATTTCTGGACGGATTCGCAGCGACCGGGAGAATGAAACATCCCGACTTATACAGGGAAAAAAGGTGGCGGGGCAATTGCTCCGACCGCTACTGATAACGCGAAACAGGTGAGACTGTCGCTTCCCGCTTGAGAAAAAAGGGGGTCGGAGCAACCGCTCCGACCCCCGCTTAGCTTCGCCAAATGACGGGAAGGAAGTCAGATTGCCAATTTTTGCTTGAGAATCTTCGGTGTCACAAAGATCAGCAGTTCAGTCCGATCTTTCGTAACTGAGGTGCTCTTGAACAGGAAGCCCAAAATCGGGATGTTGCTGAAAAACGGTACCCCGTTCTTGGTGTTGTTCTGGGTCTGGCTGTAAATACCACCCAGCACCACCGTTTCGCCGTCGTTCACCAGCACCTGGGTGCTGACGTTGCGCGTATTGATCGGCGGCACACCGAGTACGTCCGGCGACCCCCGGGTATCCTGGGTGACGTTCAGATCCAGCAAAACCCGGTTGTCAGGCGTGATCTGGGGCGTAACCCGCAGCGACAGCACCGCCTTCTTGAACGACACCGACGTAGCGCCGCTGGAAGTCGCCTGCTGGAACGGGATTTCCACGCCGGATTCGATCACGGCTTCCTTCTGATTGGCGGTGATCACCTTCGGGCTGGCGATATCCTGTCCGCGCCCTTCCGCCAGCAAGGCGGAAAGTTCCAGTTGCAGCAGGTAGCTGCCGATTTTCCCTACCAGCAGGCCGAAGGTGCTGGTGGCGCCGGCGGCCGGCAGGTTGACCATAAGACCATCCAGTGACGTTGACGAGGTACCGCCCGTGGTCGAAGCCGCGGTGTTGCTGCCCAGTGCGCCGGGGAGCGTGCCGCTGGCGCTGGCCGCCAGCCCGGTCGAGTTGAGCCCCCCTTGCGTCGTATTCTTGGAATAGCCGAACTTGACGCCCAGTTCACGGGAGAAGCTTTCATCCGCGTTGACTATGCGCGACTCGATGAGCACCTGACGGATAGGTACGTCAAGCTTCGCTACCAGCTGCCGGATGGCCTCGAGGCTGGAAGCCACGTCCTGGACGATCAGCGTATTGGTGCGCGTATCAATGGACACGTTGCCGCGCTTGGACAGAAGATTGTTGCTCTTGTTACGTATCAGCGAAGCCAGATCGGCCGCCTTGGCGTAATTGATCTGAATGAATTCGGTATGCAGGGGAGCCAGTTCCTGGACCTGCTGCTGCGACTCCAGTTCCAGCTTTTCGCGGGCAGCCAGTTCCTCCTGCGGGGCTACCATCATCACGTTGCCCACCTTCTTCATTCCCAGTCCCCGGGACTTCAATATGATGTCCAGGGCCTGGTCCCAAGGTACGTTCTTCAACCGCAGGGTCACGCTTCCGTTGACGGAGTCGCTGACCACGAGATTGAAGCCGGTGAAATCCGCGATGAGCTGGAGAACGGCGCGCACCTGGATATTTTGAAAGTTGAGTGACAGTTTCTGGCCCGTGTATCCGAACTTTGCCTTCTTCGCCTGCTCCTGCTCGGCCTGGGACAGCGGGCTCACTTCCACGGTGAACTTGTCGTCCGTCTGGTAGGCCATGTGGTCGAACTGGTTTGTGGTGGTCGAAATAATCATGCGCGCACCGTTGGACGTACTTCTCATATCCACGTCCTTGACCGGCGTCGCGAAATCCACAACGTCCAGCTTCCGATCCAGGTCAGAGGGCAGATTCGCTCCCTGGAAATCCACGACAATCTGACCGCCTTGCTGGGTCATGTTCACTGGAATCGAGGAATTGGACATGGTCACCACGATCCGCCCGTCGCCCTTGGCGCCACGGTGAAAGTCAACGTTCGTTATGCTGCCCGGTGACGACGCCGA
>CAZNWR010000107.1:0-9685 GCA_964576645.1 uncultured Enterobacteriaceae bacterium | reverse complement strand
GCCGGTTGCGGTGCCTGTAACGCTTCAAAACTTCACCGGATTGGCCAACTGAGCCGGCCACGCTAACGGCCAACGGGTTGAAGCATCCTATTTGGCCTGAAAGTTGCCCTGATCGGTTTGGAAACAAAGCTGCAAATGTGCACGACAAGTAATAAAAAGCGAATTGACAATAGGTAGTTAGGGTGAAAAACTTAGACTTCTCGTCAACTTGTGACAGTCGAAATTTGTCGCCTGCAGGCGACGCGGCCAGTTCGCACTGGCGGGCGGGGTTGGGAGGCCTTAAGTGTTCGGCATAAGTCACAAAAAGATCGACAAATCGGCAGTAGTGGGAGTGTGCGGCGACGATGATGGCATCGCCGTCGCCCGCGTACGCCGTGCCAGGGACCTTCCGCCGACTTTGGAGCTGTGCGAGACGCGCGCCGGCGGCAGCATGTCGGTGCAGGGCGCCGGTATCGCCCAGATGACCAAGTCGCTGGGACTTGACCACAACGTTTGTGTAACCACGCTCGCCATCGGGACATACTCCCTGTTGTTCGTCGAAGCGCCGGACGTGCCGCCGGCCGAACTGCGTGCCGCCATCCGCTGGCGAGTTAAGGACCTCATCGACTTTCACATCGATGACGCGGTCATCGATGTGTTCGAAGTGCCCGACCAGAAGGCATCCGGCGCCAATACGATGATGTATGCCGTTGTCGCCAGGTCCAGTGCTGTCAGGCAACAAATAGACCTGCTGCAGGGTGCGGGACTCAACCTGGAAGTCATAGACATTCCTGAACTGGCCTTGCGCAACCTCACGGCGCTGTTACCGGAGGATGTGGCAGGCGTCGCGTTTCTGTACCTCGGGAGCCACAGTGGCCTGATCACGCTGACGCGCCAGGGCACGCTGTATCTTTCGCGCCGGCTGGACATCGGCTGGAGCCAACTCGGCGACAACCTGCAGGACGCGGAATCGCGGCTCGACCGCATCGTGGTCGAGATCCAGCGTTCGCTCGATTACTACGAAAGCCACTTCCTGCAGCCGGCCATCGGCGCCGTGGTGGTATCGCCGCATCCACCGGCTCTGGACGGTATTGAGGATTACCTGGCGGACCAGCTGGGCATGACCGTAAAGGGCATGGACATCAACCGGATAATAGACGTTGAACGCGAGTTGACGCCCGAGGACCAGCTTCAGTGCGCCATGGCGGTCGGCGCCGCGCTCAGACAGGAAAGTGTCCAGTTATGATCCAGCAGATCAATCTGTATCAGCCGATGTTCCGGCAGCAGAAGAAGGTATTCTCCGCCGTTACCATGTTGCAGATCATCGGCTTGTTCGTGTTCGTGCTGGCCGCAATCTATGCATATAACCTGTATAAGTTGAAGCCCTTTCAGGCGGATCTGAAAGCCACCAATGTCGAATTCGCTCGGCTTAACAAGCATATTGAGCTGTATGAAAAAAAATTCCCTCCGTTAAAGAAGAGCAAGTTGCTGGAAGACGAAATCGCCCGCATGTCGCGTGAACTCAAGCGGCGGGAAACAATCGCGAAGGTATTGTCTTCCGGATCATACGGGAACACGCACGGCTTCTCCTCCTATTTCGAGGCGCTTGCCCGCGGCTACACGAAGGGCGCGTGGTTGACCGATATCCGCATAGGTGACGGCGGCAAGCAGGTCAGTCTTACCGGAGAGACGGTAAACCCGGAACTGGTCCCTGTATATATCAAGAAATTATCTGACTCCCCGGTGTTTCGAAAGAAATCCTTCAATGAGCTGGAATTGTCCCGTATGAACAAGCAACCGGAACTGGTCCGGTTTCACATCGGTACCGGAAGTTGAGGTTGACGCATGCCTGAAGGGTTGCGGAAATTCATCAATCGCATCGACGAATTGACGCTGCGGGAGCGGGCGATCATATTGGGCGGCATCCTCATCGTGCTCTTTCTGGGCTGGTATTCCTATTTGATGGAGCCGCTGACCAAGACACAGGCCAATCTGCTGGCGCGGCTTAACCAGAAACATCAGCAGTTGCAGCTTTTGAACGAGCGGTTTGAACTCTTGACGCAGGCGCGGCACCGGGATCCCAACGCGGCCAACCGGGCAAAGCTCGCCAAACTCCACAAGGAGTTGGCCAGGGTGACGGAGCGGGTCAGAAATACCACGTCGACCCTGGTCTCTCCCAACGCCATGCCGGACCTGCTGCGGCGGGTTCTGGAACAGTCCAGCGGCCTCAACCTGCTTGCGCTGAAGGGCCTCGGCAGTTCGCCGCTGGTCAAGCCGGTGAACGCGGGGGGCGCCGCGAAGGGCCGCAATGGCCGCGAACACGGCGCCGCGAGGCAAGCGGCCGCGAAATCCGGGGGGCAGCCGGCGCACGAAGTGGAACTGGCGAACGCCTACAAACACGAGATGGAAATCCAGTTTTCCGGCGACTACTTCAGTACGCTGGAATATATGCGTAAGCTGGAAAAGCTGCCCTGGGGTTTCTTCTGGGACAAGGTTGAATTCAAGGTCAAGAAATATCCGCAGGCGAAAGCTTCCATACGCCTTTTCACTCTCAGTCTCGACTCGAACTGGATAGGCACCTGAGTGCGCGTGGCGACTACAATCGCGCTGGTCGGTCTCGGGTTGCTGGGCGCCCGTGTCGGTACGGGTGCGGAGCTGCCCGACCCGACGCGCCCCTATTTGTATAATGTTACACCGCCTGTCTCGGTTCCGGAGAAGGGCAAGGAACAATGGCGCCTGAGTGGCGTGCAGATCAGGGCGAACTCGAGGTCGGCGATCCTGAATGGCCAGGTGGTCAAGGTGGGAGACAAGATCGGCGCCGCCTCGGTAGTTCGTATCGAGCCGTGGCAGGTGACTTTGAATGAGAACTACAGAGACATTGTAGTAAACCTACTGATGACCGATGTAAAGGTCAGGGCCGGGAACATTGAAAAACATGAATAGACTACGCTCGACCATGGTTTTGGATTTCTTAGCCGGGCGGCCCGCGGCCTTCGCGCTGGTCGCGACAGTTGTTCTGCTTCTGGGAGGATGTCAATCCAATCCCCCGCGCAAGCAGGTGCTCGACAGAATGAGCAAGGTGATGAGCAAGAGCGCGAAGGCGGACGAAGCACAAAATGTCCCGCCGTCCGTTGCCTCCGCGTTGGTTCCATCCATCGATCTGACCAGTAACAAGCTGCCCAAGGTGAAGGATGAACAGCGTTTCAATGTGGCGGTGAATGATGTTCCGGCCCGGCAGTTCTTTATGAGCCTTGTGAGCGGTACGCACTACAATATGGTGGTCAACCCGGAAGTGAAGGGCAACATTACGCTGAATCTGACCAACGTGACGATTCCGGAGGTGCTGGAGGCCTGCCGCGATGTGTACGGCTACGAGTTCGTTTCGACGAACTATGGCTACCAGGTTCTGCCGGCGCGGCTGCAAGCGCGCATCTTCCAGATCAATTACCTGAACGTGCAGCGTACCGGCAGATCCCAGACCATCGTCAGTTCCGGTTCGCTGACCGCGGGGCATGAATCAAACGGCGTTGCAGGCAACGCGAATGGGACCCAGCAAAACGTCGGTGGACACAATCGGGGTGAGAACTCGGTGGTGGGAACCGTTATCCGGACGTCACAGCCGAAATCCGATTTCTGGAAGGAGCTGGCGACGTCGATCCGGGCCATTGTCGGCACGGGGCAGGGTCGCAGCGTTGTCGTCAACCCGGATTCCGGCGTGGTCGTCGTGCGCGCCCTCCCCAATGAATTGCGCGAAGTCGATCAATACCTAAGAGCAACCCAGTTGATAGTCGAGCGCCAGGTGGTCCTCGAAGCGAAGATCCTCGAAGTACAGTTGAACAACAAGTTCCAGAGCGGCATCAATTGGAGCGACCTGCTCAAGCATGGCAACAGCTCGCTTACAACTTCCACCATCGGCGGTGGTTCGGTGCTGGTCAACCAGGCCGGGACGAGCGACATAGCCGGAGAAACCGGTTCCCTGAATCCCGCCAATCCTTCGCTCATGAACAGCGCGGTCACGTCGGCGTTCGGCGGCGTATTCACCATGGCTCTGAAGTTAAACGACTTTACCGCCTTTATAGAATTGCTGAAGCAGCAAGGCAACGTGCAGGTGCTTTCCAGTCCGCGCGTGGCCACCCTGAATAATCAGAAGGCCGTAATCAAAGTGGGTACCGACGAATTCTTCGTTACCGACGTGACCAGCACGGCCACCACGTCTGCCGTGGGCACTAACTTCTTTCCGTCTATTCAGCTTACCCCGTTCTTTTCCGGGATTGCCCTGGACGTGACCCCGCAGATCAGCCAGGACGGTGTTGTCACGCTGCATGTGCATCCTTCGGTCAGCAATGTCGTTGACCAGCAGAAGACGGTAACTATAGGAACGCTCACCCAGCAGCTTCCGCTCGCCCTGAGCACGATACGCGAGTCGGACAGTATCGTTCAGGCGCGCAGCGGCCAGGTTATCGTTATCGGGGGACTCATGCAGGACCAGATCAACGATCAGCAGGCCGGTGCCCCGGGGCTTGGTGACGTGCCCATACTCGGCAATCTGTTCAAGCACAAAAAGAATCTTTCCACGAAAACCGAGCTTGTCATATTGCTGCGGCCGGTGGTGGTCAACGAGGGGAATACCTGGAGCAACGCAATACAGGACTACGGAAACAACCTGAAACAACTGAGAAATTCTCTTATCAACAATTAGGCAGGGCGCGGACCCGGCCAGGACCGTGATGAAATAAGCCGCAATGTACCTGGAACATTTTCAACTGAAGGAGCTTCCGTTCACGATTACGCCGGACACCGAGTTTTTCATGAACCGCGTCGGCTACCAGGATGCCTTGAACGTGCTGCTTGTTGCCCTGCGCAGCGGCGAAGGGTTTATCAAGGTGACCGGCGAGGTCGGCGTGGGCAAGACACTGCTGTGCCGCAAGCTCATGAAATCGCTGGGGCAGGAATTCCACACGGCATACATACACAATCCATACCTGCAGCCGGATACCCTTATGTTCGCGATTGCGGACGAACTGGAACTTCAATACCCCGATGCCGTCAACCAGCACACGCTGCAGAAACTCATTACAAGACGCCTGATCGATCTGCATGCGCAGGGGAAGAGGGTCGTCTTGTGCCTGGACGAGGTGCAGGCGGTTCCAGTGCAGACCCTGGAGTGTCTCCGCCTGCTGACGAATATTGAAACCGAGAAGCGTAAGTTGATACAGGTGGTGCTGTTCGGCCAGCCTGAACTTGACGTACTGCTCGAACATCCGTCGGTACGGCAGTTGAAACAGAGGATCACCTATTCTTACAGGCTGATGCCGCTGAACCGGGCCGCCCTCAAGGCGTATGTGAGGCACCGGTTGGCGGTAGCCGGGTTCAAGGGCCGCGATCTGTTTACCCCGGCCGCTCTGGATGCCCTGCACCGGGCCAGTAACGGCATACCACGCTTGATAAATGTACTCAGCCACAAGACCCTGTTGGCCGCGTACGGACTGGGGGACTTTACAGTCAAGCCTCGGCACGTGAAGCTGGCGGTTCAGGATTCGCCGGAAGCCAGGTCAGTGCGACGGCCGTTTGGTTTTAGGATCGGCGCACTTCACTGGACCGTCGGTGTAGTCGGCGCCGTTACCGCGGTGGTCCTGTTGGCACATTTCTATGGATGACCTCAACGGACGAATGTCGTGAGCCTGATCAACAAAATGCTGCGCGACCTGGAGGACAGGGAAGCGCTGTTTGCCTCTGCGCAGGACGGCGTTATCGGTGATCTCAGGTCGGCACAGGATTACGCCCATGTCACTTCACGTCGACGTCGCTTGATGAACCTGCTGTTAGGCGGGGTGCTTCTGCTTGCCGTTGGGTTGTTTGTGATGGGTCACTATTACGCGGCTTTTCCAGTACACCTGCAGCCGGTGGCGGTCCCAGGGCCGGTGCCGCACAGCGGCAAGATCATCAAAACGCCGGCGCCGGAAATCGAGCCCGGGTCAGGTGCGTTACCCGTAGCCGCCCGGGCCGTTTCAGGCAAGCAGGCGGGCAGTACCGGTCTTGCATTGAAGCTGGATGCACATCCTCTGCTGACGCAAGCCGGCGCCGGCCGCGCAACAGGTCCTGATTCCGCCTGGCATCCGGCCCTGCTCGATATGACGCAGCAGGCCACCGCTTCAGGCGGTCAGATCGATATGCGTTTCAGTTCTCCTCCTCAATACAGTATTTATGTACTGGAACACCCGGAGCGGTTGCTGGTGGTGTTGCCCGGTACGAGCGTTCCCCCTGAACGATTCAGTCATTTCAAGCCTGACGGTATGGTTTCCGGGGTGCGCTACGCGAAGCACGACCACGTCAGCAAAGTCATCTTCGACATGACCGGACCGATTATCATGAAGTCCGCCAACATAAAGGCCGGCTCAGGCGGTGCCTACGATTTCCATGTCAGTTACGCGGCCGCGAAAGCGGTCGGTGACGGGGACTCGATGGTGGCGGCGAGCAAGGTTGTGCCTGGGGACGCGGCCAGGGCGGCCGCCCGCAATGAAATCAAGGTGGCCGAAAACCCGGTTCCGGCGGCGGCACCGGAGCCGGAACCAGCCGCGACACCCGATGTGACGCAGACAGACGAAAGCGCGGCACCCATCACCGAGGTCAAGAAATTTTCGAGCGAGAACGAACAGGCGCAGCGTCTTTACAAGAAAGCAGTTAACTACTTTTACCGCCAGCAGTACGCTATGGCCATAAGCGCGCTGCAGGAAGTCATGCACATATCTCCAACTTATCTGGATGCACGTCAACTGCTGGTATCGATCCTTATCGGACAGGGAGACAGAAAGGACGGCATTCGGTTGTTGGAACAGGGCTTGCAGTATCACCCGGACGATCCGACGCTGGTGAAAATGGAGGCCAGGCTGCTGTATGAGGATGGCGAACTCAAGCGCGCGCTGGCAATGCTGGCGCACATTAAACCGCAATTGCAGGACGATCCCGACTACTACGCCCTGATGGCGGCCATATTGCAGAAGGGGCAGGACTTTCTGCGCGCCGGAGAGATTTATCAGAAACTGGTTCAGTACAATCCCGGGAACGGCGTTTGGTGGGCCGGTCTCGGAATTTCGCTGGATGGCGTGGGTCACAGCGCGCAGGCCCTGCAAGCGTTCAAAAAGGCCACGACCGATCCGTCGATCCCCCGGAATCTGCGCGCTTACGTTTCCACCCGCATCAAAGCGCTGACTAAGGCGCCCGCCTAGGGAACATTCCTTATGACCAGCCGACGCAAAGTCCGCCTGGGCGATCTCCTGGTGGAGAGCAAGGCCATTTCGGAACTTCAGTTGAAAACCGCGCTGGAGGAGCAGAAGAAGTCCGGCCGCAAGCTGGGACGCATTCTCGTGGAAAACGGCTTTATCGAGGAAGATAAGGTCCTGGAGGTGTTGTCCACCCAGCTTAAAATCCCCTACATCGATCTGAAGCACTACAAGTTCAGTCCGGACATTGTAAAACTGCTGCCCGAACTGCAGGCGCGCCGGTTCAGGGCGATAGTTCTTGCCAGGACCGATGACGGGCTGCTGGTCGGCATGGCCGACCCGACTGACATTTTCGCCTACGACGAACTTACCCGCAGTCTTCGTTCAAACGTGCGATTGGCTGTCGTCCGCGAGACGGACCTGATGCACACGGTGGACCGGGTCTACCGGAAGACGGACGAGATATCCGGCTTTGCCGGTGAATTGAGCGACGAGATGTCCGCCGGTGAGGTGGACCTGCGGGCGCTTGTATCGGATGCCGACGTAAGCGACGCGCCCGTGGTCAAGCTGCTGCAGTCGCTTTTCGAGGACGCCGTGCAAATCGGTGCATCGGACATTCACATAGAACCGGACGAAAACCAGTTGCGCCTGCGCCAGCGAGTGGACGGCGTGCTGCAGGAGCAGATCGTTGAGGAGAAGAATATCGCATCCGCGCTCGTGTCCAGGCTCAAACTCATCGCCGGCCTGGATATCTCGGAGAAGCGCCTGCCCCAGGACGGGCGTTTCAGCATCAAGGCCCTGAAGCACAATGTGGATGTACGTATTGCCACCATGCCGACCCAGTACGGGGAGTCGGTGGTCATGCGTCTTCTGGACCAAACAAGGGGATTTTTCGATCTCGACCAGCTCGGAATGCCGGAGCGGGTCATCAATTCGTTCAAGAAGGTCATAACGCGGCCGCACGGCATCGTGCTGGTCACCGGCCCGACCGGCAGCGGCAAGACCACGACGCTGTACGCCGGGCTGGAACTGCTCAACCGTCCCGGCAGCAAGATCATTACCGTTGAGGACCCCGTGGAATATCGGCTCAGGCGCGTCATCCAGGTCCAGGTTAACTCCGATATCGGCCTGACATTTGCGCGCGTACTGCGGTCCGCGTTGCGCAATGACCCGGATATCGTGCTGGTGGGAGAAGTACGTGACGAGGAAACCGCGGAGATCGCCGTCAGGGCGGCCATGACCGGGCATCTGGTGTTGTCCACCCTGCATACCAACAACGCCATCGGCACCGTGAGTCGATTACTGGATATGGGCGTCAAGAGTTACCTGCTGGCGACCTCTCTCAACGCCATCGTCGCCCAGCGCCTGGTCAGGCGGATCTGCGAGAGTTGCGGCCAGAACGTCGAGTTGCCCCCGCACCTTCTGGAATTCGTGAAGCACGTGGGCGGTGAGCAGGCGGCGCACGCTACCTTCAAAAAGGGTACCGGCTGCGCCCATTGCAACTTTACCGGCTTCCAGGGGCGCATCGGCGTTTATGAGCTGCTGGAGATTGACCAGAAGTTGACCTCCATACTCGGCCGCGGCGATACGGCTGAATTCGCCGACCAGGCGAAAAGCACCCCCGGGTTCTTCTCCCTTTCCCGGTCGGCGCTGCAGCTTGCCATGCGCGGCACAACCACCCTGGGGGAGGTGCTGCGCATCACGGCCGATCTGAATCTCGACCTGCCCGACGAAATGCAGGCGGGATGGGATCCCTTTACCCTGACGTCCTCCTGAGCACCAACCGGGGCCGAGAACCGATATGCCGGCATTTCAATACAAGGGCAGAAACAGCCGGGGCGATCTCATCACCGGCGTCATCGAAGCGGGATCGGCGGATGCGGTGGCGAGCCAGTTGTTGAACAGCAGTATCGTTCCGGTCGATATTTCCGAGAAGGGGACGGGGGAAAACGCGCTCGGAGAGATCCTGGACAGGCTCAAGTCGCACCGGCCGACGCTGACGGAGTTAATCCTGTTCAGCCGGCAGATGTATGCGCTCATGCGCGCCGGCGTGCCCATCATACGTGCCATGAAGGGAATCATCGACTCGACCCGCAACCGCATCCTAGTCGCGGCGTTTCGGGACATCCAGTCGGATCTGGAGTCCGGCCGGGAATTGTCGTCCGGTCTGGCGCGGCATCCAAAAATATTCTCGCCGCTGTATATCAGCATGGTGCGGGTAGGTGAAAACACCGGCCGCCTGGACGAATCCTTTCTGCAGATATCCCAGTACCTGGAGCTGGAGAAGGACGCGAAGGAGATGGTCAAGTCCGCGCTGCGCTACCCTGTCATGGTGATCGTGGTCATGGCCGTGGCCATCGCCATCATCAATATCTTCGTGATCCCCCAGTTCGCGAAAATATTCCTGCGCGCAAACGTGGCGCTGCCGCTGCCCACGCGCATACTCATTGCGACCTCGCATTTCTTCGTTCATGACTGGCCGTTGC
>CAZNWR010000106.1:0-9791 GCA_964576645.1 uncultured Enterobacteriaceae bacterium | reverse complement strand
GGACGCATTTTTGCTTCCACCTGGCTCTGCTCAAACAATTCCGCGAAACTTTCACTCATGTGTTAATGCCACCTCTTCGGGGTTTGTGACCAGTCATTGCAGCCACGCTACCCCGGGTAAATTTACTGGTTTCAATATGTTATCCGCATTCCCATTCGGCGAACGCGGATAGCTCCACACGCCTGTGATTCCCAAACGCCCCAGCCTCTCATTGCAGGACTTCGGCTTGTTCGGCGAAGCAAGCAATTGATATCAGGAGAAAAGCACGCTCGCTGTCGCAGTGCGCGCAACTGCTGACGCGCCCGCTGAACCGTCTTCAGCAACTCTCTGCTTCTGGCGATTCGGGAAATCTTTCCCGCACCAACGCCCACACCTTCCTTCTGACCTGCTCCGCATCCAGTGACGTGGTGTCCACGACGATTGCATCCGCTGCAGGTCTCATCGGCGAAGCCGTTCGCTCTTGGTCCCTGGTATCTCGCTCGGCGATGTCCGCCGAAAGGCGAGGGAGATTAACACTAATTCCTTTTTCTTTCAACTGTTTATACCGCCTCTTGGCGCGCTCCTCCAGGCTCGCGGTGAGAAACAGTTTCATTTGCGCGTCCGGAAACACCACGGTGCCCATGTCACGCCCGTCCGCCACCAGTCCGGGCAAGGTGCGGTAGGCCCGCTGGGCGGTCAACAACGCGGCGCGTACGGGCTCCAGGGCCGCCAATTGCGATGCTGCACCGCCGCATTTTTCCGTACGGATCTCCTCCCCGATTTCCACTCCCCCCTGGAGCACACGATACCCTTCCGGCGTCTCAGCAGGTTCGAATACCACGTTCATGGCGACTGCCATTTCGCTCAGGGCCTCACAGTTATCCAAATTCAAACCCCGCACCAGCGCACTCAGGGCCAGGGCACGATACAGCGCGCCGCTGTCCAGCAGGTGCCAACCGAGCGTTCGCGCCAGGAACCCGCACAAGGTCCCCTTCCCCGTGCCACCCGGCCCATCAACGCATATGACCGGGGGGAGGCTCACCCTGACTGCTCCTGCCGTATATCCGCGCCAAGGTTCCGCAGTACAGCGTCAAAATCCGGGAAGGAAGTGCGGACGTTATCGCAATCCAGCACCTGTACGGGGCCGGATGCCGCCACCCCGGCAACCGCGAAAGCCATGGCAATGCGGTGGTCTCCGCGGCTGTCCACGGTTCCCCCGGCAGGGGTGGATCCACGAACGGTCATGCCGTCAGCGCGGGGCGTTACCTCGATACCCAGCGCCCGGAGCCCGTCCGCCAGCGCGGCGATCCGATCGCTTTCTTTGACCCGTAATTCCTCCGCCCCGCTCAGGTCCGTATCCCCGCGGGCAAATGCCGCCGCCACCATCAGTACCGGAAATTCATCGATAGCATATGGCACCAGCCGTGGGGGGATCCGCACACCATGCAGCGGCGCGTGACGTACCCGGATATCTCCGGCCGGCTCGCCCCCCAGTTGATAGTGCCTTTCCACTTCGATGCGTGCGCCCATGGAATTGAGGATGGTGATCACCGCGTCACGGGTCGGATTGAGACCCACCCGCTCCAGAAGTACGTCTGATCCCTGCGCCAGGGTCGCCCCGGCAATCAGGAATGCGGCTGTTGAAATGTCTCCCGGAACCTGCACGTCTGCGCCCGTAAGGGCGCCGCGTTGCACACAGATTCGACCCTGTCCGCCGGTCACCGGGCAGCCAAAATGACGCAACAGGCGCTCGCTATGATCGCGCGACGGAGCCGGTTCAACAACGCAGGTGGAATCCTGCGCGTAAAGTCCCGCCAGGAGAAGCGCCGACTTGAGTTGCGCGCTGGCTACGGGCATGGAATAGGAAATGCCGTGCAATGGTTTACCGCCGTAAATGCGGATAGGAAGTGTTCCGTCCGTACTGCACTCGATATGGGCGCCCATGCGCCTGAGCGGTTCCACGATGCGCATCATGGGTCGCCGTGAAAGCGAATCATCACCCTGCAGTTGACTGTCAAATGACTGACCGGCAAGGAGCCCGGCGAGCAGTCGCGTGGATGTTCCGGAGTTTCCCAGGTACAGCGGACCATCCGCCGCCTTCAAACCGGCCGCGCCTCGTCCGTGGATAATAAGCTCGGTGGACGCCGGCCGGTCGACGGCGATCCCCATGCGCCTGAAGGCAAGCACGGTTGCCTCGGTGTCCTCCGCGGCCAGAAACCCGCGAACGCGGGTGTCACCATCGGCGATGGCGCCGAGCATGACAGCGCGATGAGAAATGGACTTGTCTCCAGGTACGGCGACGCGGCCGCGCAACGGCCCGCCCGGACTGACGAGAATATTCATTCAAGCCTCACTGCCGTAGTTTCGAGAATGGTGTACTCTCGCCAAGGCGCTAAGCACGCCAAGACAATGGCAAACTACAAGTTACTCCAGAATCACTTGGCGCACTTGGCGTCTTCGCGTCTTGGCGAGGGGTGCAAAAATTCTCGTTCTTGCCCGGGCGCGAAGAATTCAAAGGTCGCGAAGACAACTGACAAACCTTCATTCGAACGGTTTTCGGGCTGTTGCCGGCGGGGCGTAGCGCTGCGCGAAAGCATCGCGAGCCCGCTTGGCGCGGCTGAAAATCTCCTCCAGCCGGGTCGAGTCATTGTCTGCAATCGCCTTGCGTATGCCTCCCACGTATGCATCGAACGCATCAATTGCCTTAAGCAATTGCTCCCGGTTGAAAAGGCATACATCCCGCCACATAACCGGGCTGCTTGACGCAATGCGGGTAAAGTCCGCAAAGCCGCCCGCCGCGAACCGAAATATTTCATCGCGGTCATCCATTCCGGAAAGACAGTCAACTAATGCGTAGGCGAGCATGTGCGGGAGATGGCTGGTGGCGGCAAGCACCTGATCGTGGTGTTCAACCGTCAGATTCATCACCTGAGCGCCTGCCTGCTCCCACATCTGCGACACCAGGGACAGCGCACGCACCTCGGTTTCCTGCACCGGAGTCAGGATCACTACCCGGCCGTCGAACAGTTCCGCAAACGAAGACTCCACGCCGCTCCGCTCGGTGCCGGCGATGGGATGACCCGGCACAAATCTGGCAAATGACGGCCCCAGGGCCTTACGGGCTGCTTCCACCACGCTGCCCTTCACGCTACCCACGTCGGTCACCACCGTCTCCGCTGACAGCGCGGCCCCGATACCCTGAATCAGCCGCCTGCCGGCGCCAAGGGGCGTCGCGAGCACTACGACGTCCGCATTTCGGACAGCTTCGGCCAGGTTGCGCTCGCAACGATCGATGACCCCCAAAGCAAGCGCCCTGTTGAGCGCATCCGGTTCGCGATCGAAACCGGTAATGGTGCCGCATGCGCGGTTGCGCTTGAGGGCGCGGGCCAGTGAACCGCCAATCAGGCCAACGCCGATGATGCTGAGGTTGCGGATCAACATCCGTGTACCAAGCCCCGCGAACAGAGCCCCGGGTTTCTCCACGGATTCACAGCACCGCACTCGGGTAGGAACCAAGCAGCTTTACCAGGGACGCCTCATGCTGCAGTTGTCGCATTGCAGCGGTAATGGACGCATCGTCCGCATGGCCTTCAAGATCGACAAAGAAAACATAATCCCACATGCCGCGACGCGAGGGCCGCGATTCGATGCGCGTGAGGCTGACGCCGTTGTCGGAAAAACACCTGAGCATGGCGTGCAGGGCGCCCGGCCGATTCGGGGTCGAAAACAGCAGCGACGTCTTGTCATGGCCGCTCGGCAATGTGGCATAGCGGCCCAGCACCAGGAATCGGGTCGTGTTGTCGGGTTCGTCCTCTATGTTGCGCACCAGTATTTCTAACTTGTAGTGCTCCGCCGCCGACTCGCCCGCCACCGCCGCGCTGTCCGGTTCCGCAGCGGCACGCCGTGCCGCTTCCGCATTGCTGTTCACCGCAACCCGCTCGACCCCCGCCAGATGTTCGTCCAGCCATGACCTGCACTGGGCTAGCGACTGCTGATGCGAGTACACGCGTTTTATGGAAGTCGTGTCGGTACCTCGCGCAACCAAATGCTGGTGAATACGCAATTCCACTTCCCCGCATATTTTCAGCGGAGAATTGATCAGCATGTCTAAAGTGTGATTGACAACGCCTTCTATGGAATTCTCGATAGGTACTACCCCGTAATCACATGCGCCGGATTCCACCTCCCGAAAAACCTGATCTATTCCCGGAAGGGCGGTTGTGCGCACCGAGTGTCCGAAATGTTTCCAGGCCGCCGCCTCGGTGAAAGTGCCCTCCGGCCCCAGGTAGGCGATATTCAGCTGCTGTTCCAGCGCCAGGCAGGCCGACATGATCTCTCGAAACAGCCTTATCATGACCTCGTCCGGCAACGGGCCCTCATTCAACTTACCTATCCGTCGAAGCACCCGGGCTTCCCGCTCCGGCCTGTAAAAGCCGCCGTCCTCCCTGGCATTTTCCTTAAGCTTGCCGATCTGGTGTGCGAGCGCGGCCCGTTCGCCGATGAGACGGACCAGCCGTTCGTCAACGTCATCGATCCTGGCCCTGATTTCGTCCAGCGTGCTTTTATTTTTCATGGAAGCGAGAACGTATATGAATTCGTAGACCGGAAGCGGTGCTCAGTATACAGGAGTACGCTCCCCGGCTGCGCTAGCGACCGCGACAGTGAAATACTTTCCAGAACCATGCCACACACGGCCATGGGCGTTGCGGTATCCGGGTGCCGGACACGCTGTAAATACATCCCTGTACGGTCGATCGCCGCGTCCCTGCGGCTCACGGTCCGTCACCCGGACACCGCAACGCTTTCAGTCGTCTGGATCATGTTTCCGGGCACCCATATAGCGGCATCAGGGATCGAAGCGCATGCTCCGACCCCTGCTCCTTAACCGTAACGCCTGGCGAAATCCCCCATGAAAGCCACCAGCGCGTCGACGCCTTGGTCCGGCATGCCGTTATAGAGACTGGCCCGCATGCCGCCCACGCTGCGGTGACCCTTAAGGGCCACCATGCCCTCCTGCGCCGCTTCATTCAAAAACACCTGGTCCAGGGTACTGTCCGCCAGAGTAAATGGAACGTTCATCCTCGAACGATGCGCGGGATTTACCGGGTTGGAATAGAAAGCGCTTTCGTCAATCGCCTGATACACCTTGTCGCTGCGCCGGATACTGTTCTGTTCCATGGCCTCCAGCCCGCCTTGGTCCAGTATCCAGCGGAAAGTGAGTCCGGCCATGTACCAACTGAACGTGGCAGGCGTGTTGTAAAGCGATCGATGTTCGGCATGGATTGCGTAATCGTAAAGACTGGGCAAATTCGCCCGGGCGCGACCGACCAGGTCTGACCGTACAATCGCCACCACCAGGCCGGCGGGGCCGAAATTCTTCTGTGCCCCGGCGAAAATGACCCCGAAGCGTGAAACGTCAAGCGGGTGAGACAGAAACTCCGATGTCATATCGCATGCCAACGGTACGTCGCCGACATCAGGCACGGAATGAAACTGCAGCCCGTCTATGGTTTCATTCGCGGTGTAATAAAGGTAGGCAGCGTCACCGTTCAACTTCCAGGTCGATGCATCCGGCAGGGATACCGTACCGTCACGCGTGCTGGTGCCGGCGATGTTAACGGTGCAGTACCTGCGCGCTTCCTTGATGGCCTTGGCCGACCAGCTTCCCGTGTCCAGATAGTCGGCACAGCCGCCGGCCTCCACCAGATTCAACGGCACCATGGCGAACTGGCTGGTCGCCCCGCCTTGCAGAAACAGCACGTGGTAATTGGAAGGTATTCCCAGCAGATTTCGAAGATCCGATTCCGATCGCTCCGCCATCTCCAGAAATTCCTTGCTCCGGTGACTGACCTCCATGACCGACATACCGGTCCCGCCCCAATCCAGAAATTCTTCGCGGGCGCGCTCCATTACCGGGCGCGGCAGCATTGCGGGACCCGCACCGAAATTAAATACGCTCTTATCGCGGATGGCGGCGGCCGCCGGGTTACTCCTCTTCATTATCCGCGTACTCTTCGATCCGCTCCAGGCCCGCCAGCTGTTCTCCCTCGTTGAGCGTAACGAGCCTCACTCCCTGGGTATTGCGGCCCATCACGGATACGTCCGCAACAGGCGTCCTGATCAGCGTTCCCTGATCACTTATAAGCATGATCTCGTCATCATCCTTAACCAGGACCGCACCCACGACCGCACCGTTGCGCTCGGAGGTCTGGATGGAAATAACGCCCTGGCCGCCGCGCGCCTGTACCGAATGGTCGTCGATCACGGTGCGCTTGCCGTAGCCGTTGGCCGTGGCGGTCAGCACACAGGTATCGCTTTCCACGATAAGGAGAGATATCAGTTTCTGATCCGACTGCAAGCGGATGCCGCGCACCCCGCGCGCCGCCCGTCCCATGACGCGCACGTCGGATTCCTTGAATCGGATCGCCTTGCCGGTATCACTGAACAGCATTACGTCCTGCCTGCCGTCGGTCAGCTCCACGGCGACCAAGTGGTTGCCCGCCGCCAGGTCAATGGCAATGATGCCGCTTGGGCGGGGGCGCGAAAAATCCTTCAATGCCGTCTTCTTCACCGTCCCGTCGGCGGTGGCCATGAACACAAAATAATCTTCGCTGAATTCCCTGATTGGCAGGATCGCGTTGATACGCTCACCTTCGGCCAACGGCAGCAGGTTTACTATGGGTTTCCCCCGCGCGGTACGGCTGGCCTGCGGCAACTCGTACACCTTGAGCCAGTACAACCGGCCGCGGCTGGAAAAGCATAAAAGGGTATCGTGGGTTCTCGCTACGAACAGCTTGTCGATGAAGTCTTCCTGCTTCATGTTGGTCGCTGACTTGCCCTTGCCTCCGCGCCGCTGCGATCGGTAAGTGTCGATGGGCTGACACTTCGCGTATCCAGCGTGAGACAAGGTAACCACCACGTCCTCGTCAGTGATGAGATCTTCCATGCTCAGGTTCTCGTGATCCTGCACGATATCGGTGCGGCGCTCGTCACCATACTGTTCGGCCACGGCGGACAGTTCGTCCCGGATCACTCCCATCAGTCGTTCAGGCCGGGCAAGAATATCCAACAGCTCCATGATTATCTCCAGAAGCTGCTCGTATTCCTTGATGATCTTGTCCTGTTCAAGTCCGGTGAGCTTCTGCAGGCGCAGTTCCAGGATTGCCTGCGCCTGTGCATCCGACATATGGTAGCCGCCCTCCCGCAGACCCAGTTCCTCAGGGAGTTCGTCCGGCCGCGATGCTTCCGCGCCGGCGCGCTCCAGCATCTGCACCACCATTCCCGGGTCCCAGCTTCGCGCCAGCAACCCCTGTTTTGCCTCAGCCGGGGTTGTCGACTTTTTTATGAGCTCAATCACGGGGTCGATGTTGGCCAACGCCACCGCCAACCCTTCCAATATGTGCGCGCGGTTGCGCGCCTTGGCCAGTTCGAACAGAGTGCGCCGGGTCACGACCTCGCGGCGGTGCCGGATAAACGACTCCAGCAGGTCCTTGAGGTTCATTAACCGCGGCTGCCCGCCGTCCAGCGCCACCATGTTGATCCCGAACACGCTCTGCATGTGCGTGAACTGGTACAGGTTGTTCAGGATCACTTCGGGAACTTCGCCGCGCCGCAGCTCGATCACCATGCGCATGCCGTCCTTGTCCGACTCATCGCGCAGCTCCCGGATCCCGGTCAGCTTCTTGTCCTTGACCAGTTCCGCGATTTTCTCCAGCAGGCGAGCCTTATTGACCTGGTAAGGAAGCTCTGTCACCACGATGGAGACGGAAGATCCATCGTCATCGGATTCGACATGAGATCGGGCGCGGACGTAAATGCGCCCGCGGCCGGTTCGGTACGCTTCGTGAATTCCGGACGAGCCGTTGATGATCCCGGCGGTGGGAAAATCGGGACCGGGTACCAAACGGATCAGCTCATCGACGCCCAGTGACGGGTTTTCAATCAGTGCAATACAGGCGCTGACCACCTCGCGCAGGTTGTGCGGGGGAACGTTGGTGGCCATGCCGACGGCGATCCCGCTGGAGCCGTTGACCAGCAGATTCGGGATCCGCGTCGGCAGCACCGACGGCTCCTTTTCGGAACCGTCATAGTTGGGAACGAAGTCGACGGTATCTTTGTCGATATCCGCCAGCAGCTCGTGGGTAATGCGCGCCATGCGCACTTCCGTGTAGCGCATCGCCGCCGGGGCGTCGCCGTCCACCGAACCGAAGTTGCCCTGCCCGTCCACCAGCACGTAGCGCAGGGAGAAAGGCTGTGCCATGCGTACGATGGTGTCGTACACCGCTGTGTCGCCGTGCGGGTGATACTTGCCGATGACGTCACCAACCACGCGCGCCGACTTTTTGTAGGGCTTGTTCCAGTCATTGCCCATTTCGCTCATGGCGTAAAGCACGCGCCGGTGCACCGGCTTGAGGCCGTCGCGGACGTCCGGCAGCGCCCGTCCCACGATTACGCTCATGGCGTAATCCATGTAGGACTGGCGCATTTCGTCTTCTATGTTGACCGGCGAAACAGAGCGGGCAATATCGGGATCAGGCATGCATCATGGGGCCGTTCTTGGGGCACTCGGGTCCTTGAATTACGGCCGTTCCTCGGTACTGGAAATCAAGCCGAAATTGTACCACATGGCAGCCTGTGGCGTCACACCTAAGTTGCTAAATTTTCGTGGAAAAACAGCTTGACAGACGAGCGTGCGGCTGACCTAGGAAAGTGCTTCGAGAAAGGCCTCCAGGCGCCCCTCTCCAGGACGTTCCAGGACACCCTTTTCCGTCACCAGATAATCCACCAGTTGCGCCGGTGTCACGTCGAATACCGGGTTCATCACCCGGCTGGCGGAGGGAGCGACCGGGGTGCCCGCAACGGTCTTCAATTCGTCCTCACCCCTGTGCTCTATGGGGATCATGTCTCCCGACGCCAGCTTCATGTCGATGGTGGACGTGGGCGCTACCACCATCATCCGCACCTGGTGATGACGGGCCAATACGGCCAGCGCGTAGGTGCCGATCTTGTTGGCCACGTCACCGCTGGCGGTTATTCGGTCGGCACCGACGATAACCCAGTTGATACGGCCCGACTTCATCAGGCTTGCCGCGGCACTGTCGGCAATAAGGGTAACCGGCACCTGATCGCGTTCCAGTTCCCAGGCCGTCAGCCGCGCCCCTTGCAGCCAGGGTCGTGTTTCACAGGCGAATACCGCGTCGATAACGCCGGCCTCGAAGCCGCTGCGAATGACGCCGAGAGCGGTGCCATAGCCACCCGTGGCCAGAGAACCGGCATTGCAATGAGTCAGCACGCCGCCTCCCTCCAGAAGTGCCGCACCCAGCTTCCCCATTTCACGATTGCCACGGATGTCCGCATCGTGGATTTCCTTCGCCAAAGCCAGCAACCGAGGCTCCGGGTCGCCCTGCACGGATTCAAACCGTTCCGCCATACGTTGGAGCGCCCAGTTCAGATTCACGGCCGTCGGTCTTGCCTCCGCCAGCGCTTGCATGGTTCCGTCAATATGCTCCTTCCAGGCATCGCCGTGGCGAAGGAAGGCTTCACGGGCGGCAAGCACCACGCCGTAGGCCGCGGCAACACCTATAGCCGGCGCGCCGCGCACAACCATGTCGCGGATGGCGCCCGTCAATTGTTCGGCGGTTTCCACCCGCACAAAGCATTCCCTGTTCGGCAAATGCCGTTGATCCAGCAGAAACAATACGTCATCGCGCCATTGCACGGCGCGCACGCTGTCGTGCTTTGAGGGGGGGGATTCAAGATTCAATTGCGACACGGCTGCGTATTTGCACTGAAATGGGGACTCGTGACCTGAA
>CAZNWR010000105.1:0-9802 GCA_964576645.1 uncultured Enterobacteriaceae bacterium | reverse complement strand
CCGACAATGACGACGCGGCAATGAGCTATGTCGCAATCCTGCAGCGCGAGGGGCAGACGCCGGCGGCGCTCAAATGGTTGGAGGCGACGCTGAAAAAGCGCAAGGACAACGACTTCAACCTGCGCATGGCCTATGCGCGCCTGCTGACCGACGACAAACGCTACGGGGACGCACGCAGGCAGTTTGAGATCCTGGCGGTTCAGGCGCCGAACAATACCGATGTCCTGTACGCGCTGGGCCTGTTGTACCTGCAGGACGATCGGCTCGACCAGGCCAAGATGTATTTCAAGCGGCTGGTGGGCAAAGAGGACCATGCGGACGATGCCAGCTACTATCTCGGCCGGATCGCGGAAGAGAACAAGGACTACAAGGCCGCTGCCGGCTGGTACCAGGGAGTGGAGCGCGGCGACAATTATTTTGACGCCCAGGTAAGACTGGCGATGATGCTCGCAAAGCAGGGCCGGATGGATGACGCGCGCGCACAGTTGCAGTCCATCAACCCCGAGGACAAACAGGAACGTACCATCCTGGTGCAGGCGGAAGCGCAACTGTATACCGACGCCGGTCGTTACCAGAAGGCAATGAACGTATACAACAAGGCGTTGAAGTCAGGCTACAACGCCGACCTGCTGTACGCGAGGGCGATGCTGGGAGAAAAGATGAATCGCCTGGATATCGTGGAGCGCGATTTGCGCCGCATTATCGCGCACGATCCCAATCACGTTCAGGCATTGAACGCCCTTGGTTACACCCTGGCGAACAAGACAACGCGTTACAAGGAAGCTTACGGGCTCATCAAGCGCGCCTTGAAACTGAGCCCCAACGATTTCTACATTCTGGACAGCATGGGTTGGGTCCAGTACCGGCTCGGGCACATGAACGAAGCCCTGGATTATCTGCGCAAGGCCATAAAGATACGTAAGGATCCGGAAGTGGCCGCGCACCTTGGCGAGGTATTGTGGGTAAGCGGTGAAAAGGAAGCCGCCCGCAAGGTCTGGGACACGGCGCTGCAGGAAGCCCCCGGCGACTCGGTCCTGTTGAACGTCATAAAGAAGTTCAATCCATAATTCGGACGGAACAAGGATTGCTTCTCGCCAAGACCGCCAAGAAAACCGAACTTACGCAACGCTATCCGGGTTTCCTTGGTGTTCTTTGCGTTCTTGGCGTCTTAGCGAGAGAATCCGTTGGCCCGTTCCCATCTCCGTCAACATTTCGGTGATAGGGACTGAACGCTTTCGTGGGAGGTTCCGGGGAGTTTATTGACCGTCTTCAGAGTCGCGGCGCATCCCGCGGCTCGTGTATGGCGGTGCCGGGGTTCAGCATGTTCCGCAATTATGTCTGCCTGCTGGCGGCCGTCTTGCTGCTGTCCGCCTGCGCGGCACCCCCCGTGGTTTCAGATGCGAAGCGCCTGGCATTCTGGGATGCGCGCCGCACGCTGTTGTCCGAACTCAAGAGCTGGCGGTTGCGCGGGCGTATCGGCATCGAACTGCCCAAGGAAGCCTGGAGCGCGAGCCTGCATTGGGATCAGGACCACGACAGTTACCGGCTGCTCCTGATCGCACCATTCGGTCGCGGCACCTACGAATTGAGCGGCGGCAACGGTAGGGTGGAATTGCAGACCCCGAAAAACCGGGTCTATTCCGCTCCCACGGCGGAAGCCCTGCTGCAGCAAAATCTCGGATGGCAGGTGCCGGTGTCGGGCTTGCGCTACTGGGTAAAGGGATTACCGGAGCCCGGCCGGCGGCCCGATTCGGTGGTTCTGGACGACCACGGCCGGGTAAGCGAGCTGGTGCAGGATGGTTTCAAGGTGCGATACGAGCAGTACCAGACGGTGCAGGGCTATGACCTGCCCCGGCGCATCACCCTGGATGGCGGCAAGATCCGGGTAAAGCTGGTTATCAGCAGTTGGAACGTGCCGTCGTGAGCGAGGCCGCCTGGCCTGCTCCCGCCAAGGTCAACCTGTTTCTGCACGTGGTGGGGCGCCGGCCCGACGGTTACCATCTTCTGCAGACGGTGTTCCAGTTCCTGGACTACTGCGACGAACTGGAATTCAACCCGCGTGCGGACGGCCGGATAATCCGCCACGCCGACTACGCCGGCATCGATCCGCAGAGGGACCTGGTGGTGCGGGCGGCCCGCGCCCTGCAGGAGCTGGCCGGGGAGCCGGCGCCGGGCGTCGACATTCGTATCACCAAGCGCATTCCCATGGGCGGTGGCCTGGGTGGCGGCAGTTCCGATGCGGCCACCACGCTGGTGGCCCTGAACAGTGTCTGGGCTCTGGATCTGGACCTGGACCGGCTGGCGCAGATCGGGCTGACCCTGGGCGCGGATGTGCCCGTTTTCGTGCGTGGCCGGGCCGCCTGGGCGGAAGGCGTGGGGGAGATACTGACGCCGCTGGATGCGGCGCAAGGCTGGTTTGTGGTCGTCCATCCCGGTTGCCAGGTGAGCACCGCGGCGATCTTCAATCATCCTGATTTGACACGAAAAACCCCTGAGATCACAATACGCGACTTTCTTGCGGGTGCGGGTTCCAATGATTGTGAAGCCGTGGCCAGGGCGCTGTACCCGGAAATTGCCGGGGCCCTGGAGTGGCTGAGCCGCTACGGCGATGCCAGAATGACGGGCACGGGAGCCTGTGTGTTTCTCAGGGTTTCGGGCGAGGACCGGGCTGAAGCGATCCTCGCGCAATTGCCGGCGCCCTGGACCGGGTTTGTCGCCCGCGGCCTCAATCGTTCTCCCTTGCTGGACCGGGTTGAACACGGGCCGGCGATGTGACGGGGATCCGGGCAAACGACATCAGCGCCGCGCCGGGCCGACGTACCGAGCGTTTGGGGTGTAGCCAAGCGGTAAGGCACGGGATTTTGATTCCCGCATTCCCAGGTTCGAATCCTGGCACCCCAGCCATATGCAGGCGGGCAACGGATGCGCGTAACGTGCGACACAGCGAGGTACCATTGTTGAACTCCCAGGGGGAAGAATGTCCCTGACCAACATTACGTTGTTTACCGGCAACTCCAATCCGAAGCTGGCGTCGGAGATCGCCGGTTATCTGAATCTGCCGCTGGGGAAGATCACCGTGGACAGGTTCAGCGATGGCGAAGTGATGGTGGAAATCGCAGAAAACGTGCGCGGCAGGGAGGTTTTCATACTGCAGTCGCTGTGCATGCCGGCGAACGACAACCTGATGGAATTGCTCGTGATCGCGGACGCCGTACGCCGGGCGTCGGCCTCGCGGGTTACGGCGTTGATTCCATACATGGGATATGCGCGCCAGGATCGGCGTCCGCGTTCCGCCCGGGTGCCGATCACGGCCAAGGTGGTGGCGAACATGATCGGCGCGGTGGGCATCGACAAAGTACTGACCGTGGACCTTCACGCCGACCAGATCCAGGGTTTCTTCGACATGCCGCTGGACAACGTGTACGCATCGCCGGTCCTGCTGGGTGATATATGGAAGCACAAGTACGACAACCAGATGGTGGTGTCGCCGGACGTGGGCGGCGTGGTGCGGGCGCGGGCGCTGGCCAAGCGCCTGGACGATACCAGCCTTGCCATTATTGACAAGCGCCGCCCCCATCCCAATGAGTCAGAGGTCATGAACATCATCGGGGACGTCAAGGGCCGCAATTGCGTCATCGTTGACGACCTGGTGGATACTGCCGGCACGCTTTGCAGCGCCGCCGACGCATTGAAGAAGTTCGGCGCAAAACGCGTGGTGGCCTACTGTACGCACCCGGTGCTGTCGGGCAATGCGGTGAAGAATATAGAGAATTCAAAACTGGACGAGCTGGTGGTGACGGATACCATTCCGTTGCACAAGGAGGCGGCGCGCTGCGAGCGCATCCGCCAGCTCAGCGTGGCGGCCATGCTGGCCGAAAGTCTCAGGCGGGTGACCGAGGGCGAATCGCTCAGTTCGATGTTTGTAGATTAAGTAGTAAAGTTAAAAGTTAAAGGGTAAAAGTCAGAACCGGAGAGTCGCTTTTGACTGATGCCCGGGATGCGGTATCCGGGTAAAGCAAATATGAATGCATACCGGTGTCAGTAGAAGTTAATTCCCCGGCCTGGTCGCGGGCCGGGGATTGTTCAATGTGGTATTTATTTAAGGAGTAAGTCAATGCAGCAATTTGAAATCAGCGCGGAAGCGCGCACGGACGTGGGGAAGGGTGCGAGCCGCCGCCTGCGTCGTACCGGCAAACTGCCCGGGATCGTATATGGCACGGAGAAGGGTGCGCAAGCCGTGTCCCTGGTGCATAACGAGATCTTGAGGCAGCTTGACCACGAAGCGTTTTTTTCTCACATCCTGACCCTGAAAGTGGATGGAAAATCCGAGAACGTCGTACTCAAGGATCTGCAACGGCATCCATACAAGCCGGTCATTCTGCACATCGACTTCCAGCGGATTGATGAAAACGAAGAGTTGACCATGCGCGTGCCCATACACTTCCTTAACGAGGCAAAGTGCGTCGGCGTCAAGACCGGGGGTGGTGTGATCAGCCACACCATGACGGAAGTCGAGGTGTCTTGCCTGCCGAAGTACCTGCCCGAGTTCATCGGTGTTGATATCGCGGAAATGAACGTGGGCGACACGGTGCACGTGGGTGAACTGCAGCTTCCGGAAGGCGTGCAGTTTGAACACGGTGTCGATGTTCATCAACCCGTGGTCAGTGTGCACCTGCCGCGCGCGATCGAAGAAGAGGAAGCGGAAGCGCCCGAGGCCGTGGAAGGCGTGGCGCCGGCTGCCGAAGCCGAGGGAGCCGCTGCGGAAGGGGAAACCCCTGCTTCCGGCGAAGACTAGACGGGGGCGGACGCAGAGCGCGTGTCCACGCCCTTGCAGCTTATTGTCGGGCTCGGCAATCCCGGCGCGAAGTATTCCGAAACCCGGCACAATGCCGGGTTTTGGTTTCTGGACCGGCTGGCGGCCGGGTATGTCGCGCATTTCCGGACCGATGCAAAGTTTCACGGTCAGACAGCGCGGATCATGTCCGAGGGCGTCGATTGCAGGCTGCTGAAACCGGCCACCTTCATGAACGACAGCGGCCGTGCAGTCGCCTCCATGCTGGACTACTACGCGGTGCCGGTGGATGCGATGCTGGTGGTGCACGACGAGATCGATCTGGAGCCCGGAACCATTCGGCTCAAGTTCGGTGGCGGCCACGGCGGCCACAACGGTCTGCAGGATGTGATCACCTGCGCCGGTTCCAACTTCATGCGTCTCCGGATCGGGGTCGGACATCCGGGTTTCCGCGACGCGGTCATTTCCTATGTGCTCAACCGGCCCGGCGCCGAGGATCGCTCACTTATCGATTCCGCGATGGATCGCGCTTTAAAGGTCATGCCCTGCCTGTTCGCGGGACAGGACCAGCGCGCCATGACCGAATTGCACACGGAGAGCGAATGAACGTCCGCGCTGCTCACGCACCAGCGCACGAGTCCGTCATCGTCGGAGTGTTGAAGGAAATGGGCAAGCATCCAAGGCGACCTCTCGCCAAGACGCCAGGTACGCCAAGATCGCCAAGGGATCGAGGCTCCTGCACTATTTCCGCTTTCTGGCGGCCTTTGCGTCCTTGGAGCGCTTGGCGAGAAACAAGTCCGGTTCCGGCTTGTCCGGCTTAGGAGAGGCTGGGGCGATGGACATCAAGTGCGGTATCGTTGGACTGCCCAACGTGGGCAAGTCCACCCTGTTTAACGCGCTGACCAGCTCCGCTATTGCCGCGGAGAATTATCCTTTCTGCACCATTGAGCCCAACGTGGGCGTGGTGCCGGTGCCGGATGCGCGCCTGCATGAACTGGCGCGCATTGCCCGGCCTGCAAAATTGATCCCGGCGCACATGGAATTCGTGGATATCGCCGGCCTGGTGGAAGGGGCATCAAAGGGAGAAGGACTGGGCAACCAGTTTCTGGCCCATATTCGCGAAACCCAGGCCATCGCGGAAGTGGTCCGCTGCTTTGAAGACGACAACGTCACCCACGTGGCCGGCAGGGTCAGTCCCCTGGATGACATCGAAGTCATCAACACCGAACTGTGCCTGGCGGATCAGGATACGCTGGAACGTAACATCCAAAGATCGGAACGGGCGGCCAAAACCGGAGACAAGGCCGCCGCCGCATGGCTGACCGTGCTGCAAAACGTGGCACGGCAGGTGAATGAAGGGCGACCCGTCAGATCGCTGGGCCTGGAACAGGCCGTTCTTGACGATCTGGCCGAACTGCACCTGTTGACTGCCAAGCCGACGCTGTACATTGCCAATGTCGAGGAAGCCGGTATTGAATCCAACCGCTGGCTGCCGCCGCTGCGGGAACTTGCGGAAAAGGAAGGCTCCGAAGTGATCCCGGTTTGCGCGGCTATCGAGGCAGAAATCGCTCAATTGGCCAGCGCGGAGCGCGCGGAGTTTCTGGCAGGCCTGGGGCTTGAGGAGCCTGGGCTGGACAGGCTGGTGCGAGCCGGTTACCAGTTACTGGGGTTACAGACATTTTTTACCGCCGGCCCCAAGGAAGTGCGCGCCTGGACCATACCCGTGGGTGCAACCGCGCCGGAGGCGGCCGGAACCATACATACGGATTTTCAGCGGGGGTTTATCCGCGCCGAAGTCGTATCCTATGAAGATTATGTGGCCTGCAACGGAGAGCAGGGCGCGAAAGCCGCCGGCAAGTGGCGCCTGGAAGGAAAGGACTACCTGGTGCGTGACGGCGATGTCATGTTGTTCAGGTTTAATGTCTAATCTGGAATATTCGTGAACTTAGACCGGTCGTGGCGGACGGGTCCTGTCATTGGGGCACGGCGTTCGTGCTCGCAAAGCTGCGCGCGATAGCCCGTACCCCATGCCACCCGTCCGGACGGTTGGATGGCCGTCCACGGATCACTTGAGCCGGGAGGTGCTGCAAATCATGAAAGACCTGCCACTGAGAGAAGAACTTATCCGTCATGCGCGGGCCATCCGCTCGCGGGAGCTGGGCGTGGGCAAGGCGGGAAACCTGAGCGCGCGCGTATCCGGCGGCTTCATTATTACCCCCACCGGCATGGACTATGACCTGTTGGAACCGGCGGATATCACCACCCTGGACCCGGAAGGCAGGCTCATCGAAGGCAAACGCACGCCCTCCAGCGAATGGCGCATTCACAGGGATATCTATGCGCGGCGCGAGGAAGCCGGCGCCGTGGTGCACGTGCATTCACCTTATGCCACGGCACTGGCGTGCTCGCGGCGGCCGGTGCCGGCGTTTCATTACATGGTGGCCGTGGCCGGGGGGGACTCCATCCGTTGCGCAGACTACGCAACCTTTGGCTCCCAGGAGTTGTCTGATAATGCGTTGAAGGCGCTTGACGGGCGGGTGGCATGCCTGATGGCCAATCACGGCATGATTTCGCTGGGTCCCGATCTCGCGGCGGCCTTCGCGATGGCGGTGCTGGTGGAAGATCTGTGCAAACAGTACGCGCTGGCTACCCGGTTCGGTGAACCTGTGTGCCTGGACGAGGAAGAGATGCGCGCCATCCTGGAAAAATACAAAAGCTACGGCAAGCAGTAGAGACCTTATGAAAAGCAGCCTGACCTTGTTCCGTTTTTTGCTGGCGGGCGTGCTGCTGGCGGCCGCCGGCTGCGCGCTGAGTCCGCAGGTGGTCGACATCCGTCCGGTGCTGGAGACGCCCTCCGTGAACACGGCAAAGCAGCCGACCACGCTGGCCTTGCAAGTGGAGGATGACCGCTCCAACAAGGTGATTGGTTATCGGGGAGGTGTTTATGCCACGGCCACCCTGACCGCGGCGCCGGATATGACCGTCCGCGTCTACCGCGAACTGGCGCGCATATTCACCGCGCGCGGTTATAGCGTACGACACCAGGGGCCGGCGGATATTTCGCTCACGGTAAAGATCGCAAGCCTGGGGTACCAGGTGACCGAAAAACACCTGGTGCGCACGATTGAGACCTCGGCGGTGGTGCGGGCCACCAGCAAGGTGGGCGGACGAACCAGGACCGGCGAATACCGGGATCGGCGCACCAAGCAGGTAGTCAGCGTGCCCTCTGAGGCGGAAAATCAGAAACTCATCAACGATATCCTGTCGTCGGTCCTGCAGCAGCTTGTGTCCGATCCCGACCTGTTAAAAGGCTAGGCAGTCGGATACCGGGAACCCGATACCGTCATCCCGGGAGCGAAGCGGACGGGACCCGGTCAATTGGAGGCGCGTCGCAGACGCGCTTTTTCGGCCTCAGCCGGCAGCGGCAGTTCCAGGATTCAGTGAATCGAATGGGTGCGCTACGCGCACTCTATTTATACTGGATTCTGGTCTTCGACCGGAATGACGGTAAGCAATGGACTTCACCTCGGCACTCATTCTCCTTATTACCGGCATCGCCGCAGGCTTTGTAAACGTCATGGCCGGCGGCGGTTCGCTGCTGGCCGTTCCGGTGATGGTCTTTCTCGGTCTGCCGGGGCCGGTGGCGAACGGCACCAACCGCATCGCCATCCTGACCCAGAACATATCGGCCGTGACTGCGTTCCGCCGCGGCGGCTTTTCCGATTTTCGGCTGAGTTTCACTCTGGCCCTGGCGAGTCTGCCGGGCGCCGTGGCGGGCGCATTACTCGGCGCCCATTTCGGCGGAGTCTGGTTCAACCGGTTGCTGGCGATAATCATGGTCTGTGTCATGATCCTGTCCGGTCTGCCCCGCAAATCCAGGCCAGTCTCCGTCAGCCCGGGGCCTATTACAAAAAAGCGCCTCATAGCCGGTCATCTGGCGGTTGCCGCCGCGGGCGCTTACGGCGGATTTATCCAGGTGGGCGTGGGCTTTATCCTCATACCGATACTGCAGCGCATCCTCGGGCTGGACCTGGTGCGCGTGAACATGCACAAGGTCTTCATTGCCGGCTTCTACACCGTGGCGGCGCTGACCGTGTTCGCACTCAAGTCCAGCGTCGCCTGGGTGCCCGGGCTGTGCCTGGCCGCCGGCGCCAGTCTCGGTGGCTGGCTGGGCGCGCATACGTCCATCAAAAGAGGTGAGCGTTTGATCCGCTGGATCCTGAACATCGTACTGGCGATCTTCGCCGTGAAGCTGCTGTTCTTCTGACCGTTTCGTCATTCCGGCCGGGAGTCGGGGTAAGAGGAATCCCTGGGTCTCAGTCGGCGCCGCGCAATGTATCGCTGATGAAACGATACAAGTCATGTTCGAGCTTTGCACCCCGGCTTTCCAGAAGCTTCAGTGCACCGACTGTATCTGTGCAGCCGCGTTCCGTGAGGATCGGCGAGCTTTTCATTCGAAACAGGCCCGCTTCGCCGTCGTCCACGGCATGCTGGACAAAGCCGCCGCCCCGGGTCCAGGTGAGCGCCTTTTCGCCGGGTCCTTTGTCGTAGCACATCTGGAACTGGATGACCGCGCCGTTATCGTCGTACCAGACGTATAAGTCCACAATCTTGTCCGAGAACCAGCGCCGCGTCGGTTCGGACTCGTCCGTCCTGGTACTGCTGATTTCCTTCAGCACGGTGTGCTCGCCCCGCATGTGAACGCATGCATGCCAATGGATATAGTGAAAAGATTCGTGCTTGGCAAGGGCCGGGACGCTCAGGCGAACAATTCCCGGAGTTTCTCGCCCGGATCGGAAGCACGCATCAGGGTTTCACCCACCAGGAAGGCGTTGACGTTGTGTCTTCGCATCAGCTCGACGTCCGCACGGCTGTCGATACCGCTTTCCGTGACGACGATCCTGTCCGGAAAGACATCCGTCAGCAGGTCCAGGGTTGTGTCGAGACGGGTCTCGAACGTGCGCAGGTCGCGGTTGTTGATGCCGATGAGCGGCGTGCGTAGCATCAGTG
>CAZNWR010000104.1:1403-9922 GCA_964576645.1 uncultured Enterobacteriaceae bacterium | reverse complement strand
CCGATCTCCAGCCGCTCCGCCGGAAGCCCGGTCTCCTGCAGCACCTTCGCGATGGGCCGCCGGTGGGCGAGGATCCGCACCTGGCCGCTGATGGACTGGATGTAATATCCAAGCGTGGCGCAGCCGCCCAGCATGGTCGCCAGCACCGCCAATACGGTAACCCGAATCGCTATGCGACCGCGGTTGTTTCTGGAGCGAATGTGGTCGCCGTCCGGGTTCGATGAGTTCGATTGGATCTTCACCGTTGCCGCGCCTGGGTTATTATCGGTACTTATGTTTAGGACCCTCATACAAGTGGGTGAGTTGCCCGCCACGCTGCCGGCCGCGGGTTGGACGATAGTCGATTGCCGGTACGAGTTGTCCGACCCCGATGCCGGCTATCGGCGCTACCTGGAGGGGCACATTCCGGGCGCCGCTTACGCGCATCTGCATGATGATCTCAGTGGTCCCCCGCTGACCGACCGCGGCCGGCACCCGCTCCCGTCCCCGGAGCGGATGGTACAGGTGTTTTCCGCGCTGGGCATAGGCGCGCAGACTCAGGTAGTAGTGTACGACGACGCGTCGGGCGCGTTCGCGGCCCGACTATGGTGGATGCTGCGCTATATGGGACACGATGCAGCGGCGGTTCTCGACGGCGGATGGCAGGCCTGGGTGGCGTCGGGACGCAGCCGTGAACCCGGCCGGGTAGATCCCGAACCCGCGCGCTTCAACGGCACGGCCAGCCGCGACAGCTTGGTTACCCTGGATGAAGTGACGCGGGTGCCGCTGCTGATCGATTCCCGGGATGCCGAGCGTTACAGCGGTGCCGTGGAGCCGGTGGATCCGGTGGCCGGACATATTCCCGGGGCGCGCAATTATCCCTGGAAGCGAAACATCGACGAGCGCGGACGGTTCCTGCCCGCCGACAAGCTGCGGGCGCAGCTCGAGGGCATGCTGGCGGGCCTGCCATCGGAACAGGCTGTCTTCTATTGCGGTTCCGGCGTGTCCGCCTGTCATAACGTTCTTGCCGCCGTCCATGCGGGCTTCGACATGCCGCGCCTGTACGTGGGATCCTGGAGCGAATGGAGTTCTGATCCGAATCGGCCGGTCTCCAAGGGTGCAGATCTGAACGCGAACGTTCTATAATGCAGATTCAGTAACTACGCCTTCCGGGGCCATGCACCTTCGTCGAATCTGCCTGTTCAGCCTGGCTCTGCTCGTGTCGGCTTATTTGCCGGCGAATGGAGCGGAGCCAACGGCTGCCGCCGCCGGAGCAGCGGCGCAAACCAAAGCGACCGACACCGGTACGCCTGATACCGGGGGCGCCGGGCCCGTGGCCGCAGAGCGGCAGCCCGTCCAGAGCCTGCAGGTCGAGAGCGATGGGGAAGCAGCCCCCGCCGACAAGGATGTCGTGCTGGTTCTGGACAATTCGGGAAGTATGAGGAAGAGCGATCCCGATTACCTGACAAAGACCGCCGTTACCGATTTTATCGGACGTCTCGATACGAACACGCGTGTGGCTATCGAAATCTTCGATCAGACCGTGCGCATAGCCGTACCCTTCACGTTTGTCACCGAGTCCAACCGCGCGAAAATTCTCGAAAGTCTGAAGCAGCTGAACTACAGGGGCAAATTAACCGACACCCCGTCAGCCATCGAGCGGGCCATATATGAACTGAAGAACGACGGGCGGGCGAACGCGCGAAAAATGATCGTGCTCATGACCGACGGCATCGTCGATACGGGAAATCCAACCACCAGCGCGCAAAAGTCCGAGTGGCTGCAGAATGAACTGGCACCCGCGGCGGCCGATGCGGGCATCAAGATATTCGGCATAGCATTTACCGAGCAAGCCGATTTTCAACTTATCCAGACGCTGGCGCAAAAAACCCACGGCGATTATTTCCGGGCCCTGTCTCCCGGCGACCTGAAGGGTGTCTTCGAACACATCAATACCGAGATAAACAAGCGGCCCAAGCCGAAACCCAAGCCGCAGCCGGCGCCGAAAGCGGCTCCCGCGCCGCCGCCTCCACCGATTATCGTCCATGTCCCGGCACAGCCCGCGGTAGGGGTCGAGCAGGAGGAGCGGCTGCATTCGATCATTATCATTGTCGCGGCGATTGTGATGATGATCACCTTGATCGCGATCATTTACCTGCTGGTGCGCCGTGGACGCCAGTTGAGCGGTCCGGACGATCAGTATGTCGCAGAGGCGTTTCTAAATGATTTGTCCGGAAATACGTCTCAGTCCACCTACAAGCTGGGAAGAAAGCCCACGATGCTGGGAAGGGTGGAAGGTCAGGACCATGAGCATCTCAATTACATCGTGATCCCGCAGTCCACCGTCGGCCGGCGCCATGCACTCATTGAGTACAAGGATTTCGGGTACTGGATAGCCGACCAGGGCAGCATCAATGGCACGTTTGTCAATGACAAGGCCATAAGCACGGAAGTGCGGTTGAAGCATGGGGATCGGGTCCGGTTGCATAAATTCGAGTTCGAATTCGTGATGCCGGAAATGAGCGATGCCGGGATGACGGTCGTATCCAACACGGTTTTCGCGGCGGGCGAAGCTGCGGATGCGGAGTCAACCCTGTTGAAGGGCGACGTTGCCGCGGGGACGCCCGTACCGGAGCCGGATTTCGATATCGGGATCGGAGATTCGCCGGAACACACGGAAGCCTCCGAAGAGGATACCGTGATACGCGGGAACGGGCAGTCCACGCCGCGGGAGGAGTATTCCTCGGAAGATGAAACGCTGTTGCCGGGCAGCCAGGCGCCGGCCTCGTCCGGCGCCGGGGCGGCTCCCGCGGATGATGAAACCCTGATGCCCGGTCATGCGCCGGGGCGCGAATCGGAACCGGAGTTCAGCACCGACGATGAAACCCTGATGCCTTCGGCTCCGGAGCCGGGCAAAGCTTCCCGCTCTCCGAAAGGCGGCGCTGACGAAGGGGATTTTTTTGATATTACCGGTGCCGCGACCGATGACGACCGGAAATAGTCCGGGTTATTCGTGAACTGCGAGGATGGGCCCACCAGCCGCGTCCGACATTCGGGCTAGTTTTCAGTTATTGGCGCGACTTGTGTAATGCAGCATCTGGCGGGCCTGCTCCAGGCACTGGCTGACGGCAAGTTCCATTCCGGCGCACAACTCGCCCGGAATTCCGGTCGAAGCCGCACTGCCGTGTGGAAGCAGATCAGGGTGCTGTCGGACATGGGTCTGGAAATCTTCGCCGTGCGCGGCAAGGGCTATCGCCTGGCCCGGCCGGTCGACCTGCTGAGTGACGCCGAAATCCTGCGGCTGATGTCCGCGGCGGCGCGGCGGCGCATTGTCGAACTGGAAGTCCGTTTTCTGACCGGGTCCACCAATCAACTGCTTCTCGACCTGCCGAATCCCCACGGCCGGGTGGTTCTGTCCGAATACCAGACCGCCGGGCGCGGACGCAGGGGCAACCGCTGGCTGTCCACGCCGGCGTCCGGGCTTTGCCTGTCGCTGGGCTGGCGTTTCGAAGCCGCGCCCGCGGGGCTCATGCCGGTTTCCCTGATGACCGGCGTGGCGCTGGTGCGGGCGCTGGCGGAACTCGGAGTTCGGAACACGGGCCTGAAGTGGCCTAACGATGTCATCTGGCGCGACGCCAAGCTGGCGGGAATTCTCGTAGAATCCAGGGGGCAGGCCGGCGGAGCGATGGACGTGGTGGTCGGGATCGGTCTCAACATCCGGTTGACGCCGGCGTTGCACAGGCAACTGGACCAGCCGGCGGTGGATCTGTATACGGCTATTGACGCGTTGCCTTCACGTAATCGTGTTGCCGCGACCGTTATCGCGAATGTGCTGCAAATGCTCGGCGACTGCGATGCCGGAACGGCCGTATCATACATGCAGGAATGGCGCCGGCACGATATTGCGATCGGACGCCGCGCGCGGCTGAGTCTGCCGGGACAAGCGGACGTGGTGGGAACGGTGATCGACGTGGACCAATCGGGCATGCTGAGCCTGCGGGTGCGCGACAGCGTGCGTAGATTCAGCAGCGGTGAGCTCAGCCTGCGGGTAATTAAATGACCCTGCTGCTGGACATAGGCAACAGCCGCCTCAAGTGGGCGTTGGCGCGCGGACGTGAGTTTGTCGGTCATGGGGCGGCGGCGCACGGGGGCGACAGGATCGAACCCGCCCTGGGCGATCAACTGGCTGCCCTGCCGCGTCCGGATCAGGTCTGGGTATCCAACGTAGCCGGAAGCGCGATGGCGGAAATCGTCTCACGGCTTTGCGCGGATCTGTGGTCCCTGACCCCGGAGTTCGCCGCGGTGCAGCGCGACCGGTTCGGCCTGACCACCGGCTATGGCGATCTCGCGCGCCTGGGCGTGGACAGATGGCTGGGACTCCTGGCCGCTTGGGATTCACAACACCGGCCCCTGTGCGTTGCCGCGTGCGGCACCGCGCTGACGGTGGACCTGGCGGATGCCGGCGGGCGGCATCTCGGCGGATATATTGTGCCCGGACCGGACCTCATGCAGGATTCACTTATGGCAAACACGGACGGCATCCGCGAACGCGGCTCGACGCCGCCAACAGCGGCCCCGGGACTTTCGACCTCAAGCTGCGTCAACAACGGCTGCGGTATGGCTGCCGCGGCGTTCATCGATCGCTGCGGCAAAGCTGCGCGCGAGCGCTTTGGAGACACGACGTTTTGCGTCATGACGGGAGGCGCGGCGGACCTGATACAGCCGCTGTTGGTGGAGGATTTCAAGCTTGATCCCCTGCTGGTGCTGAGAGGGTTGGCTTTGATTGCGGCTGGTGCGCGTACATGAGATGGTTGTTTCTGATCCTGCTGGCAGCCAATATTCTGTACTTCGGCTGGGCCTTAAACCAACAGACACACGAGGATATCAGGAACGCGGCTGCGGCCATGCCGGTGCCATCCGGCGCGCGCAAGCTGCGCTTGATCCGGGATCTGCCGTCGCCGCCGCCACTGCGGCAGACGGCGGCCGTACCGGCTCCGGGCACGGCCGTGAATCTGGCTCCCATGCCCAAGGACCTCGTTAGCCGGCTTCCGCAAATAGATGTCACCAACCTGGCTGCTGAATCGGTACAGAATACCTGCCTGACGTTCGGACCATTGCCCGACGAACAACAGACCACGGCGCTGGCGGACTGGTTCCGCTCACGCCAGGCCAGGGTGCAGCAACGTTCATCCAGTCCGCGGGACAAATCGCTTTTCTGGATCTATCTTGCTCCCCTGGGTACGGAAGCGGGAGCCAGGGCGGTCTTGGATGAACTCAAAAAGAAGGGTATCAGCGATTATCGGCTGATCAGCCAGGGCGATCTTAAGAATGCGGTATCGCTGGGGCTTTACTCGAGCCAGGCCGCCGTCAACGACCGCCTTGCGCAACTCCGCCACCAGGGATACAAGCCGGTTGTCGTTCCTTATACCGGTACCGGCCGCGTCTATTGGCTCGATGTGAAGATACCGGGCGGAACCAGCGCGTTACGCGACGTGTACCAGGGCTTCCCCTCACACTTTAACTCGGTGCCTGTGAAATGCAGTCAAATTGCCATGTTCGAAGCCAACCAATAGAATAAAACAGTTCCAGACGTCGTCGCACACGCAGGGCAAAAGTTCATATAAGGTCAAGTCATGTATTACGGCAGGCACCGAACACTTCGGCTTCCGTTCCTTAGCTGCCTGCTGGGGATGTTGTGCATTTTGCTGCCGGCGGCGGCGCCGGCGGACGTCGCTTCCGTACATAGACTTCTCAAGCAGGATAAGCTGCAGGACGCATTGTCGGCGGTCAACGCCGATTTGAAACAGTCGTCGGACAACGTCACCCTCCGCTTTCTAAAAGGGGTGATCCTGACCCGGCTCAATCGCATGGATGATGCCGAGAAGATTTTCAAGGAATTGATCAGCGCGCACCCGGAGTTGCCGGAGCCGTACAACAACCTGGCCGTCATCTATGCAGCCGAGGGCAAGTACGAGAAAGCGCGCGAGCTGCTGCAGAAGGCCATCGATACGCACCCCAGCTACGCGACGGCGGATGAGAACCTGGGTGACATTTACGCGAAAATGGCAAGCCAGGCATACAATCATGCATTGCAGCTCGACGAGCACAATAAATCCGCCAAGGCCAAGCTGGCCCTGATCAACAATCTGTTTTCGCTTTCAAATCGGCCGGGCGCCGCACCGGCAGTGATGGCAAAATCCAGCAAGCCCGCCGCGCCGGTACCGGAAACCACGGGGTCCGCTGCGCCATCTCCGAAGCAGAAAAGCGCGGGGCAAGCGCCAGCGCAGCCGCCGCCGCCCGCCTCGACGGTGGCGCAAACCCGGGTCGGCGCCGCGCAAGCCGCTGGCGCGCCGACCTCCACGGCCGCCGCCACGGCGGCATCCGCCGCGCCGGCGCCCGCGCCGGCTCCGGAGCAGCGCGCCGCTCCAAAACCGCAAAAGGCGGCCGCGCCAAAACCTGCCTCTGCACCGGCAGCAGCCCAGGGGGCGGCGGCCGCACCGGCGAAAACGGAAGCGTCCAATGCAGACACGGTGGCCGCCGTGCGCCGGGCTATCGATCTCTGGGTTACGGCCTGGTCCGACAAGGACGTGAGCGCATACCTGTCCCACTATGCAGGTGATTTCAAGCCGGAAGGCCGCATGTCGCGCCAGCACTGGAGAAGGGACAGGAAGCGGCGGATAAGCAAGCCGGCGTTTATCAAGGTGCGAATCTCGAAAGTGCGCATACACTTAAACGACCCGGATCACGCCACCGCGCATTTTACGCAGAGTTATCAGTCCAACACTTACAGCGACCGCGTCACCAAAACACTGACCTTTAAAAAGGTCGATGCGAAATGGTTGATAACCAGTGAAACGACGGGTTGACACCTCCGGCCGGCGTGCGCTGAGCACGATTTACGCGGCCTGCGCAGGACTGGTCATCATGTTGTCGACGGGTCTGGCCGGCACCCAGGCGCTGGCGGACGGGCAGGCGGCGCATGCCAGTCTGGACGACGGTACCGAGGAGATGCTGATCGCCGCCATGGACCGGATACGCAACGGGCACATGGACGCCGCATTGAAGGAATTGCGGGATCTCGTGCACAAGAAGCCGAATTTCAGGCTGGCGCAGTTGATGTATGCGGACCTGTTGCTGGCCAAGAGCCGTCCGATTACCGATTTCGGCAACATTGCGTCCGCTCCGTATGGACAGATCGCGGCGCTGCGCGCGGAAGCACGCGCACGCTGGCAGCATTTCCTTTCGCCTCCTCCGGCCGGGGAAATTCCCGCGTCGCTGGTCAAGCTGAGTCATGACCAGCGCCATGTGATCGTGGTGGACATGAAGCATTCCAGGCTGTACCTGTTCGCCAACCGCGATGGCGTTCCCAGACTGATGACCGACTTTTACGCGACCATAGGCAAAAACGGCATTGGCAAGGATACGGAAGGCGACGGGCGCACGCCGGTGGGAGTCTACTTCGTAACGGAGTCGCTGAAAGCCAAGCAATTACCCGATCTGTACGGCGACGGCGGTTTTCCCATCGATTATCCGAACGTGTGGGACCAGCGTCACGGACGCACGGGCTACGGCATCTGGCTGCACGGGACGCCAAGTAATACTTTCAGCCGTCCTCCCCACGACAGCGATGGCTGTGTCGTCGTCAGTAATCGCGATTTGATGGCGTTGCAGCCCTTTATACGACCGGGAACCACGCCGGTGATCCTGGCAAAGTCTATCGAATGGATGACCGTCAGCCAGTGGCGGCACCGGCAGGCGCGCCTGGAGGAAGTCATCGACCAGTGGCGCAAGGACTGGCAAAGCCGCAATGCTGAACTTTATCTCCGGCACTACTCACCGAAATATTCGGGGCTGGGCATGGATTACAGCCAGTGGGTCCGGTACAAGCGCCGCGTAAACACGTCCAAGAAATTCATCAAGGTGGACATCACCGACCAGAGTATATTCAAGTACCCCGGAGAGCAGAGTGTCCTGGTCGTGACCTTCAAACAGGATTACAAGAGCAAGGATTACCAGCGCCGGTTCGTCAAGCGCCAGTACTGGAAAAGGGACAAGGACGGCAAGTGGCGGATTGTTTACGAAGGCGCGGTGTCGTGATCGTTCGCGCCCTTTGTGGACGGCAGGGTGGGGATCTTCCGCGCCAGCCACCGGACCAGGTCGCGCCATATTCCTGAAACTTCAGCGGGCGTCGGCATAATGCCCGCGTATGGCAGTTCGATAGTCACCACCGGGATCTTTCTCTGCACGCCGGCATAGTTGCCCAGGGATCCCGGATAAGTGCCGAGCAGGTTCAGGTACAGCCTCCCAAGCTTGTGCGGGCCGCGTTTCGGCCCGTCATAGTCCACCAGGTCGTAGGGCGCATGCACCGACACGATCACGCTGGGTTTGAATTCATTGATCTGCTCCACCAGCCAGCGTGTTTCCGGCTCGCTCATCGGGCCGGTGCCGGGATAATGCCGCGGGTTGCGTCCGGTCTCGTTGATCCAGTAGTCGCTGGTGGCCTGTTTCCAGTTCGGCATCGGGAAATTCCGGTTCAGATC
>CAZNWR010000104.1:0-1393 GCA_964576645.1 uncultured Enterobacteriaceae bacterium | reverse complement strand
CAGATCGACGCCGTGGTCGTTCATGCGTTGCGAGTGTCTGCGCAGCAGACCGTCCGGGTTCAACAGCGGGATGATCCGCCAGTGAAACATGCCTGTGTGATGGGCATCCAGGATCTTCAGCCATTTGAATACCACGCTGACCGAGGAGTATTCATCGCCGTGTATCCCGCCGATAAGCAGTACCCTGCCCAGGGGTTTCCGCGACGCCAGCGGCGGGTAGTCCTTGTACAAGAGAGGTGTCCCTTCCACCGACCGCCCTTGCGATTCGATCAGGTGTCTCGACATGCATTCCTGAAAGCCGACACTGGCCAGCTTTTCACCGATGCGCCGGCATTCGTTTTCAACGTCCCGGGGATCGGCGGCGGCCTGTATGAAGGCCGTCATTGCGAGCAGAATTACCGCGGCGAGGTGTCTGTGCATCAGCCCTGGAAATGGTATTGCAGTGCTATTCCTGCAAATATCGTCAGTCCGACCCAGTTATTATTGAGAAATGCCCGGAAACAAAGATCTCTCAGGCGCTCCCTGATGAGATATTGATGGTAAACGAAGAACGCGGCCGCGACCACAAGGGAGTAGAAAAAGTATGCGCCGAATTTAAGCCGTTCGCCGACCGCCACCATTGCCGCCAGGAACATGAACTGAATGATGCCGATGATCATCCTGTCGGCGTCGGCGAACAGGATAGCGGTGGATTTAATGCCGAGCTTTATGTCGTCTTCCCGGTCAACCATCGCATATATGGTGTCGTAGACGACCACCCACAGCAGGTTGGCGGCCAGCAGCAACCAGGACATGGGCGGCACAGCGCCGGTTTGCGCCGCAAAGGCCATGGGAATGCCCCAACTGAAGGCCACACCCAGGAATACCTGGGGAATGTAGGTGTAGCGCTTGGTAAAGGGGTAAATAACGGCGATGGGGATCGCCGCCAGGGACAGCAGGATTGTCAGTTTGTTGGTGGTGAGCACCAGCAGAAAGGCCACGCCCAGCAGGGCGGCCGCGACTCCCAGGGCTTCCAGGCGGGATATTTCTCCGGTGGCAAGCGGTCTGTGCCGCGTGCGTTCCACGTAAGGATCGTAGGCGCGGTCCGCCAGGTCGTTGGCCACGCAGCCGGCCGAGCGTGTCAGAAACACTCCCGCGATAAATACCGCCAGCAGGTGCGGGGAGGGTCGCCCGGCGGCGGCGATCCACAGCGCCCACAGGGTCGGCCATAACAGCAGCAGCCAGCCGATGGGCCGGTCGATGCGGATCAGCGCGCCGTACAGCAGCAGGCGCCGCCGCATCCGCGGCCAGTGGGCGCGCCACCAGCCGGCAAACGCATCGCGCCCGCGTCCCGCCATTTCTCTGAATTGCCGCATGTCCATCGGCTTCCCCCTGAGGAGCTGAATGTGATCCG
>CAZNWR010000103.1:0-9926 GCA_964576645.1 uncultured Enterobacteriaceae bacterium | reverse complement strand
CGCAACCAGAGCACTGGAATTGCATCGTGGGCAAACAACGATCTGTTTGCTTGGAACGTACGCCTAACAACACATTGCAGGCGCCCTTTGACACGCTGCGCACCCTTGTTGACACAAGGGCACGCATCGCCTCAAACGCGCGTGAACGTGGATGTTAGAAAACCAAGAAAATGAGTGAGCCTGCGCAATCGACTATCTCTTTGGCTGATGGCCACAGACACATGGTCCATCCTGCCAGCGTGAGGGGAGCAATTATTTTTCTATGGATATCGTTTGGTATATATCTGGCCGAGGTCGGACATTTAGTAGTATGGCTGCATGCTCTACACAAATCATTCCTGCGATCCCAATATCACGATTCAGGGACAGATCAACTTTGTCGCAATGCGGGATATAATAACGGGAGAGGAGCTCACGTTCGATTGGGCTACGACGGATGACGATGACTACATCATGGACTGCAACTGCGGCAGTTCGCATAGTCGCGGGACGATTACCGGACAGGACTGGAAGAACAGGGAATTACAGGAGAAGCACAGGGGCTGGTTTTGTTGGTTCTTGCAGAGGAAGATTGACAAGTTGTCGTCCAACTAGTCTTTCGAACCGATGCGGTGAACGCACGTTGCCCTGGCCGTGCTTGCTCGTGCGACGTCGTCCAAAGACGACGTTTGGAGGTCATTGCGGAAAACAGCCATGCTGAATATTGACAGGCAAGAGCTGCAGGCAACATTACAGCAACTGGACCAGGCTATTTACAACCATGAGCAGTGGGCCAAGGAACTCATCCGTTCGATCATCGTTCGATTATCCTACGACAATCGAGACGTAGCGGATGATGCTCATCGTCAGTGTCGCTTCGGCCAGTGGTATTACAGTAATCCTCCACAGGGGCTTCAAGATCACCCGGCATTCGAGGCGATTGGAGCTGAGCACCGTCACATGCATCAGCTTGCAGCAAAGCTGCTTCTTATAGCGGAGCAGGAAACGCCGGTCTCTCCGCAGGACTATGACGCTTTCGCCAATTCACTCGGCAGCCTGCGCCTGGAAATTAATTCGCTTAAGCAGGAACTCGAGAAGACGCTCAATAACCGTGATGCCTTAACCGGCGCTGAAAACCGCATGGTTATGCTCACCCAGCTCAGGGAGCTTCATGAGTTGGTCAAGCGCGGCGTTCAGAAGTGCAGTATCGTGATCATGGACTTGGACCATTTTAAAGCAGTCAACGATACCTACGGCCATCCCGCTGGCGACCGGGTGCTCGTGGCGTGGGTGAACCATATTAAGCAGCATATAAGGCCCTACGACAGAGTGTATCGCTACGGGGGCGAGGAATTTCTGCTGTCCTTTCCGAGCACCGATCTTCAGACAGCTCAGGATATTGTTGAACGCATACGCAAAGGCCCTTCTGCTATTGTCGTCGGCGTGGGCAAAACAAAAGAGGTCAAGGTCACTGCGTCGTTCGGGATTACCATGCTCGATCCGAGCATCAGCGTTGAAGCATCGATCATTCGAGCAGATAGCGCCCTGTACGCTGCCAAGAAAGCCGGGCGCAACCGTGGTTGCATCTGGGATCCCTCGATGACACCTGTTCAGGATAATGGAGATGTTCCCCGGAGCACCATCACCTAAGATGTCGAAGAAGGGAATTGAACTGCGAACATCACACTTGTTTTGGGACTGTCCGTCATATCCGTCCGGCGATCTCGCAGAGTATTTAACAAGCGCGCCAAACGCAACGTGGCATAATTCGCCGCGCGACCTGATTGCGACGCCATACGAGGGACAGATGCCGCAGTGGTGGAGATAAGAACAAGAAGGCTGACCGTCAGGCCGTTTACCTTCGATGATACTCCTTTCATTCTAAGGCTCCTGAATGAGCCATCTTTTGTGAAGAATATCGTAGATAAAGGGGTGCGAGACCTGGATGGCGCCAAGAAGTACTTGCGGGATAGCCCGATGGCCAGCTACGAACGATTCGGCTTCGGGCTTTGGCGCGTCGGGCTGCCGGAGAATGACCTGCCGATTGGGATGGCGGGCCTCGTCAAGCGTGACTACCTGGATGATATTGATATCGGTTACGCGCTGCTTCCGGAGTACTGCAGGGCGGGTTACGCATTCGAGGCGGCTTCGGCGATAATGGATTATGCCCGCAAGAGCTTGCAGGCCAGCAGGGTCCTGGCAATCGTTAACGAAGATAATATTGCCTCTATCAGCCTGCTTGGAAAGCTGAATTTTCGAGCCGACGGCATGGTCCGGATTCCGGGGGTTGAAAATGAGGTCAGGTTATTTGCGTGGACCAAGAGTGAGGTGAACATATGAACACTGTCTTGTTCGTTCGCATAAAATCGGATTTGGAGTTAAACGTAGGTCAGCGCCGCATGCTGGAGAGAAAGCCCGGGTTTCTGGAAGTACCGGGCCTGCTGCAGAAAATTTACGGCCGCGATCCCTCTACCGGAGATCTGTGCGGAATTTATTTCTTCGAAAGTCAGGAAGCCCTGGACGCCTATCTTGCATCGGACCTGGCCAAGTCCATACCCGGCGCCTACGAGGCCCAGGATGTGCGCCGCGAGGTGTTTGAAGTATTATTCCCGCTCCGCCCGGATCAGGGCCCGGTAGAGTAATGGTGATACACAACCTTTCCGCGGCCGACCGGCGCTTCCGGGCCGCTTTTGAGGCGTTCAGGCTCTCTCCCGCGCAGTTCAACCATCGCGCTCATCTCCACATCGCCTACATCTACCTGGTTGAACACCCGGACGAAGCAGCTTTTGCCCAATTCAGGACGACCTTGCTGCAATTTCTGGGGTTTCATGGCGTCGACGTTTCAAAGTACCACGAGACACTGACGGGCGCCTGGATCCTGGCGCTGCGCCATTTCATGGAGAAGTCGGCACCGGCCTCGTCATTTGAAGCCTTCATCGAAGAGAATCCGGTGTTGATGGACAGCAGGATCATGTTGACCCACTACTCCAGGGAATTGTTGTTCTCACCTGAGGCGCGGCAGCAATTCCTGGAGCCGGATCTCTCGCCGATTCCCAGGCATGCATCCTCATCCGCCTGATCAACTTGCCGCCGGAGTCGATATCGGCCGGCGCTAGTGTCCTCCGATCCATGGCGATCAGTATTGTCAGGCTGGGCAGTCCCCGGCGGAAATCCGAAGGTCTCCGCATCGGCACGGTGCGGCGCCCGCCCAGAGGCGTAAGGAAGGAAGACTACGCGGCGAAGGATATCTATGACCTGTGGTTTCCGAATCTCGCCCCCAGCGAGGAACTGCTCAAGGAATTCCGGCCAGTCGATGATGCGTCGTGGCCCAGGTTCAGGCGCCGCTACCTGGCTGAAATGAAAGAACCCGACCGGCGCCGCGACATCGAGCTTCTCGCAGCAATGTCACATCACGTTAACCTTTCCGTGGGCTGCTACTGCCAGGACGAATCCCGTTGCCATCGGTCCCTGTTGAGAGAACTCCTGCGCAAGGCGGGCGCGAAGCTCAAGTGACGGGGCGCCGCGCATGAAGGGCAAAGTAATACAATCCTACGAGCGGCCTTACGACGATCCCATTGCGGTCGCCGCCGGCGATCACGTCACGCCAGACTTTCACAAGTACACCGACATAAAAGGTTGGGTGTGGTGTACTGCCCGGGACGGCCGATCCGGCTGGACACCACGGAGCTGGCTGGCTGAATGCGACGGAGAATGGCGCATGACGCGCGATTTCAATGCCCTGGAGCTAACAGTCACACCAGGTGAGTGGCTGGACGTCCAACTGGAAGAGAGTGGTTTCTACCTGGTAAAAATGGAGAACGGCCGCACAGGTTGGATTCCCTGTGAGTGTGTCCGGATTGACGGCCAGACCTGATCGTAGTCTGATTTCCGGCGGACCGGAGAGGAACCGGGCAAACTGGGGAAAACCGCCATGCACGACATACTGAACAGAAACGTCTACCTGGTTAAGGAGCACCTGGGGCTGCTCAAGGCGGCCAACAACTACGATATTTACGATCCCCAGACCAAAGCCATCGTCATGCAGTGCCGCGAAGAGCGGATGAACCCGCTGACCCAGATCCTGCGGTTCACCGACTACAAGCGCATGACGCCGTTTGATATCGAGATCCGTACGCCCCAGGGTGAACGTGTCATTCGCGTGAAGCGGGGGATTTCCCTGTTCCTGTCGAACGTGGAGGTCATGGACGAACAGGATCGGATCATCGGCGGCTTCAAGCAGAAGCTGTTCTCCATCGGCGGCGCGTTTACCGTACTTGACGCCATCGACCGGCCGGTGTGCCAGCTTCAAGGCAACTGGGTTGGATGGAACTTCCGGTTTCTTTCCGGCAACCGGGAACTGGCCCGTGTCACCAAGGAATGGGGCGGCCTGAGCAAGGAACTGCTGACCACCGCGGACGACTACATCCTGCAAATTTCGGACAGCGTGCCCGCCAACGATCCGGCCCGGCCGCTCATCCTGGCGGCGGTGATGTGCATCGACATGGTGTTGAAGGAATAGCTTACAGTCCGCCGAATCGCTGGAAATAGCGGGCGTCGGCGCGCGGCAGATGTCCTTCCGCAGATTCCAGTTCCGATTCGATGTAGAGCCGGGCCCGGTCCTGTACCAGGCGGTACAGGTTGGCCGTCAGCGTCTGGGCGCGCCGGCCCGACCAGTCCGCCGGCAGCAGTTCGTCGGGCAGATCGGTCTCGTGAAGCACGATGCGACGGTATTCGTGGATCAACAGCGTGCGCACCTGGAAGCACTGATCGGGTTCAGGATTCCTGGCCTTCTTCAGCGCCTTCATGACGGGATGGAACGTTTCCTGAAATTCTTCGTAGCGCAGCGCCAACTCGTCCAATTGCCAACATTCGCTCGCCAGGCGCTTCAGTGCCGCCCGGGAAGCGGCCTCACCGGCATGGGCCTGCAATACCACGACTTTGTCCGCGGCTTTATGCTCGTGAAGAATTTCGTCCAGCGACTGCCGATCGCCGGCGGGGTGCGCCATTAAACCGGGCGTGATGGCGCCGTAGCCGGACCACAGCAGATCACGGCGCACCTGATCGCGTTCCTGGTTGAACAGAAATGCAGGAATAACCAGCGTCCAGGTGCCGTCCCAGCGGCTGCGGTTGCTGGCATAGATGCGGCGTGCGGCCTTTTCATAGTGGCGTGTGCCGAAGTCCGTAAAACTGTAGTAACTGCGGCGGCCCACCTGGCGCGCCTTCAGCCAGCCTTCCTTTGAAAGCCTGAATACCGCCGTGCGGATCTGCCGGGCGTTAAGGCCGAACGGCGCCAGGACATTGATCAGGCTGCCCAGCCACACCGAATTGCCATGTCGTGAGACGGAGTCGCCGAATACGCTGATGATAAGGGAGCCGGCGCGCACCGGGGTGCGCCGGGCGAAATCAGCGAGCAGGTTGTCGATGCATTTGAGGCGCGGCATTAATAATCACCCTCTCCCCGGCCCTCTCCCGCAAGCAGTACAAAAGCACAGGGGCCGAAGCACGCGCCCCGACCCCTGAATCGCTCAGTCCAAGCATGCGTTACTGGTCGTAGTCCACTACCACTACGTCGGAAACGGGATGCGCCTGACAGGTCAATATGTAACCCGCCTCCAGTTCGGAGGCCTCCAGCGCGTGATTCAGATCCATATCCACTTCGCCTTCCAGAAGCTTCGCCTTGCATGTGGCGCATACGCCACCCTTGCAAGCGAACGGTAGGTCAACGCCGTTATCCAGGCCGCCGTCGAGAATATTTTCGCCATCCATGGACAATTCGAACTGGTGCTCCCGGCCGTCGCGTTTGACCGTTACCCTGGAAACCTTGCCTGCCATCTTGACGGCGCGGTCGTGGTGCTTGGCGATCACGGCCGCGGCATCGTCGGCGGAAGCGCCGAACAACTCATAGTGGATCTTCTCATCGTCGATACCTTCCGCGCGCAGGCCCCTTGAAACCTCCGACATCATGGCCTCGGGACCGCACAGGAAGAACTCGTCCACGGCATGCAGATCCAGCAGGTGCCTGCACAGTTCCGCGCCCTTGCGGTTGTTGATGCGCCCGTTGAGGATTTCCACCTCCTGTTTCTCACGGCTCAGGATGTTGAGCCACTGGAAGCGCGCCATGTAACGGTTTTTCAGGGCTTCCAGTTCTTCCCTGAACATGATGGTGGAGACGCTGCGATTGCCGAACAGCAGGGTCACCTGGCTCTTGGGTTCGATTCTGAGGATGGACTTGATGATGGATATGATAGGCGTGATGCCGCTGCCGGCGGCGATACACAGGTAGTTCTTGTCGTTGCCGGGATCCAGCTTCGTATGAAAGGTGCCCTTGGGCGGCGCCACCTCGATGACGTCGCCCTTGTTCAGCTTCTCGTTGACGAAAGTGGAAAACAGCCCGCCGTCGATATGTTTCACCGCAACGCACAGTTCCCCCTCTTCCGGATCGGAGCAGATGGAATACGATCGGCGCAGTTCCTCGCCGTCAACCCGGGTGCGAAACGTCAGGTACTGACCGGGAATGAAGTGGAATTCATCGCGCAGTTCCGGCGGCACCGCCAGGCTGAGGCGCACGGCCTCGTCGGTTTCCCTGCGCAGATCCGTGACCGTCAGCGGGTGAAAGTCGCTCATCGTTGTCCCTCAGATGGGCTTGAAGTAGTCGAATGGTTCCAGGCAGGCGCGGCACCGGTACAGGGCCTTGCAGGCGGTGGAGCCGTATTCGCTGACCAGTTCCGTATCCAGTGACTTGCAATGAGGGCAAGTGACCTTCAGGGTGAGGGGCGCCGCGCCTCGCTGCGCGCAGGCGCCGGGCGGCGCGATGCCGTACTCCTGCAGCTTGCGGCGTCCCTCCGCGCTCATCCAGTCGGTGGTCCACGCCGGGGCGAGCCGGGTGCGCACCTCGACATCGTCATAACCGGCGCCGCGCAGGGTTGTGAGAATGTCCTCCTCGATGGCGTGCATGGCCGGGCAGCCGCTGTAGGTGGGCGTGATGACCACCACCGGTCGCCCGTTCTCCAGGAACACGTCGCGCAACACGCCCAGGTCGGCAAGGGTGAGGACCGGAATTTCCGGATCGGTGACCTGCTCCAGCAGAGCGCGGATCCGGTTCAGATCCGCGTCCGAATCTGGCTGTTCTGCCCGCGCGCCCACGGTCGCCAACTCAACTACCATTGCAGACCCGGATAGGCACGCTGCACGAATTGCATTTCCGCCAGCAGGAAGCCCATGTGCTCGGTATGAAGTCCGCGCCGCCCGCCCAGCGGCCCGCGCTCATCGTCGGGGACAACGAGGCCGGCGCGCCCGATGACGGACCGGACCCGCTCGTCCCACTGTGATTTCAGCACGGCCAAGTCGGGGCCGACACCCTCTTTCCCGGCCCAGGCATCGATCTCGTCACCGCGGAACATTTCATCGGCGAATGCCCAGACGTCGTTAAGCGCGGTTTGAATGCGCGAGTGGCTTTCCTCGGTGCCGTCACCCAGGCGCAGCATCCACTCACCGGTATGGCGCAGATGATAGTCGGATTCCTTGAACGCCTTGGCGGCAATGGCGGCCACAGTCTCGTCACTGGAGTCCTGCAGGGCCTGGTAAAGATAGAAGTTGTAGGCATCCACCAGGAACTGGCGCGCCGTGGTGAAGCCAAAGTCGCCATTGGGCAACTCGACGATAAGAAAGTTAAGCCATTCACGCTCATCGCGCAGGTAGGCAAGATCGTCCTCGCTCCTGCCCTGCCCTTCCACCTGTCCGGCATAGGACAGCAGCATGCGCGCGCGGCCGATCAGATCCAGCGCCGTGTTGGCCACGCCCACGTCCTCTTCCAGGAACGGGCCATGACCGCACCATTCCGACAGGCGCTGGCCGTTGATCAGGGCATTGTCGCCCAGACGCAGGACGTATTCGAATAGTTCAGGGTTTCGAGACATTGATAATGCTTCGGGATTGGGGACTCAGAGCTTTAGATCTTCGGGGACTTCGTAGAAAGTCGGGTGACGGTAGACCTTGTCCTCCGCCGGGTCGAAGAAACTGCCGGCGTCTTCCGGCTGGCTCGCGTGAATATCCGAGGAACGCACCACCCAGATGCTGCAGCCTTCGCTCCTGCGTGTATAGGTATCGCGCGCATATTCCAGCGCCTGCTCCGCGTCGGAAGCATGCAGGCTGCCCACGTGCTTGTGGTCCAGCCCGCGCTTGCTGCGCACGAATACTTCCCATAGAGGGAGATGTTTGTCTTTGCCTGTCATTTCCATCTACTCCAAACCGTTAACTCATCCCGCCTTCTGGACCGGTACGCGGTGCCGGACACGCTGTAAATACATCCCTGTACGCTCGAGCGCCGCGTCCTGCGGCTTATGGTCCGTCACCGCGTACCGGCCCATTCGCCTTCGCTTCAGGCGGCGGTTTTCATTTGCTGCTTGCGGGCGTAGGCCAGCGACGCCTCGCGCACCCAGCGGCCTTGCTCGTGGGCCTGGCGGCGTGCGGCCATGCGCTCCCGGTTGCAGGGCCCGTTGCCGGCCAGTACCTGGTTGAATTCTTCCCAGTCGATTTCGCCGAAGTCGTAATGACCCGTGGCTTCGTTCCATTTCAGAGCCGGATCCGGAATGCGCAGGCCGATATGCTCCGCCTGGGGCACGGTCTGATCCACGAACTTCCGGCGCAGTTCATCGTTGCTCTGGCGCTTGATCTTCCACTGCATGGACTGCTGCGAATGGGCCGATTCCGCATCGTGCGGTCCGAACATCATCAACACCGGCCACCACCAGCGATCCAGCGCGTCCTGGGCCATGGCCTTCTGCTCCGGCGCGCCGTTGCACAAAGCCATCATGATTTCGTAACCCTGGCGCTGGTGAAAGCTCTCCTCCTTGCAGATACGCACCATGGCGCGGGCGTAAGGTCCGTAGGAGGTGCGGGTCAGGGAGATCTGGTTAACGATGGCGGCGCCATCCACGAGCCAGCCGATGGCGCCCACGTCCGCCCAGCTCAGGGTCGGGTAATTGAAAATACTGGCATACTTGGCCTTGCCCGAGAGCAGTTGATCCACCAGCTCTTCGCGCGAAATCCCCAGGGTCTCCGCCGAACTGTAGAGATACAGGCCGTGCCCGGCCTCATCCTGCACCTTGGCCAGCAGGATGGCCTTGCGCCGCAGCGTCGGCGCGCGCGTGATCCAGTTGCCCTCGGGCAACTGGCCGACGACTTCGGAATGGGCGTGCTGGGAGATCTGCCGGATCAGGTTGCGGCGGTATTTCTCCGGCATCCAGTCACGCGGCTCGATCTTTTCCTCGGCGTCGACCCGCGCCTGGAATGTCCGCGCCATTTCAGGTTCGTTCATGTTGGCTGTTTCAGTCATGCCCCGCGTCCTCGAAAGTCGATCTATAAATGATACAGAATATCACTTAAATAGTACATTTCTGTGTCATATTGCGCTTACTGGGAAATCCGACCCGCAACTAGCTGTTTTGATTGATGATGTGCGCCTGTAGTCGAAAAGAGCGGCCGCGGAAGCAGGCAATGAGTTCACCGTCCTGGCGCCGCACCGTAACGTCATACAGGCCGTTGCGGCCGGAGACCACCTGCTCCTCCGCCGTGGCCGTAAGCACGTCGCCAATATGCCCCGGCGCGATGAATTCGATGGCGCAGTGCTGGGCGACGGTAGCGTGGTCGTAACTGTTGCAGGCATAGGCGAAGGCGGTGTCGGCAAGCGTGAAGATATAGCCGCCGTGGCAGATCCCGTGGCCGTTGACCATGTCCTCCCGCACCGGCATGACGGCGACACTGGTGCCCGGTGCCACTGACTGAATTTCGATTTCCAGTTTCTGCGCGCCGGCATCGCGCGCATACATGGCTGTACGGCAGGCTTCCGCCAGTTGTTGTGCTGCTTCGTCGGTCATTGGTGCTTCTCCATTGCTGTACAATTCACTGACTACCAATATACGAGCCCGTTACCCATGCCAGCCTACAGC
>CAZNWR010000102.1:0-9977 GCA_964576645.1 uncultured Enterobacteriaceae bacterium | reverse complement strand
GCTGTGAATACATCCATGTACGCTCGATCGCCGCGTCCCTGCGGCTCACGGTCCGTCACCCCAATATCGCAACGCCCAAGCTGCCTGTATCAGATATTTGTCTGGGTTTCAGCACGGCACAAAATTTGAGCGTGCTTTAAAACAGAGTCTTTTGACACGCTCTTAAACAACGTTCTTAAGATCCGCTTCGAGGAAAAAATTTGTTCCTCTTCGCGGCTTTTATCGCACGTCGTTACTCGTTATGATTGCGTCTTAACAAGTGCCGCCGGTTGACGTGTATAAGAAGCGGCCGTGATTAGGGAATGAAAACAGGCGCAGACGCATTTCTCGAAAACCTCAGTCTTGCTCCAAAGGCGGGTATTCCCTGCCGGCAGGTTCCGGCTCTTGTATCAGCCGGTGGAGCGGACGTGACAGTTTCGAAAGTCGACAACGGTTTATCCGCTGCCTCCGCAGTCAATCCCGCAGGGGCCGCGCCATGACGCGTGCGCGAAATTCCGCGGCTCCCGTCCGGCGAAAGGATGGAACCTGTTTGAGTGAAAGCGTGCGCGACGCGATGGAGCGCTATTTCAATGATCTCGACGGCCATGATCCCGGTGGATTGTACGAACTGGTCCTGGCCCAGGTGGAGCGGCCCTTGTTCGAAATTGTCATGAAGAACTCCAGGGGCAATATCAGCCGCGCGGCCCAGGTCCTGGGCGTCAACCGCGCGACCCTTCGCAATCGGCTGAAAAAATACGGTCTGGAAGCCTAGCGGCGGTCAAGTGAACCGCCGTTCCCGGAATCTTTACCCGAGCATATCCCCGCATCGGCGGCCTGGGAGAGGAATGAATCATGGCTGAAGTAAAGCGTGCACTGGTAAGCGTTTCCGACAAGCAGGGCGTTCTGGATCTTTGCCGCGGATTGGCCGAACTCGGCTTTGACATCATTTCAACGGGAGGTACGGCCCGTCTCCTTGGCGACAATGGCATCAAGGTGGTCGAAGTGTCCGATTACACCGGATTTCCGGAGATTATGGACGGGCGGGTGAAGACTTTGCATCCAAAAATCCACGGTGGGTTGCTCGCGCGCCATGGCCGGGACGATGCGGTACTGAACCAGCATGGCATCGAACCCATCGATCTGGTGGTGGTAAACCTGTATCCATTTGAGCAGACCGTGACGCGCGCGGACTGTACGCTGGCGAAGGCCCTGGAGAACATCGACATCGGCGGGCCTACCATGTTGCGTGCCGCGGCCAAGAACCACGAGCACGTGGGTGTCGTTGTTGATACGGCCGATTACGCCGCAGTTCTCAATGAGTTGCGCGAACACGGCTCCCTCACTCCGGAAACCCGCTTCCGTCTCGCGCAAAAGGTGTTCGCCCACACCGCCGCTTATGACGGCGCGGTTTCCAATTACCTGGGCGCAATCGACGATGCGGGCGGCAACATGAATTATCCGCGCACCTTTTCCATGCAGTTCGAGAAGCTCCAGGATCTGCGCTACGGAGAAAATCCGCATCAGACGGCCGCGTTCTACTCCCAGGCACACCCCCCCGCCGGAACCCTGGCGGCCGCACGGCAATTGCAGGGTAAAGAGCTTTCATACAACAACATTGTGGATGCCGATGCGGCGCTGGAATGTGTCCTGTGCTTCTCCGAGCCGGCCTGCGTCATCGTCAAGCATGCCAACCCCTGCGGCGTGGCCCAGAGCACCACAATTCTTGACGCTTATGAAAAGGCGCACAGCACGGATCCCACCTCCGCCTTCGGCGGCATTATCGCGTTCAATCGCGAGCTGGATGAGGCGACCTTGCGCGCGATTCTGCCGCGCCAGTTCGTGGAAGTGATCATTGCGCCCCGGGTGCCGCAGGAGCTTCTCGCGGTGTCGTCCGAAAAGCCGTCTGTGCGCATTCTGGAAGTGGGTACGCGCAACCTGCCGTTGCGGCAGCTGGAACTGAAAAAGGTCAGCGGCGGCCTGCTGGTACAGGACGAGGATTTTGGGGCGGCGGAACAGGCCGATCTCAAGGTGGTGAGCCGGCGCCGTCCTGGCAGCGAGGAATTGAAGGACCTGGTGTTCGCCTGGCGGGTGGTCAAGTACGTGAAGTCCAACGCCATTGTCTATGCGCGCGGATTGCGCACCATCGGTATCGGTGCCGGTCAGATGGCCCGGGTCTACAGTGCGCGCATCGCCGCCATCAAAGCGCAGGACGAAGGATTGGAGGTCCCGGGCTCGGTCATGGCGTCGGACGCGTTCTTCCCGTTCCGGGACAGCATAGATTCCGCCGCCCAAGCCGGCATTACCGCGGTGATCCAGCCCGGCGGTTCGATCCGGGACGAAGAAGTGATCGCGGCGGCGGACGAGCACGATATGGCCATGGTGTTTACCTCCATGCGCCATTTCCGTCACTGAGGCGAAGGGAACCAGGGGTGCGTCGCTCATCGCGGGGATCGGTGGGTCCGGAGCCATGAAGGTTTTGATCGTCGGCGGCGGCGGCCGCGAGCATGCACTGGCCTGGAAATCCGCGCACACCGCCGCGCGTGTATTCGTAGCGCCGGGCAATGCCGGCACGGCCCGGGAAGAACGCGTGGAGAACATTCCCATTGCGGCGGACGACCTGTCCGCCCTGCGTGAATTTGCCGCCCGCGAACAGGTGCAACTTACTATCGTGGGACCGGAGGCGCCGCTGGTCGCGGGCATCGTCGATGAATTCAGGGCGGCGGGACTGCCCTGCTTCGGACCCACACGTGCGGCGGCGGCGTTGGAGGGATCCAAGACGTTCTGCAAGGAATTCCTTGCCCGTCACGCAATTCCCACCGCCGTCTACCGCAGCTTTACCGATGTGCACGAGGCCCGCGACTATATACGGCAGCAGGGGGCGCCCATCGTGGTCAAGGCCGACGGACTTGCAGCCGGAAAGGGGGTTGTGGTGGCGCAACGCGAGCAGGACGCACTGCAGGCCGTCGAGGAGATGTTGGGCGCCGGCCGCTTCGGGCCGGCCGGCCGGCGCGTAGTGGTGGAGGAATTCCTGTCCGGGGAAGAAGCAAGCTTCATTGTCATGTGCGACGGCCGCCACGTGCAGCCGCTGGCCAGTTCTCAGGATCACAAGGCGCGGGACGACGGCGATTCCGGCCCGAATACGGGCGGCATGGGCGCGTATTCGCCGGCACCCGTGGTGAGCCCGGATGTTCACCGCCGCGTCATGAATGAAATAATCGAACCCACCGTGCGCGGCCTGGCCGAGGAGGGAACACCTTACACCGGGTTCCTGTATGCCGGCCTGATGATCTGTGACACTGGACAGCCGAAAGTGCTGGAATTCAACTGTCGCTTTGGCGATCCGGAAACCCAGCCGATCATGATGCGGTTGCGTTCGGATTTGAACGGAATGTGCATGGACGCCCTGAACGGCGTGTTGGACGACTGCGCCATAGAGTGGGATGCGCGTGCGGCACTGGGCGTGGTATTGGCGGCACAGGGCTATCCGGGCCGGGTCCGTAGCGGCGACGCAATAACGGGCCTGGACGCGCCGTTGCCGGAAGGCGTCAAGGTGTTTCACGGCGGTACTGCCGCGAAGGGCGATCAGGTGGTCACCGCGGGGGGCAGGGTGCTGTGTGTGACTGCCCTTGGCGAGACGGTCGGTGATGCGCGTAAAAGCGCATACGCCGCGGTAAATCAGATCTCCTGGCCCGGTATGTTCTGTCGCCGGGACATCGGGGCGCGGGCCGTATCAAGGGAATCGGGCTGACCGCGGCACAATAGCCTGTGCCGGGCCGCGGTCGCTGATCCGGGAGGAACGACGCGGGGAGTGGCATGAATACCTGGATAGGACAACGGCAACTGCGGCGGCAGGGGGATTTTGCCGCCGTTCGCGAATACCTGTCGGCCTGGTATCTGCTGGATCCCGGTCCACGCGTTCGCGTAACAAGATACTTTTTCGATACTTTCGATTGGCGCCTGTACCACCGCAACAGGGTGCTGGAATTTGACGCCGCTCCGCGCTCCGTTGCCCGGCTGCGCCGCGTTGACGGACCCGGACCGTGCACCAAGGCGGCCGTCGATCGGGTATTTCCGTTTGCCGCGGACTGGAGCTCCGGCCCGTTGCGGCGCGCTCTGTCGGCAGACTGCGCTGAACGCGCGCTGCTTGAACGGGCTGCCTGCAGCCTGCAGGTCGCGCCGTACGCCATTGTCGACGACGACGGAAAGATCCGGGGCTGGCTCGAGCACGAACAGGTGCGTGACGGTCGCCGTACCGTGGCGCGGTTTGTTCGGGTAAGTGCCCTGCGCGGCTATGCAAAATCCGGACGCCGGCTGCTGCAGCGCATCGATGGATTTCTGGGGCCATCGACCCTAGCGGACGATCTCTATACGGACTGCCTGCGCCGCAGTGACCTGGAGCCGGGAGCGTACTCGACACGGCTGGCGGCGGCGCTCAGCCCGGACATGCGGAGTGACGATGCATTGGCCGGCGTGCTGTTGTTTCTCTTGGGAATCATGGAGCTCAATCTCGACGGAGTCATCAGGGACCTGGATTCGGAGTTTCTGCACGATTTCCGGATTGCGTGCCGGCGCAGCCGCACTCTCCTCACCCAGGTCCGTGGTGTTTTCCCGGCCCCCCAGTTGTCGCGCTTCAAACGGGAATTTGCCTGGCTCAGCCGTTGTACCGGCGCGCAGCGGGACCTGGATGTGATGTTGCTTGATTTTCCCGAATTCCAGGACATGGTGCCGGCGTCCATGCGCTCCGAGCTGGCACCCCTGCAATCGCTTCTGCAGGAAAGGCGGGCTGCGGCCCATGCCGGATTGCGAAAGCAATTGAAGTCGCAGCGTTTTCGAACGTTTGTTCGCCACTGGCGGCGGTTCCTGCTGCGCCGTGGCGCGCGCCGCAAAACGGGTGTTGCAGGCACCCGGCCGGTGGCGGAAACGGCCGAGATCTCGCTGCGCCGAGTCGCCCGCAAGCTGGCCAAGGAAGGGAAGAACGCCGGTAGCGGAGGGTACAGCGAACAGCTCCACGATTTGCGCAAGACCGGTAAGAAGCTGCGCTACCTGCTGGAGGCTTTTCGGTCCCTTTATCCGGGCCGGGAAGTGGAGCGGGTGGTCAGTCGTCTGCGCAAGCTCCAGAACACGCTGGGGGAGATTGTGGATCGCCACGTTCAGAGTACCTGCTTGCTGGCCTGGGCGGAGGAACTCAGGGAGGGCGGGGTAACGGACGAAACGCAATTGACGACTATCAGGCGGGTGGCCCAGGTATGCGCGCACCGGCAGGCGGCGGCCGAGCCGAAGTTCGAAGCAAGGTTTGAACGCTACCTGGAAGCCGCCCGCTCCAGCATCCTTAACGGCGCTTCATCGAGCCGCAAATGACCGCCCGGGTTCTCGCCAGTTACCACTTGAAGGGCGGTGTTGGAAAGACCGCCGCAGCGGTGAACCTTGCCTACGCGGCTGCCGCGGCCGGTCGGCGCGTGCTGGTATGGGACCTGGATCCACAGGGCGCGGCCAGCTATTACTTTCGCGTCAAGCCGAAGGTGAAGGGCGGCGCCCGGAGGCTGATCAACGAAAAAAGACAGGTGGCGGATTTTATCAAGGCCAGCAATTTCGAAAACCTGGAGCTCATGCCCGCGGATTTCTCTTACCGGAACCTGGACCTTTATCTGTACAAGCGCGGCAAGTCTGCCGACAGGCTGAAAAGGCTACTGGCCCCGGTCCGCCGCGAGTACGATTACATCATTCTCGATTGTCCTCCGGGCATCACCCTGGTTTCGGAAAACGTTTTCCATGCCGTGGATGCGCTGCTGGTTCCGCTTATCCCAACCTACCTGTCAGTACGGGCATATGACAGGGTGAAGCGATACCTGATAAAGAAACTGGATACGCCCCCCGAGTTACTGCCGTTCTTTTCCATGGTCGATCGGCGCCGGCGGCTGCACCGGGACCTGGTGGAGGGCTTCCACCGTGACCATCCGGAGGTTTTGCAGACCAGTATCGGCTATGCCAGCAGCGTGGAACGCATGGGGGAATACCGGGCGCCGGTTCAGGTGTACGACCGCAGGTCAGAGGCGGCAGCCGCATTCAATTCCCTGTGGGAGGAGATCGCCGGGCGCCTGGCCTGAGGCATGCAAGCCGGTTGCGTCGCCTGAAAACTCCGATTCCATGCATAAAAGCAGTTGGAATTGCACCGCGTTAGATAGGATAATTGCCGCGCCCGGAAGCATCCGTATTTGATCGACTTTCGCGCGGCGGTTTCAGCCGGGATCGGCGTGGTTGTTCAAAGGGTGGCAGGGTCGTAAGTATGAAACTTTTTAAGGAGAGAAAATGGCTAAGAAACCAGCGGTAATAAGTACAAAGCAGACAAAGTCGCAGATCCTGAGCGAAATTGCGGATGATACCGGCTTAAGCAAGAAAGACGTCGCTTCGGTAATGGACTCGCTCGCCTCCCTTGCGCATCGTCATCTCAAGAAGAGGGGATCCGGTGAGTTTTCGGTGCCGTCACTGGGAATCAAGCTGCGCCGGGTGATCAAACCCGCCCGCAAGGCTCGTAAGGGTATAAATCCGTTTACGGGTGAGGAAATCATGATTAAGGCCAAGCCGGAAACCACCGCAGTCCGCGCCACGGCATTGAAAGCACTGAAAGACGCTGTAGCCAAGTGAATCGAGCGTGGCGCCGCTCAAAGCGGCGTGACGCCATGTGCGGTAATTTGAAATCTGAACAGGCCAGGGACAGGCTTGTTCGGATCCCTCCTTCGCCCCCAAAGCACGGTTTTTACTTGTTGTACGATTCGGGTAGGGTATTTACGGAGACCATTCCAGAAAGTTTCTGAGCAGCGTGAGCCCGGATCGCTGGCTTTTCTCCGGGTGAAACTGCACGGCGAACAGATTGTCGCGGGCAAGTGCGGACGTAAACCGGGTGGCGTAAAGCGTTGTGCCGCTGGCCAGCTTGTCATCATTCGGGACGACATAATAGCTGTGTACGAAGTAAAAGCGTTCGCCGTCAGTTATGCCCTTCCAGAGTGGATGCTCACGGGTTTGCCGGACCTGATTCCAACCCATGTGCGGGACCTTGTACAAGCGCCCGCTGTCATCGCGTTCAAAATCAGGAAAGCGTTTCACTGTGCCGGCCAGCACGCCCAGGCAGTCGGTGCCGCCGCCTTCCTCACTGTGGTCCATGAGCGATTGCAAGCCGAGACATATGCCCAGATATGGGCGCGTCTCCAGGCACTCTCTGAGCGCCTGTTCAAGGTCAAGTTGCGCAAGGTTTGTCATGCACTGGCGGATGGCCCCCTGGCCCGGAAATACGATGCGATCCGCCCGCCGCAACTGTTCGGGCCGGTCCGCGATCTCAATCCTTGAGTCTGCTCCGGCGACGCTTTCCAGTGCGTGCACCACTGAGCGCAGGTTGCTCATGCCGTAGTCGAGCACAGCGACGGTCTGCATGTGTCCCTGCCCTCAAAGTGAGCCCTTGGTGGACGGCGGTGCGCCGCCCGCTCTTGGATCCGGTTCCACCGCCATGCGCAGGGCCCGGCCAAAAGCCTTGAATACCGTTTCCGATATGTGATGGGCATTGCGCCCGCGCAGGGCGTCAACGTGGACCGTTATCCGGGCATGGTTGACCAGGCCTTGAAAAAACTCGCGCAGCAGGTCCACGTCAAAATCGCCGACGCGCGCGCGTGGGTAGCTGACGTTGTACTCCAGGCCGGGACGCCCGGAACAGTCCACCACCACCCGGGACAGGGCTTCGTCCAGGGGGACGTAGGCGTGCCCGTAGCGGCGTATGCCGGCCTTGTCTCCCAGGGCCTGGCTCAGGGCCTGGCCGAAGGTGATGCCGACGTCTTCAACCGTATGGTGCGCATCGATTTCCAGGTCGCCGTGGGCGTCGATGTCCAGGTCGAGCATGCCGTGACGCGCCACCTGTTCCAGCATGTGCTCAAGAAACGGTATGCCGATACGGATGTTGCCGTCACCGCCGCCGTCGAGATCGACGCTCAAGGCGATCTGGGTTTCCTTTGTCTTGCGCTCGACCGAAGCGCGCCGATGCTTTGTCATTGTTCCCATCCGGTTTTACAGCCCGTGCGAGGCATTAAGTTATCACGTACCGGCGGCGATGATACACGGATATTGAAGTCAAGGCGGGGTCGGAGCGCATGCTCCGACCCCTGATCGTCCGTGTGATCGAATGGGCCGGCGTGACTACGCGCCGGCTTTTGGCATAACCTGTAGGCGGGGCAGGGGAAAAACAAAACAAGGTTTAGAGAACGTGTCTGACGAAGTGGACAGCGGCGCCGTCGAGACCTACCTGCTGAATTTGCAGCAGAAGATCTGCGCGGCGCTGGAAAACGTGGACGGGCGCGCGCGATTCCATGAGGATGCCTGGCGGCGCCCGGCGGGAGGCGGCGGGCGCACGCGGATACTCAATGGCGGCGCGGTGCTGGAGAAAGCCGGCGTCAACTTCTCACATATTTCCGGGGATGCCTTACCGGCCTCGGCAAGCGCGCGTCATCCGGAGCTGAGCGGTTGCGGGTTCGAGGTCATGGGCGTATCGGTGGTGGTGCATCCCTTGAACCCCTACGTTCCCACTTCGCACATGAACGTGCGCTTTTTCTCGGCGCCCGGGGCGAGGGGCGGGCCGGTTTGGTGGTTCGGTGGCGGATTTGATCTGACCCCCTATTACGGTTTTGACGAAGATGCCGTGCATTGGCACCGAGCCGCCAGCGAGGCATGCGCACCGCTCGGACCGGAAGCGTATGCCATGTACAAAAAATGGTGTGATGAATACTTCTACATCAAGCATCGCGGTGAAGCGCGCGGTATCGGGGGACTATTTTTCGATGACCTGAACGACGGCGGCTTCAACCGCTGCTTCGAATTCATGCGCAGCGTCGGCGATCATTACCTGGTCGCTTACCTACCCATTGTCGAGCGGCGGAAATCCATGCCCTACGGCGAGCGCCAGCGCGGTTTTCAATGTTACCGGCGCGGACGATACGTGGAGTTCAACCTGGTATACGATCGTGGGACGCTGTTCGGTCTGCAGTCCGGCGGCCGTACCGAGTCAATACTCATGTCCTTGCCGCCGCAGGCCGCGTGGCGCTACGACTGGCATCCGGAGCCTGGGTCCGAGGAAGCGCGTTTGTACGAGGACTTCCTGCAACCGAGGGATTGGGTGTAAGGACCTGTTCCATCAGGTGCGGATCGTGAATGTTACCGGCCCGTCGTTGACCAGTGCCACACGCATGTGCGCGCCGAAGGATCCCGTGGCGATCCGGTGCCGGGTTTCTCTGGCACGATCCACCAGATAATCGAACAGTTCCCGTCCGCGTTCCGGATCGGCGGCGGGCGTGAAGCTGGGGCGCGTACCCTTGCGGGTGTCGGCAGCCAGGGTGAATTGGGGCACCAGAAGCAAATCGCCCGCGGTCGCGGCCAGGCTGACGTTCATGCGGCCGGCCGCATCGGGGAAAACCCTCAGTCCGAGAATCCGCTCCAGGAGTCGATCCGCCCGGGCTTCGGTATCGTCACGTTCCACTCCCACCAGGACCAGCAAACCGGCCCCGATCTCGCCGATTACCTCCGCGTCCACCTCCACGCGGGCCTCAGAGACCCGTTGCAGCAGGCCGATCATTCGCCGGTACGGTCCGCGCCGCGCCGGGCTCTTGCCTGGACGTTATTCCGGGTACGGGGAAAGCTCACCTGGTGAGGGTGTCGCTGAACGTCAGATGCGCGGAGTGGCCTCGCCGCTGCAGCCGGAAACCCGGGGCCGCCCTAAATGATATGCAGGTAGTCCAGGATATTGACACCGAACAGGGCCACGGCGGCGACCAGCACCGCCCACTCGATATTGCGGCGAGCCAGGAATCCGGTGAAATGAAGGACCAGGACAATAATGGAGATCACGTATACGGTGTAGAAGATCATATCAAGTCACCCCAGTTTCCAGCCGAATCACATTTTATAGTTTGTTGAACCCCGGATTCACGGGGCCGGCTATTACAGTTTAGTTTGATGAGTCCGTA
>CAZNWR010000101.1:0-9999 GCA_964576645.1 uncultured Enterobacteriaceae bacterium | reverse complement strand
GCTCGCAGCAGTGCTGCTCGCCCCTGCGGCTCACGGTCCGTCACCCGGATACCGCTCTGTTCTGAATCACTGGTGAATAAGCCGGGCGGGTCACAGGCTACTGGCCACCGGCGTCAAAAAGTATAAGAATCGCAATTGCACGATTCGTGCATGTTAGCGCTAAATCATAAAGTGACTGAAGCCAAGCCAACACGTTGCCACTGGCCAGGTGACGATCCGCTGTATTGCCGCTACCACGACAGGGAGTGGGGCGTGCCCGTCCACAATGATCGTAGATTATTCGAATTCCTGGTGCTGGAAGGCGCGCAGGCGGGATTGAGCTGGATCACCATTCTGCGCAAGCGCCAGGCTTATCGGGACGCGTTTGACCGCTTTGACTTCAACAAGGTGGCGCGCTACGGCCAGCGGGATGTGCGGCGGTTGCTGAACAACGCCGGTATCGTCCGCAACCGCCTCAAGGTCCAGGCCGCCATCAGCAATGCACGTGCATTCATATCGGTGCGGGAGGAGTTTGGCACTTTCGATCGCTATATCTGGCGCTTCGTTGACGGCAAGCCGTTGCAGAACCGCTGGATCCGGCCAGGGCAGGTACCCGCGCACAGCGCGGTTTCCGACGCGCTGTCAAAAGACCTGAAGCAGCGCGGATTCAAGTTCGTCGGCACCACCATCATGTACGCGCACATGCAGGCCACCGGCATGGTCAACGATCACCTGGTGCGCTGCTTCCGCTACCGTGAATTGCGGAGCTGAGCCGGCTCAGCCCTGACCAAATCAAGTTTTCTCGCAATGACGCGAAGAGCACCAGGAAAAAACGCTGTCTGACTTGAGGTCTCTTGGCGATCCTGGCGTCTTCGCGAGAGACTACTGTTGACCGTCCGCAGCCAAGGGACGGCAGGGAGCGGCTATTCGGGTGCAGGCCGTTGTCAGAACAGGCCGGAGATGTGGCCCTTGTCGTCCACGTCTATGCGTTCGGCGGCCGGAGACTTGGGCAGGCCGGGCATGGTCATCATGTCGCCTGCGATGGCGACGATAAAGCCGGCGCCCTTGGAGACGCGGACTTCGCGGATCTCCACGGTGTGCCCCGTAGGTGCGCCGCGCACCGTGGGGTCCGAGCTGAACGACATCTGGGTTTTCGCCATGCAAACGGGGAATTTCCCGTAGTCGCGGTTCAGGGATTCGATCTGGGCACGCACCTTGGCGCCTGCGGTAACCGCGCCGGCGCCATAAATCTTTCCGGCAATGGCCTCGATCTTGTCCCACAAAGGAACGTCTTCCTCGTACACGTACTTGTGCCTACCGGGCTTGGTGTCGACCAGTTCCGAAACGGCCTTGGCCAGATCTTCCGCGCCCTTGCCCCCTTCGGCCCAATGGCGGCCAACGACGGCTTTGCCTCCCAGTGATTCAATCCGCTTCGCCAGCGTATCCACCTCCGCCTTGGTGTCATGGGTGAAGTGGTTGATGCTGACGATGCAGGGCAGGCCAAAATGGTCCCGGATGTTTGTGAAATGCCGTTCCAGGTTGGCCATGCCTTTCTTCAGGGCATCCAGGTTTTCCTTGTCCAGCTCGTTCTTGTCGACGCCGCCGTGATATTTCATGGCGCGCACGGTTGCAACCAGGACCACCGCTGCCGGGTTGAGCCCGGCTTTGCGGCACTTGATATCGATGAACTTCTCGGCGCCGAGATCCGCGCCGAACCCTGCCTCCGTAATGACGTAGTCGGCCAGCTTGAGTGCGGTACGCGTGGCAGTGACGCTGTTGCAACCGTGGGCGATGTTGGCAAAGGGTCCCCCGTGGACGAATGCCAGATTGTTTTCCAGGGTCTGAACCAGGTTCGGCTTGATGGCATCCTTGAGCAGAGCGGCCATGGCGCCGTGGGCCTTCAGGTCGCGCGCGTGCACGGGTTTGCGGTCGCCGCGCGTGTATCCCACCACGATGTTGCCAAGACGTTCCTTGAGATCCTTGATTGACGTGGCAAGACAGAAAATGGCCATGACCTCCGACGCTACTGTAATGTCGTAGCCGTCTTCACGGGGGAACCCGTTGGGCGTTCCGCCGAGGGCGACGACGGTATGGCGCAGGGCGCGGTCATTCATGTCCACCACCCGTTTCCAGGCAATCAAGCGTGTATCCAGGTTGAGGCTGTTGCCGTGATGGATATGGTTGTCGACCATCGCGGACAGGAGGTTGTGCGCGGTGCCGATAGCGTGAAGGTCGCCGGTAAAGTGCAGGTTGATGTCCTCCATGGGCACCACTTGCGCGTATCCACCTCCGGCAGCGCCGCCCTTGACGCCGAAACAGGGGCCCAGCGAGGGTTCGCGCAGGCAGATCAGCGTCTGCTTGCCGAGGCGGTTCATGGCGTCGCCCAACCCTACTGTGGTCGTGGTTTTGCCTTCTCCCGCCGGTGTTGGGCTGATTGCAGTTGTCAGGATCAACTTGCCGTCTTCGCGGTCTTTAAGTTGATCTATGAAGTCCAGTGACAGCTTCGCCTTGTAGTGGCCGTAGGGCTCCAGGTGCTCGGCAGGAATGCCGTATTTGGATTGGGCCAGTTCGATTATCGGCTTTTTATCGGCCTTCTGCGCGATTTCGATATCGCTCGGCATTCCGCACTCTCCCATGGCTGATCTGAAAGGGGGTAAGGACTCCCGACCACAGTCTGTTATCATATTATTTCTGACGTGGTTGAAATCTCCCGGATGTAAATCCCGGCACCGCGGCCCGGGGAGTATATTTTAGCGGTTTGCCCGGGCTATCTCCATTCCAATTAGGAGGACTGAGGCTCCCATGTGGAGGCACTTTAGGCGTTCTCGCAGGCGTCTTCTGTCCAGACGCGCCTGGCAGTTACGTCTGGTTTTCTGGATCGGCGCGGTTGCGGTCGGCCTGGTCGCGGCCGGCTTTGCTTCCCTTACCGATGTCATCGGCGGACTTTTCCGCTCATGGGAAGGTCTTGCCGGCCCGAGCATCTACCTGGTGCCGCCGGTGGCACTGGCAGCAATTGCGGGATTGACCCAGCGCTATTTCAAAGGCTCGGAAGGCAGCGGTATTCCCCAGGTCATCGTCACCATCCAGCGGCGTGAACAGTATTTTATGCGCCGCAGCCTGCTTTCCACCCGTGTTGCAATCGGGAAAACGGTGTTGACTCTGCTCGGCCTGTTGACGGGGGCTTCCATCGGGCGCGAGGGCCCGACGGTGCATATCGGCGCCGTGATCATGTACCGATTGTCGAGATTCGGAAAGTTTCCCCGACATTACCTGGACAAGGGGCTGGTGGTGGCCGGGGGAGCCGCCGGCATCGCCGCCGCTTTCAATACACCGATCGCCGGCGTCATGTTTGCCGTGGAGGAGCTGACCCGTGCTTTCGACGAACGCTCCAGCGCAATAATACTTATTGCCATTCTTGTGGCGGGCACGACTGCCATTGCCATTATGGGTAATTACAATTACTTCGGCAGTGTTATCGCCTATTTGCCCATGGACAGGAGTTGGCTCGCCGTGCCCCTGTGCGGGATCGTTGGCGGGCTGCTGGGCGGATTGTTCAGCCAGTCACTCGTCTGGGGTGGGCGGCGCCTGATGGGGGCGTTGAAAAGCCACCCCATGCGCGTTGGCTTCGCGTGCGGTCTGGTGGTGAGTCTCGCGGCCCTGTTGTCCGGCGGCAGCACCTTCGGAACCGGTTATGTGGAAGCCAAGCACATCTTGCTGGGCAGCGCGGAATTCAAGCCCTTTTTCCCGGTTTTGAAAATCATTGCCAGCTCTGCTTCCTACCTCAGCGGTGTGCCCGGGGGTATTTTCTCGCCGTCGTTGTCGGCCGGCGCCGGCGTCGGGGCGGACCTGTACCACTGGCTGCCCCTGGCTCCATACGAGGCAATGATCCTGCTGGGTATGGTGGGATATTTTGCGGGGGTGATCCAGGCGCCCATCACGGCTTTCGTCATCGTCCTGGAAATGACCAATAATCAGGACATCACCTTCGGTTTGCTGGCCGCGTCCCTGCTCGGGTTCGGTTCCTCCAGGCTGGTCTGTCCGGTGCCCGTGTATACCGCTTTGGCGCAGCAATATCTGGATGCTCGCAAACGCCTGGCGGGGACGCCAGCGACGCAAGCCCGGACCCAGACCCAGGAGGCGGAGCAAGCAGGCACCGGCCGGTCCGGGCCATAGAGAAAAGCTGACGGTTCTGCTAGGATCAGCTTGTCGTATGAACCACAGGTTAGCCCTTATCGGATCCAGCGACGGTTCTGCAGAATCGATAAGGGAGGCTCCCCCTCAAATTCTTCCTATCCTCTTCTGCGCGTGCCCGACGAACGGCTGACACGGTTTGTGTTCATTACGGGCGGAGTGGTCTCGTCCCTGGGCAAGGGCATCGCCTCCGCGTCTCTAGGCGCCATTCTTGAAGCACGCGATTTACACGTAACGCTGCTCAAGCTCGACCCCTACATCAATGTCGATCCGGGAACCATGAGCCCTTTCCAGCACGGTGAAGTGTATGTAACCGAAGATGGGGCGGAAACGGATCTGGATCTGGGGCACTACGAGCGCTTTGTACGTACCCGGATGAGCCGTCGCAACAATTACACCACCGGCCGCATCTACCTGAATGTCATCCAGAAGGAACGCCACGGGGATTACCTGGGCGGCACGGTACAGGTAATCCCGCATATTACAGATGAGATTAAGCGCTGCATCCTGGAAGGGGCTGGCGAGGCGGAGGTGGCCATGGTCGAAATCGGAGGTACGGTGGGTGATATCGAGTCGCAGCCGTTCCTGGAGGCTATCCGGCAAATGCGTATAGAGCTTGGGCCCGAACGCTGTGTATTTACGCACCTTACCCTGGTTCCGTATATCGAAACGGTCGGGGAAATCAAAACCAAGCCCACCCAGCATTCGGTCAAGGAACTGCGTTCCATCGGCATCCAGCCCGACGTCCTGCTATGCCGCACCGACCGTCCGTTGCCGGACAACGAGCGAAAGAAAATGGCGCTGTTCACGAACGTAGATGAGTCGGCAATCATTTCCGTTGTAAACGTTGACAATATCTACAGGATTCCCCGCCTCCTGCATGACCAGGGCCTGGATGATATTGTGACCGGCAAGCTGGGTTTGACCGCCAAGCCGGCCGACCTGAGCGAGTGGGATGCGGTTGTAGACGCAATGGAACATGCTGTCGGTGAGGTGAACATCGCCATGGTGGGCAAATACATGGATCTCACCGATTCATACAAGTCCTTATCCGAGGCCCTGATACATGCCGGCGTGCACACGCGCACGCGCGTCAAGATCCACTACCTGGATTCGGAGGAGATCGAGCATAACGGCGTCGATCAACTGGGTGAGATGGACGCAATTCTGGTGCCGGGCGGCTTTGGACACCGCGGTATAGAGGGCATGATCGCCGCCGCGCGGTATGCACGCGAGAACGGTGTCCCGTACCTGGGTATCTGCCTGGGCATGCAGGTTGCGGTTATCGAATTTGCACGCAACGTCGCCGGTTATGCACGCGCTAACAGCACGGAATTTGATCGGGAGACGCCTTTCCCGGTAATCGCGCTCATAACGGAATGGATGGAAGACGACGGACGCGTCGAAAGGCGCGATGAAGAGTCGGATCTGGGAGGCACCATGCGTCTGGGTGGACAGGCTTGCATGCTGACGGAGGGCAGCTTGGTGCAGGATCTGTATCGAAATGAGATCATTACTGAGCGGCATCGGCATCGCTACGAATTCAATAACCGCTTCCGGCACGAGCTCGAGGAGAAAGGGCTGGTCATCGCCGGCACATCCACTGACAGTAAGCTCGTGGAAATAGTGGAACTGGCCAGTCATCCATGGTTCATCGGGTGCCAGTTTCATCCGGAGTTTACGTCAACGCCCCGTGACGGCCATCCGCTGTTCTCTGGATTTATGAGGGCTGCGCTCGATCACGTCAATGCAGCAGCCCGGGAACTCAAGAATGCGGCTATGTAACTTTGAGGTCGGAAGCGACAAGCCGTTTTTTTTGATCGCCGGCCCGTGCGTCGTTGAAAGCGAACAACTGGCCCTCGATACTGCTGGCCGGTTGAAGGAAATAGCCGCTGATTTGCAAATTCCCTTCATATACAAGAGTTCATTCGATAAGGCTAACCGGAGTTCCCATGAAAGCTACCGTGGACCGGGTATTGAACAGGGATTGGCGGTATTGGAAAAGGTCAGGAGCATGATTGGTGTTCCGGTTCTGACCGACGTTCATGAAGATACGCCCCTGGAAGAAGTAGCATCCGCGGTCGATGTTCTTCAGACTCCCGCGTTTTTGTGTCGACAGACGAATTTCATTCAGAAAGTAGCAAGCCAGGGTATTCCCGTTAATATCAAAAAGGGCCAGTTTCTCGCGCCGTGGGACATGACGCGCGTCGTGGAAAAGGCCCGTGCCGCCGGGAACGATCGCATCATGGTTTGTGAACGGGGTGTTTGTTTCGGCTACAATTACCTGATTTCCGATATGCGTTCTCTTGTGGTCATGAGAGAGACCGGCTGCCCCGTGGTATTCGACGCGACCCACTCGGTTCAACAGCCTGGGGGGCTGGGTGAGCGCTCGGGAGGGCAGAGGGAATTTGTGCCGGCGCTTGCCCGTGCCGCGGTCGCAACCGGAGTCGCGGGGGTCTTTATGGAAACACACCCTGATCCGGATCGGGCGCTGAGCGACGGGCCGAATTCCTGGCCGTTGGGAAGGATCCGGCCCCTGCTGGAATCACTGAAGAAAATAGATGAAGACGTCAAGGCGATGGCGGGAGACCTCTTGTAGGCCTGCCCCCTTATAAGCGAAGTTTTTGACAGATATGGAGAAGAACCTGAAGAAATCTCTCGCCAAGGCGCCAAGAGCGCCAAGCACACAAAGGAATTCAGGAATGTCCTCGACTTTGATCCTTCTTGCTGAACTTGGCGTTCTTTGCGCCTTGGCGGGAACCATGTCCAGATCCGGCCGTTCCGGCCTGGAGACCAGGTAAATGTCGGAGATTACTGCGGTCAAGGCCAGGGAGGTTCTGGATTCACGCGGCAATCCGACGGTTGAGGCGGAAGTCCACACCGCGTCGGGAACCTCCGGCAGCGCGATAGTACCCTCAGGCGCATCCACTGGCATGCGCGAGGCTCGGGAGTTGCGGGACGGGGACCCGAAACGGTACGGCGGCAAGGGCGTGTTGCAGGCGGTGCGCAATATCGAGGACGAAATTGCCGTCCGCTTACGCGGATTGCCGGTAAGCGATCAGGCCGGCGTAGACACCGCCATGATCGAGCTGGACGGTACCGATAACAAGGGCCGTCTAGGAGCCAATGCCATTGCCGCGGTTTCCATGGCCGTGGCGCACGCCGCCGCCGCCGCGGAGGGTCTGCCGCTTTACAGATACCTTGGGGGGGATGGGCCGTTCGACATGCCGGTTCCCATGATGAACATCCTCAATGGCGGCGCCCACGCCAATAACAATCTCGATATACAGGAATTCCTGATCATACCGGTCGGAGCCGGAAGTGTCGCAGAAGCGGTCCGCTGCGGCGCGGAAATATTTCATGCCCTGAAGTCCGTTCTTTCCGGGCGCGGTCTCGCTACCGGGGTGGGCGATGAGGGCGGCTTTGCTCCTGACCTGCCTTCCAACGAGGCTGCTTTGGAGCTGATCGTGCAGGCGGTCGGGGATGCGGGCTACAGCGCCGGCAAGGACGTGGTGCTTGGGGTCGACGCGGCCAGTTCCGGCTTTTACAGCGATGGCCGCTACCTGCTTGGGTCCGAAAAGCGCTCCCTGACGGCCGCGGAATTCAACGATTACCTGGCAGGGTGGCTGGATAAATATCCAATCTGGTCCATAGAGGACGGCATGGCTGAAGACGACTGGGAAGGTTGGCGCTTGCATACGGAAAGCCTGGGGGGGCGCGTACAACTGGTGGGCGATGATGTTTTTGTGACCAACACCAGTTTGCTGGAAAGGGGCATCGAGGAGGGCGTGGCGAATTCCGTCTTGATCAAAATCAACCAGATCGGCACCCTGACCGAAACCCTGGCGGCGATGGACATGGCAAAAAAGGCGGGGTACACGGTGGTGATTTCACACAGGTCGGGCGAGACCGAAGATACGACTATCGCGGACCTGGCCGTCGCCACGTCGGCCGGCCAGATTAAAACAGGTTCCCTGTCACGTTCCGACCGCGTTGCAAAGTACAATCGTCTGATGCGCATAGAGCGGGAGCTTGGCAAGGCCGCATGTTACCCTGGAAGCCGGGCTATCGGGCGTGCAACATAATTTACTGGAGCTTCGGACAATCACCGGCTAACGTGGACTTTCGGAGAACGGGTGCCCATGCCGCTAAAGTTCGTTAACTTCATTCTTCTGGTCATGCTTGTCCTGCTGCAGCACCGGCTGTGGACCGGCAATGGCAGCCTCCCGGACGTACACCGCTTGGAGCGGGTGCGTGCCGAACAGGTACAGGAGAACGCGCGGCTCCGGGATCGCAATACTGCCCTGACGGCGGAAGTCGCGGATTTGAAGACCGGACTGGATGCAGTGGAAGAGCGGGCGCGCAGCGAGATGGGCATGATCCGTTCCGGGGAAACCTACGTTCAGATCATCGATTCCCCGACGTCGAAAAACACGCGGGACCACTGAAGCGTATGCCGCGGCATACGCAAAACTGGGCGGTTATTCCCGCTGCGGGCGTAGGGGCGCGTGTCGGCGGCGCAACGCCCAAGCAATACCGTCAGCTGCAGGGCCGAACCATCCTGGAACACACCCTGGCGTTATTCTGCGATCATCCCGGAATCGCGGGTGTGATGGTTGCGATTGCCGAGGGAGACGCGTTCTGGCCGAAGTTGGCGATATCGTCTCACCAACGCGTGATGACTGCGACGGGAGGTCGGGAACGCTATCATTCAGTTCTAAATTGTCTTGGGGCTCTGAACGGAATTGCGGCGCCGGATGACTGGGTGTTGGTGCATGATGCGGCACGCCCTTGTGTCAGGCGCAGTGATGTGGATGCGCTGATTGAGGCTGCTGGTGCACATCCGGTGGGAGGAATTCTGGCCCTGCCCGTCCGAGATACCATGAAACGCGGGGAAGGACTCGAAATCCGGGAGACCGTGAATCGTGAGGGATTGTGGCATGCGCTTACGCCGCAGATGTTTCGCCTGCAGGACTTGCACCAGGCCCTGGCTGATGCCGTCGAAGCGGGCGTTGCCTTGACGGACGAGGCACAGGCCATGGAAAGGAGCGGGGCCCGGCCGCTGCTGATCCCGGGTCATGCTGATAATATCAAGATCACTGATCCAGACGACCTGATAATCGCGGAATTGCTGTTGGGGCTGGAAAGAGGACGGATATGAAGATTGGGCATGGATATGATGCGCACCGGTTTGCGGCGGGACGGCCGCTGATTCTGGGGGGTGTTAAGATTCCTCACGACAGGGGACTTGCGGGACATTCGGACGGCGACGCCGTAATCCATGCATTGAGTGACGCCCTGCTGGGCGCGATGGCGCTCGGCGACATCGGCACTTACTTCCCCGATTCCGATTCCGCGTACAAGGATATAGACAGCAGAATACTCTTGCGTAAGGTGGTGCAGTTGCTGCACGAACGCAATTGCGTCCCGGTCAACGTGGACGTCACGGTTCTGGCGCAGGCACCCCGGCTCGGAGGATACATTCAGGAAATGCGTCGAAACCTGGCCGAAGATCTCGGTTTGGATATTTCCTTTGTCAACGTGAAGGCGACCACCACGGACGGTTTGGGTTTTATCGGTCATGAGGAGGGTATTGCCGCGCACGCTGTTGCCCTGATCGCGCCCTCGGGCTGATTTTCTTCATCGGTCGCCGCCCGGCGATCTCCATTTACTCACTCCTTCCTATCACCTATTTGAAGTATGGTCGGGCACGCGCATGCGTGCTCATGCTCCGTGCTGCGCGCGTTCAGGAGTAATCCGGGCTAGACTAAACATGAACGCCTCAAGGCGCGTCATGTAAGGTTCGTTGTAAACATAATTAAGGAGGCA